>DATCDS010000112.1:0-10337 GCA_036510515.1 Vulcanimicrobiaceae bacterium
CGCGGCGTTGACTGCAAGGGTAAACCCATCGATGTGATTCGCGAACTCCCCGTCCACATGATGTCGGAACATCGCGCCGGCGCCCTCGGGTTCCTCGACGGCAATCGCGGCTCGTACACGATCAAAGACCGGCTCTAGCCGGCCGGTCGGGGGCAGGTTCGGCATCTTCGGCGCCGGAAGAGCCGACTCGAGCGTTCGACCTGCTTGCGCGCTACTTGGGAGCGGTTATGAGCCTTCGTTCTTATGTATTTTCCGCACTCGCATTTACCGTCGTCCTGGCGGGATGCTCGGGCGCAAGGCACATGACCCCGCAGACCGGCGGCATCATGCTCGATACGCCGCAGTCGGTGTCACCTGGCTCCATTGTGCCTGCGCCGATGGCGCACACGACGATTCTCCTAGCCAGCGTCATGGCCGTAAAACCGCAGAGCGCAATTCAAGGCGCGAGTTGGACGCAGATTCCTGGTGCGGCCAGTTATGCCGCCGCAGCTCCCGACGGGTCACTCTGGGTGCTCTCAGATGCGCCTTCCGGAGCCGACAAGTATATCTGGCATTATGTCAGCGGAACGTGGACCAATATTTCGGGACTGGCCTCGCGGCTATCGGTGGCGCCGGACGGCACGCTCTACGCGATCAATTCCAGCGGCGGAGCGTATTCGTACAGCGGCGGAACATGGACCGGGCTGGGCGGCGGATGCAGCGACGTCACCGCTGCTTCGGACGGCTCGATCTACGTGCTCTCCAACGGCAATTCGGCCGGTAGCGATCAGGCGATTTGGCATTACACGACCAGCTGGTCGCAAGTGCCGGGTGCGGGCGTACGAATCGCCGCGTCGTGGGATCCGAACAGCTTTACCCTTTCCAATGGAACCGTTTCGGCCAATGGTTTGTACGTTCTCAACTCCGCCGGCAGCATCTATTACGAGAATCCAAATAACAGTTTCGTGCAGCTCCCCGGAAACGCGTCAGCAATCGCGCCCACGACGATCGGTGGCGTCTTTGCTCTGGGCTATCCCACGAACAGCGACGGCAACGGTATCTACTATTATGATCTGAACGCTCAGGGCTGGAGCGTTCAGAGCGGCGCCGGAGTCAGTATCTCGACCGACAGCACGCACCTCTATGTGATCGGAAGCACGGGCGGTATTTACTCCTCGCCGGTCAAAGCTGCGAGTAGGACGATCACCGAGTATCCCGGCCCGCTCAACGGAAGTGGGGGCATCGCCGCAGGCCCGGACGGCAACCTCTGGTTCACCTATCTCGGTGGCTACGGGATCGGGAAGATCACCCCGGGCGGCACGATGACCGGCTATCCGATTTGCACTGGCACCTGCCCGGGCGGCGGAGTATTCCTGTACGGGATCGCTGCCGGACCCGACGGCAATATGTGGTTCACCGGAAACAACGGCAGCAACGACGACAGAATCGGGAAGATCACGCCGAACGGCACGGTCACCCAGTATGCAATTGGGTGTTGCGGCCAGGACCCGTTCAAGATCGCCGCGGGGCCGGACGGTAACCTATGGTTTACCGAACAGGGCAACAGCATCGGAAAGATCACCACGGGCGGCACGATTACCGAGTACCCAATACCGACTGCAAGCAGCGCGCCGACAGACATCGCGGCGGGGCCGGACGGCAACCTCTGGTTTACCGAAACCGTCGGCAATAAGATCGGGAAGATCACGCCGAGCGGCACGTTCACCGAATACGTGATTCCGACGGCCAACGCGTACCCGTACGGCATCGCCGCCGGCCCGGATGGCAACCTCTGGTTTACCGAGGACGGCACCGGCGCCAACAAGATCGGGAAGATCACCCCGAGCGGCGCGTTCACCGAGTATTCGCTTCCGTTGACGAGTAACGCGGATCCGGGGCCGCACGGCATCACCGCGGGCCCCGAGGGCAACCTCTGGTTCACCGAGCCCGGTAGCAACAAGATCGGAAAGATCACCACGGGCGGCACGATTACCGAGTATGTGATTCCCGGGATTCCGGAGAGCATCGCCGCGGGCCCGGACGGCAACCTGTGGTTTACCGTAAACAATTCCAACGGCAGCACCGACAAGATCGGGAAGATCACGCCGTGAGCAGATTGGTGAAAAATCGCGGATTCGACCGAACAGTACGCTATTGATATTCGATAGCACGATCGAGGCCGAATCCTTCTAAGACCGTGCGGGAGTGCATATGCTTCGCGTCGCCGTTATAGGCTGTTTTACCGTCGTTGCGTTCGAGGCGATTGCGTCGTCTGTGAAGGGAATCGATGGGATGCGCTTAGGATGACCCTAATCGCTTGGGGAAAGGGCAATAGCAACAACGCCTTGTAGAATCGGCACTTGCGGTATGCGGAGAGATGGCAGAGCGGTTGAATGCGGCGGTCTTGAAAACCGCTGAACCTGCAAGGGTTCCGTGGGTTCGAATCCCACTCTCTCCTCCAGAACTTGCTTAGTGCGCCGGAACGGTGCCCGCCGAACGGCTTTTCTCCAACGCGTTGGAGAGATCCTCAATTAAATCGGCGCTCTCCTCGATGCCGACGGACAGGCGAATCAGATCGTCGGTCACGCCGATGGCGTTGCGCTCCTGCGCGGTCATCGGCGCGTGCGTCATCACGGCCGGAATGCAGATCAGCGATTCGACGCCGCCCAGCGAGGTCGCCAGGTTGAAGATCTCGGTGGACTGAGCGAGGGCCCGCGCGCGCGCGACGCCGCCGCGCACGCGGAACGACACGACGCCGCCGAAGCCGCGCATTTGGCGCTTGGCCAGCTCGTGCTGCGGATGCGCGGGCAGCCCTGGATAGAACACTTCGGCGATATCGGCGTTTCGATCGAGAAACGCGGCGACCGCGCCGGCATTCCGCTCGTGCGCCTGCATGCGCAGCGCCAGCGTCTTCGCGCCGCGCAGCGTCAGATAGGAGTCCCAGGGGCCGGGAATCGCGCCGACCGCATTCTGATTGAAGGCGATCTGCGCGGCAAGTTCCGCATCGTCGGTGACGACCACGCCGCCGACGACGTCGCTGTGACCGCCGATGTACTTGGTCGTCGAGTGCATCACCAGATCGGCGCCCAACGCGATCGGCTGCTGGAAGAACGGCGACGAGAAGGTGTTGTCGACGGCGACGATCTGTCCGGGCCTTTTCAGTGAAGCGATCGCCGCGATGTCGATGATCTTGAGCGTCGGATTGCTTGGCGTTTCGATCCAGAAGAGCTTGGTCTTTGGCGTGATCGCCGCGCGCGTCGCGTCCAGGTCGAGCATGTCCACGAAGGTGGTCGTAATGCCGTAGCGCTCGAGTACTTGGGTAAAGAGGCGATGCGTGCCGCCGTAGATGTCCAGCGTCGCGACGATGTGATCGCCGGTGCGCAAGGTGGAGACGGCTCCGGCCACCGCGGCCATGCCCGATCCAAACGCGCTGGCGTAGCGCGCGCCCTCGAGGCTTGCGAGCTGTCGTTCGAGCGCCGCACGCGTCGGATTGGCCGAGCGCGAATAATCGAAGCCCTTGGTAACCCCGGGTTCGGCCAGCGTGAACGTTGCGGTTTGATAGACCGGCACGATCGTCGCGCCCGTCGCGCTACAGGGATCTTGGCCGGCGCGGATCGCGCGCGTCCCAAAGCCGCGTTTGGATGGTGAGTGGCCAAAGGGTTGATTCGGCATGAGTTGCACTCCACGGAATAAAAACGACCCCTCACCGCATCGGTGAGGGGCCGCGAATGATGATGCTCGCCGGAGCGATTCGCTATGCCTACCTCGACCGACGCCCGAGGGCGCGGCGCATGGCGGTAAGCATGGGAATTCGCAAGGTTGACATTGTCGGTTAGACTAGCACGAGGCTGGAGAACGTGTCAAGGCAACGCGCACGACATCCGACTGACCGCTCTGGAGGACGTAGAATATATGTGGAAGGGCTTCATTCTAGGTATCGTGGCGATCATCGTGGTCGCTATAGCGGGAGGCTACATCGCCGTCGTATCGGGGATGATTCCGGTCAACGCTGACGCTCGGCCTTCGCACTTGGAGCGCTGGGCGGCAAGTAGGGCGCTTGATGCGATCCTCAAGCGTGAGGCCGATGGGCTGGTGAATCCTCTGGCGGCCAACGACGTCAATGAGGTGGCGGGCGTGAAACTCTTTGCCCAGCACTGCGCGACGTGCCATGGAGATTCCAGCGGTCATCCCACGCCCATCGGCTTCGGCCTGTATCAGCACGCGCCTAGTCTGGGGCGGAGAGGGATCACCGACGACCCCGAGGGCGACACGTATTGGATGGTAACCCACGGAGTGCGCTTGACGGGCATGCCGTCGTTTTCAAAAACCCTCGACGACACGCAGCGCTGGCAGATCGCAACCTTCCTCAAGCATTTCGACGAACTGACGCCCGGCGCGCAAGCCGCGTGGAAGAACGTGAAGGTGGCGGTCGTTTCACCCGACCTCTGGCCGCCGATACGCAAGCGGGGCGCGGCGCCCCGCTAGGGAGCCTACGTTCCCGGTTTCTTGCTGGGCGTTGCGACGAACGTGAAGATTGCGGTCGCCTGGCCGGCGATCGGATCGTTGGTGGGGTGCGACCCGATCGCTTGCCCCTTGATCGCGCCGTTTCTGTCGAACTGCCCGCGCACGCGCAGGCTGGCGTTGCGACCGATATCCATCCAAATGTCGTTGCCCTGGCGGCCACCGATGACGGTGATGAACGCCGTCTCGCTGTCGCTGGGGTGATAGTAGCCGTTGACGATTCCGGAGCCGTCGATGGTCAGATCGAGGGTCCCGGTAAACGGCACCGTCGAGCCGAACTGTTGGGTGAGCGTGATGTCGTAGTGGTAGGACGCGGCGGCGTCTGCTCCGACCGTGACGGTCGCAAGGGCGGCCAGGAGGCCGGCCATCAGGAGCCCGCGTGAAATGTGCTTAACCATACGGCTAGTGTAACACTTCCTTGTGCGGCGCCAGGCGTCGAATAGAAATGAAAGTTCCGTGAGATTCGCGAACCGCTTTCGAGCATATGCCGCTCTTTAAGGGAGTACTCGGATGGCTCGGGCTCGAGCGTCCGGCGCCCGGCATCGGCCTGCGTCCGCACGGCGAATTCGAGTTGACGTGCGGTGCGGACGAAGCGCACGCGCGCTGTATCGACGCGCTGGTCAACGTCGCCGGTGCAAACGTTCAATCCGACGACGGCACGAGCATCGAGGCCGGCTTCGGCATCGTCAACAGCGAACGCTTGCGCATCGGGCTGCAGCCCATCGACGATGCAACGACGCGCGTTCGCATCGAAGCCTTCTATCCCGCGCGCCTCGCGCCGTCCCCCCGCTCGATGGCCATCGATGCGCTCGTCAAAGCGCTGCGGCCACGCGATTAGCCGATGACGTCGACGCCGAGATAAGGTTGTAGGACGGGGGGGACGCGGATGCTCCCGTCGGCATTCTGATAGTTCTCGAGAACTGCAACCATCGTACGTCCGATCGCCAGCCCCGAACCGTTGAGCGTATGCGCGAGCTCGGGTTTGGTGCCGGCATCGCGCCGAACGCGGAGGTTGGCGCGACGCGCTTGGAAGTCGGTGCAGTTCGAACACGACGAGATCTCGCGGTACGATTTCGAGCTGGGCACCCAGACTTCGAGATCGTACGTTTTGGCGGCATTGAAGCCGACGTCGCCGGCGCACAGACTCGCAACGCGATAGGGAAGTTCGAGTTCGCGCAACAGGCCTTCGGCGTGGCCGAGTAGCGTTTCGAGCGCGTCGAACGACGCCTCGGGCGCGGTCACCCAAACGAGCTCGACCTTTTCGAATTGATGCTGGCGAATCAAGCCGCGCGTATCTTTGCCCGCAGCGCCGGCCTCCTTGCGAAAGCATGCGGAGAAGGCGGCATACTTGCGAGGCAAGCTCGCGAGATCGAGAATCTCTTCGCCGTGCAGGGCGGTCAGCGGCACCTCAGCGGTCGGAATCATGAACAGGTCGGCGTCCCGATCTTGAAACATCGCATCGGAAAATTTCGTGAGTTGCCCGGTCGACCACATCGTCGCGCGCGAGACTAGCAGCGGCGGAGCGACCTCGAGGTAGCCGTTGCGGTTGGCTCGATCCAGAAAGAACTGCGCGAGCGCGCGAGAGAGGCGCGCGCCTTGGCCCATCAAGATCGAGAAGCGGCTGCCCGAGAGTTTGACGGCCCGTTCGAAATCGAGCAGGCCCAACGCTTCGCCCAATTCCCAGTGCGGTTTTGGCTCGAAATCGAAGGCCGTCGGCCGGCCCCAGGTGCGCACGACGACGTTGTCGCTTTCCGAGTGCCCGTCGGGAACGCCGTCGTCAAGCAGGTTGGCCGTTTGTTCGAGCAACGCGCGTAACGGCGACTGCGCGGCCTCGGGCGCGAGCGCGTTGGCGCGCTCTTCGAATCGATCGACCGTGCTCGCAAGCTCGTCGAGCTTGGGTTTGAGCTCGCGCGCCGCAGCCGCTTTGTCTGAGGCTTTTGCGATTTCGCCGGAGAGCGCGTTCTTTTCGGCCTTGGCGGCTTGCGCGCCGGAGAGCGCCGAGCGGTAGTCCGCATCCAGACGCAGAATCTCGTCGACGAACGCCGAATCTTGCCCGCGACGAAGCGCCGACCGGCGAACGCGATCTGGATCGCGACGAACCACCACGATATCGAGCATGAAGAACCGCCGCATTATGCAGCCTGCAAACCCTCTCCTACCGTTTGGCTTCCGGACCGAGCAACTGCTCGCGCCGGCGCAAGCCCTGGCCGTCTTTGCTGCATCGGCGCGGCTCGCGCCGCCGCGCGTCGAACGCGTCGCGCTCGACGAAGCCTTCGATCGCGTTCTCGCAGCGAACGTGCGGGCCGATCGCGCGTATCCCGATGCCGCGCGCTCGACGATGGACGGCTACGCGCTCGCGTCGTCGCAAACGCCTGGACGTCTGCAGGTGGCCGGCGAGGTGCTCATGGGCGCGACCTGGGGCGGCGCGCTCGCGCCCCGAACCTGCGTGGCGATTCCGACCGGGGGCGTCCTGCCCGAGGGCACCGATGCGGTGGTACCGATCGAAGACGCTCGCGCGGAAGGCGGCTGGATCGACGTGCCCGCGGCCGTGCCGCGCGGCGAGTTCGTGACGCCCTGCGGCAGCGATATGCGCGCGGACGAGACCGTTTTGCGCGTCGGGCGTCGCCTCGGCGCCCCGGAGTTGGGCGTTCTGGCGACCGTGGGCGCGGTCGAGGTGGAGGTTTTCGCAAAGCCGCGCATCGCCGTGATCTCAACCGGGGACGAGTTGGTCGATGCGGCCGGCCTTCCGGGACCGGGGCAGATCCGAGATTCGAATCGCCACGCGATCGCCGCTTCGCTGCGCGCGATGGGCGTGGTTCCCGTCATCCGACCGATCGTTTCGGATACTCCCGGCGCGTTGGAAGACGCGCTGCGGACGTCGCTGGCAACTTGCGACGGTGCCGTGCTCTCGGGCGGCTCGTCGGTGGGTCCGCGGGATCGAACCCCCGGTGCGATCGCCGCTCTGGGCCTGCCGGGCGTCCTCGTTCACGGGTTGCGCGTGCGACCCGGAAAGCCGACCGTGCTGGCGGCCATCGGGGGCAAGCCGGTGATCGGCCTGCCCGGGAATCCGACCTCCGCGCTGATGATTCTCGAGGCGGTCGCCGCGCCGATCGTCGCCGCGCTGACCGGTGCCGCGCCGGCGCAAGCGGCCGAAGTCTGCGCCGTCGCCGCCGCCGAAATCGTCGGGCGCGAAGGCTGGACCGCTTATCTGCCGGTTGCCCTTGAGAATGAAGGCGGACGCCTCCTGGCGCATCCCCTCACCTTGCGTTCCGCGCACGTGAGCCTGCCGGCTCGGGCGGCGGGGTACGTAATCGTCGGGGAACGCCCCGATCGAATCGACGTGGGCCAACCGGCGCGCGTCCGACGATTCTTGTCCGGAGGAGACCGCACCGCGTGATTCGTCCCGCCCAATCGATCCAAGCGCTGCCCGCCGCGACCCCGTTCATCGGCCCCGAGCGGTTGATGCGCGAATTGGGCCTAGGCGAGTTCGTGCGCCTGGGTGCCAACGAGAGCCCGTTTGGCCCGTCGCCGCCGGCGGTGGCCGCGATGTGCGAGCAGATGGACCGTCTGTCGTGGTACGGCGATCCGGATTCGTTGGACTTGCGCGACGCGCTCGCGGCCAAGCATCGCTGCTCGCCCGAGAACGTTTTGGTGGGATCGGGCATCGACGACGTGATGGGGCTGGCGGTGCGCGGTTGGGCCGGACCCGGAGCTCGCGCCGTCGCGCTGCGCGGCACCTATCCGACGTTTGCCTACCACGTGATCGGCTACGGCGGCACGATGGATTGCGTGGACTATCTTCCCGACGGCACTCCCGATCTCGACGGATTGATCGCGCGCGCCCGCGATGTCAAACCATCGATCGTCTATCTGGCCAATCCCGATAACCCCAGCGGCGCGTTCGTGTCGGCCGGAGAGATCCGGCGGCTGTACGACGCCTTGCCCGACGACGCGCTGTTCGTGCTCGACGAGGCGTACGCCGATTTCGTCGGCGACGACGAGTTGCTGCCGAGCACCTTCGACGACCGGTTGTTTCGGGTGCGCACCTTCTCCAAAGCCTACGGCATGGCGGGCGCGCGCGTCGGCTACGTCCTCACGACGCCGGCCAACATCGCCACGCTGCACAAAATTCGCCTGCAATACGGCGTCAATCGTAACGCGCAGATCGGCGCGCTGGCCTCGCTGCGCGACGACTCCTTCAAACGCTACGTCGTCGAAGAGACCGCGTGCGGGCGCCGGGAATACGCCGCCCTCGCGCGAGAGCTGGGGCTTTCGTCGCTGCCGTCGCGTACCAACTTCGTCTGCATCGACGTCGGCAACGCCGAACGAGCGACGCGTATCGTCGAGGACCTGATCCAGCGCGGCGTCTGGATCCGTAAGCCCGGCGCTGCGCCGCTGGATCGCTGCATTCGCGTCAGCGTCGGCGATGCACCGATGCGCGCGGCGTTCGCACGGGCCTTTCGCAGCGTGCTCGCCGAGGTTCGCGCGTGAGCGAACGCTTTGCCATCCTGTCGGATATCCACGGCAACCTGGAGTCGCTGCAGTGCGCGCTAGCGTTGATCGAGCCCGACGAGAAGATCCTCTGCCTTGGCGACATCGTCGGCTACGGACCCAACCCCAACGAATGTGTGGCCATCGTGCGCGAGCGCGCGACGGCGTCGGTGCTGGGCAATCACGACCTAGCCGCGGTGGAGAACTTCGGCGTCGAATTCTTCAACGATGCGGCGCGTGCGGCCATCGCTTGGACGCAAGGAGTGATCGAACCGGACAACCGCGCCTGGCTCAACGCACTCTCGTACGAGCTGCGCTTTCCGGCGTTTCTGTTGGTCCACGGCGCGCCCAAGCATTATTTCGAATATATCCTCGACAAGCGCGCGGCGGCGCGCGCGTTCGAAGCCACCGACGCGCCGCTGATCTTCGTGGGGCATACCCACATCGCCGAATACTATTGCTTGGAAGACCAGGACACGATCTCGCACAAACACATGCAGCACGGCGGCGAACTGATCCTCGAAGAAGGCAAACGCTATATCGTCGACGTCGGCAGCGTAGGTCAGCCGCGGGATCTCAACCCGCAGGCGTCGTTCGTGCGGTACCGTCCCGACGATCGGCTCGTCCAATGGATTCGCTACGACTACCCGATTTCGCAAGTGCAGGAGAAGATGCACGAAGAGCATTTGCCGGAATATCTGGCGACGCGCCTGGAGGCCGGACGATGAGCGACTCGGCCGGCGTGCCGATTGACGACGGGAACTGCTTTGCATGCGGACCCGAGAATCCGATCGGGATGCACCTGCACTTCGAAGCCGACCCGGAGATGGGCGGCGTCGTTTCGCACGTGCTGCTCGCGCCGCAGTTCCAAGGTTGGCGCGGGATCGCGCACGGGGGCATCGCGATGTCGCTGCTCGACGAGGCGATGGCGCACGCCGCCGGCGCCGCGGGTTATCGCGGCGTCACCGCTAGCCTTGCGACGCGCTTTCGCAAACCCGTCCCGCTGGACCAAGCCTTGGTCGTACGCGGACGCGTCGGCGAGTCGCGACGTAACGTGGTCTTCTTGTACGCGACGGTGACCGATGCCGACGGCACGCTGCTGCTCGAAGGCGAAGGCAAGTTCGTTTCCATGGGTTCGATCGATGCCGCCATCGATCGCCGCAATCCCGGGAACGCGGGCTAGCGCGTCGTGGCGAAAATGAAACAGCAGCGCGCGCAGGCCAGCGCGAAGGAAAAACTTGCCAACTCGCCCGCATACGACAACCGCCGCGCGCGTCACGAATACTTTATCTTGGAATCGCTCGAAGCCGGATTGAGCCTGACCGGAACCGAGGTCAAAGCGATTC
>DATCDS010000113.1:0-4876 GCA_036510515.1 Vulcanimicrobiaceae bacterium
CGTTCGGGCGTCATCGGCAGCTGCGTGACCCACGCGCCGGTGGCGGCGTGGATCGCGCTGGCGATGACGGCGGCAAACGGGACCAGCGGCATTTCCGCCACACCGCGCGCGCCATACGGCCCGTGCGGATCGGCACCTTCAAGAATGACCGGATAGACTTCCGTGGGCATGTCCAACGTCGTGGGCAAGAGATAGGTGCTAAAGTACGGCGTCACGATCTTGCCGTCGCGGCAGATCAAGTTTTCCGTGAGGACGTAACCGACCGCTTGCGCGAGGCAGCCTTCGATCTGCCCCTCGACCTGCTGTTTGTTGATCGCTTTCCCGACGTCGTGTACGCTGACGATTTTGAGGATTTGCACCTGACCCGTCAGCGTGTCGACCTCGACCTCGGCGGCTTGCGATACGTATCCGTAGCAAAAATTCGGCGTGCCGACGTGCGTGGTCGGGTCGATCGGCGTGGTCGGCGTCGGACGGAATTGTTCGGTGGCGATGACGTGCCCGTCGCCCGGAAACTTCGCGCGCGCGGCCTTGGCCGCATCGAAGACCGCACGGCCGCCCATATAGGTCATGCGCGACGCCGACGCGCTGCCGGCGTTGGGCGAATCGATGCTGTCTTCGGCGACGATCTCGACGCGCTCGAGCGCGCAGCCGACCGCTTCGGCGCAGATCTGGCGCAGGATTAGATGCGACCCTTGGCCGACGTCGGCCGCGCCGATGCGCAAGATCGCGCGTTCGATGTCCTTACGTCCAAAGAGCTCCACGGTGGCCGTCGCCTGATCGGGGAATCCGAACGAATAGCCGACGTTCTTGATGCCCGACGCGATCCCGATCCCGCGCTTGAATTGCGCGGGACGGCCTGTCAACACGACGTTGGGGCGGCCGTACCCCAGGCGCGTGCGCGCCTCGGCCTCGCACCGTTCCAGCGCGGGAATCGCGCCGACGCCTTGGGGCAACGGGTTGTTCGTCGGCTCGATCGAGCCTTCGCGATACATGTTGCGGCGCCGAAGTTCGACCGGGTCGATGTCCAGCGCATGTGCGAGCCGTGTGACCATCGATTCGGCCGCAAAGTGCGCCTGCGGGGCGCCGAAACCGCGAAACGCTCCGGACGGAACGTTGTTGGTGTAGACGACGTAGCCGTCCGATGCCACGTTCTGGATTTCGTACGTTCCCGAGGCAAACAGCGTCGCGCCCTTGAGCACCTCGACGCTGGTCGAGGCATACGCGCCGCCATCGGCGGTCAGCGTCGTTTGCGCGGCCAAGATTATTCCGTCTTTACGCGCGCCCCACTTGGAGTGGATGAAATATGGGTGGCGCTTATGATGGCCGACGATCGACTCGTCGCGGCTCCAGACGATCGCGGTGCGGCGCTTGAGTTTCCATGTGGCCAGCGCTAGCAGCGGCGCGACGTTGAGATCCTCGCGGCCGCCGAACGCGCCGCCGATCTTGGCGTAGCGAATGACGACCATGTCTTCGGGCAGCTCGAACATCGCCGCGATCTGCCGCAGGTCTTCGTGCAGCCATTGACCGGCGGTTTCGATCACCAGCTTCTCGCCCTCATAGTAAGCGATGCCGGCATCGGGCTGGAGATAGGCGTGTTCTTGCCATCCGGTCTCGAAGTCGCCCTCGAGCACGACGTCGCACTGCGCGAAGCCCGCTTCGACATCGCCCTTGCGAATGCGCACGTGACCGAGAACGTTGCTCCCGTGTTCGTCGTGGACCAGCGTCGGCGACGTTCCCGCCGTCAACGCGTCGACGACCGGCGGCAGGTCTTCGTAGTCGACGCGCACGAGCTTTGCGCCGTCTTCGGCGGCCTCGACGGTTTGCGCAACGACCAACGCCACGCGATCGCCGAAGAAGCGCACCTTGGTATCGCACAGCAGCGGCTGGTCGGCGTCGACCAATCCGAACCGATTGTACGGCACGTCGGCGGCCAGCAGAACGGCCACGACCCCCGGATGCGCCAGCGCCGCACTCGTATCGATCGAAAGAATCTTGGCGTGGGCGCGATGTGCGAACACGACCTTGAGCCGCAGCATCGCTTCTTCGACCAGGTCGGCCGGATACTTTGCCTCGCCGGTGACTTTGCCCAGCGCGTCGTGGCGCGGTTCGGACTTTCCGATCAACGACATTTTAGCGACACCACACTACACTCGCACCTTGTCGGGAATGCGCGAAACGCCGGCATCTTGCGTCACCGAGACCATCGCGTCGAGGATCTTGCGGTAGCCCGTACAGCGGCAGAGGTTGCCGCTGATCGCGCTTTGATGCTGGTCCAGCGTTGCGGCCGGAAACTCTTGCAATCCTTTGGCGCCGGCCATCAGCATGCCGGGAATGCAGAAGCCGCACTGCACCGCCGCATTGTCGATGTATGCTTGCTGTAACGGATGAAGGTGCGCGCCGTCCGCGAGGCCTTCGATGGTGGTCAACTGCTTGCCGTGCGCTTGCGGCGCGGGGACCAAGCACGACATGACCGCTTGGCCGTCCAGCCACATGGTGCACGCGCCACACTCGCCCTCGGCGCAGCCCTCTTTGGACCCGGTCAGGCCCGCGTTCTCACGCACCGCATTGAGCAGCGTCTTGCGCTGCGCGTCCTTCAACGCGTGCGGCGTTCCGTTAATCGTCACGTCGATCGTTCCGGCAAAGACCGGCGACCGGCCGGAGCGTTCGCCGGTATCCAGCAAGACCGGTTCGGCTGCCAGACCTTCGGCGCAGCGGTCTTCGGCAATCCGCCCCAGCGCCTGCGAAACGTAAACTTCCACGGTGTCTTTGCGGTACTCGGCCGAGCCGCGTACGTCGCCGATCGGTGCGATCTCGTCGACGGACATTCGGGCCGCTCGGGCGATGGTGGCGCCATCGAGCATCTTGCCGACCAAGAACGCTTCGGTCTTGAGCAAACGTACGATCGTCGGCGCGACGCAACCGGCGGCGATTCGCGCGGTGTGCACGCGGCCATCCCGCTCCCGCCCGATGCCAGCGGCAAGGCTGATGACCGAAATCGCTTGCGCTCGACGCAAGCCGAGCTTGAGAAAGACGCCGCGTTCCTCGGGCTTCATGCAGCGTACGCGAATGTGCGTGATCAGTTCGTCGGGCTGCATCGTCGTCGAGCGAAAGCCTGTTATAAACTCTTCGAGGGGCACGGTCCGCGTTCCGCGAGCGCTTCCCAGCACCACGTTCGTCCCGAGCATGACCAGCGGAACGATCGTGTCGTTGGCCGGCGACGCGGTGACGATATTACCGGCCAGCGTTCCGCGCGTGCGAATCTGCGGCGCGCCCACTTCGGCACAGGCCTGCACCAGCGGCAGCAGCGTTTCGACGCAATCGCGTGAGGCCAGCACGTCGTTATGGGTCGCCAGGCCACCAAAAACGATCTCGTCGCCTTCGCGACGGACGCCGCGCAATTCGTCGAGCGCTGTGATGTCGATCAGCGTCTGCGTCGGCTTGATGCCGCGTTGGAGCTCGACGAGCACATCGGTGCCGCCCGAGACCACGCGCGCCGCAGATCCATGCTCGGCTAAATGCGTATAGGCCTCGGCCACCGTTGTCGGCCGAAGATAGTTGCGCCACCACATCCTCACGGGGTTCACCGTCGCCTCGTGGAAGCCATGTCAACCGTGCTCGAACTCTTACAAACCATCCGCGATTGGCAGCGCGAGGGACACGCCGTCACCCTCTGCACGCTGGTCGACGTCGAGAACTCGGCGCCGCGAGATCCCGGCGCGTCCTTTGCCGTCTGCGCCGATGGCCGCTTGGCCGGCTCGATCAGCGGCGGCTGCGTCGAAGCGGCCCTGGTCGACGAAGCGACGGCCGTCGCGCGGGAGGGGGCCGCGCGCGTCGTCCGCTACGGCCTCAGCGACGCCGAGGCTCTTGCGGTCGGATTGACCTGCGGGGGAACCCTACGGGTCCTGGTCGAGCAACTCGATGCGACCTTTTGCCAAGCGCTGGAGGAGCGCGAAGGGCTGCTCGCCTTGGCGACGCGCGTCGGGCCGTCCGGTGCCGGCCGGCGACTGGCGGTCTTCGAAGGCCGGCTGGTCGGAACGCTGGGCGCGGACGCGCTCGACGACGCCGTCGCCCAGGAAGCGCGCGACGGCAACGCCCTTTCCGAACCGCACCTGCGTACCTACGGCGAGCGCGGCGAACCGCATGGTGACGTCGAGATCTTCATCGAACGCCTGGCCGCTCGGCCCGACATGTACGTCTTCGGCGCGATCGACTTCGCTCAAGCGATGGCCCGGACCGGACGCGCGATCGGCTACCACGTGACGCTCTGCGACCCGCGCGCGGCGTTTGCTACGCCGGCTCGCTTTCCCGATGCCCATCGCGTCGTGGTCGCTTGGCCGCACGAATTTCTTGCGAGCGCTCCGGTTGACGAGCGGTGCGCGATCGTGGTGCTCACCCACGACGAGAAATTCGATATCCCACTGCTGCTGCTGGCCCTGCGGACCCGCGCCGGCTACATCGGGGCGATGGGTAGCCGCCGCACCAACGAGCGCCGCCTGGACCTCTTGCGCGCGGCGGGGGCGACGCCGCAAGAGCTCGAGCGCCTTAACGCGCCCATCGGCTTGGACATCGGCGCTCGGACCCCCGAAGAGACCGCTATCGCCATCGCCGCAGAAGTCATCGCCCTTCGGCACGACCGTCCCGGCGGAAGGCTCACCGGCGCCCAGGGCCCCCTACGCGGCCGCCCTCAGGTGTCACGGTGAGCGGGGCCCCCAGTGTCATGGGAATTGTCATGGCGAGCGCGGCGACCGGTGTCATGGCGAGCGTGGGCCCCAGTGTCATGGCGAGCGTAGCGACCGCAGGGGAGCGGAGTCGAGCCACCACCTCGCAGCACGTGCTTAGAGCGCGTGGCTCGACTCCGGCGCCTTCGCGCCTACGC
>DATCDS010000114.1:0-3482 GCA_036510515.1 Vulcanimicrobiaceae bacterium
CGGTTTTGGGCATGCGGGATTAGCGCACTAGGACGCGGTCAGAACTTTTTGGTCGTGGTCGCGGGTGACGACGTGGGTATACTCGCCGTCGCTCTTTTCGATCCCGCGCTTGAACTCCGTCGTCAACATGCTTTTAGCAAGTAGGGTATCGGCCGCGAATTCGCAGGCCAGCCAAGGGTCGGTATGATCGCCGCACGTGTAAAAATCCATCGCGGCATAGCCCTTTTCGGGCCACGTGTGGATAGAAAGATGCGATTCCGCCAAGATGACGGTACCCGAAACGCCCTGTGGCTCAAAACGATGAAATGCGCTTTCCATAACGGTTGCGCGCGCGGCCTTCGCCGCCTCGATCATCATGATGTGGATGCCGCCGACGTCCGAAAGTTTTTCGGGGTCGCAACCGGACAATTCACACACGATGTGCCTACCGAGTGCGTTCAATTCGTGGCTTTCTCCTCGGACCCTAGGGGGGAATCCCACCTCCGGACTTCGTCGGCTGGCGTCTGCGGTGCAGTCACGTCCCCGACCTTTCGACGAACTCTTGCCGGTGCTTATGCGGCGCGCGGGCGATTCGTCGCGATGGCGCGTTCGGGCGCGCCCACCCCTATACCGTGGACTAGAGGATGCTCCAAAGAACACCGGTCCGGCGCCATCATACCCCCTCCCCGAACCCCTGTAAAGCCCTCGTGGAGGCAGGAATAATGAAGATCAGACTTCACTATCTTGACTAAGGTCCGGACCGGGGGTACGCTGAGGGGGTCATGGCAACTGAAATGCGGGCTTCCGCGGCCCCCGAGACCCTTATCGAGGACTACCGGCACGGCTTTCACGATACCGAAGAAAACTACGTTTTCAAGTCCGGGAAGGGCCTAACCCGCGAAATGGTCGAGCGGATCTCGGCCATGAAGGACGAGCCCGAGTGGATGCGCGCCTTCCGCCTGCGCGCCTACGACATCTTTATCTCCAAGCCGATGCCGACGTGGGGCGACACCGCCCTGCTCGAAGAGATCGACTTCGAGAACATCCACTACTTCGTGCGCTCGACCGATAAATCCGAGCGCTCGTGGGACGACGTCCCCGACGACATCAAGCGAACCTTCGATCGCCTGGGCATCCCCGAAGCCGAACGCAAATTCTTGTCCGGCGTCTCCGCGCAGTACGAGTCCGAAGTCGTCTACCACAACGTCAGCGCCGAACTCGAGAAGCTGGGCGTGCTGTTCTGCGACATGGACACCGCGGTCAAGCAATATCCAGAGATCGTGCAGAAATATCTCGCCACGATCATTCCGCAGGGCGACAACAAGTTTGCCGCACTCAACTCGGCCGTGTGGTCGGGCGGTTCGTTCGTCTACGTTCCCAAGGGCGTCGAGGTCACGATGCCGCTGCAAGCCTACTTCCGCATCAACACGGAAAACATGGGCCAGTTCGAGCGCACGCTGATCATCGCCGACGAGGGCGCGAAGGTGCACTACATCGAGGGCTGCACGGCGCCGAAGTTCTCCAGTTCGTCGCTGCATAGCGCCGTCGTCGAACTCATGGCGCTTGAGGGCGCATCGATCCGGTACACGACGATTCAAAACTGGTACCGCAATATCTTCAACTTGGTCACCAAGCGCGCGGTCGCGCAGAAGAACGCGACGATCGAATGGGTCGACGGAAATATCGGCTCGCGCCTCACGATGAAGTACCCGTCCATCTACCTGATGGGCGAAGGCGCGCGCGGCGAGATCCTCTCGATGGCGTTTGCCGGCGAAGGGCAGCATCAGGATGCCGGCGCGAAAATGATTCACGCAGCGCCCAACACGACATCGATGGTCACCAACAAAAGCGTCAGCGCGCACGGCGGCAAGACCACCTACCGCGGCCTGGTCGAAATCTTCCCGGGCGCCACCGGCGCCAAGACGCGCGTGAAATGCGACGCCTTGATCATGGACGACCACTCGGCCAGCGACACCAAGCCGACCATGAAGATTCACGAGCAAGACGCGACCGTCGAACACGAAGCCAGCGTCAGCAAGATCGGCGAAGAGCAGTTGTTCTACGCGATGAGCCGCGGCTTGAGCGAAGCCGACGCCACCGCGATGATCGTCAACGGCTTCTTCGACTTCTTCGTCAAGGAGCTCCCGATGGAGTACGCCGTCGAGCTCAACCGCCTGGTAAAAATGGAAATGGAAGGCTCCGTCGGCTAGACGCCCGGTATCGCGGTAAGCGCACGCCGCGCCGCGTCGCCATGACACGGGGGATGGGCTGGCGAAGCGGGGGCGGGTGAGTAAGAGCGTTGCGGTTGCTAAGGTTGGGCAGGTTCCCCCGGGGACGACGATGGCCGTGCGCGTTGGACGAACCGAGGTGATGCTGTGCAATGTGGACGGAGCGGTCTACGCGATCGAGGACGTCTGCACGCACGACGGCGGCCAACTCGACCAGGGAACCCTTGAGGGACGCTGCATCGTGTGCCCGCGGCACGGCGCGACCTTCGACGTCCAGACCGGAGCGGCGCTGACGCTTCCCGCGGTGGTGCCGGTGGCGACGTACCCCGTCCGGATCGACGGCGACGATATCTACGTGGAAGTCTAGCGGCCAAGTGGATCTTTAGGCGCGTTGCCAACACTTCGGGCCGATGGCGGCCTCTATTCCCGCGAGATGCTCTCGCCCGATCTCGTCGCCGCCGCGCGTGGTGGCGGAGCCGCCGACCTCGATCGTTTGATCGAAGCGGCCTGGCCGCACGCCTTTCGGATCGCGCTGTCGATCGTTCGCGATCGCGCGCTAGCCGAAGACGTCGCTCAAGAAGCCTGCGCGATCGTCTTCCGCCGCGTCGGCCGATTGCGGTCGGTCGAGGCGTTCGGCGTGTGGTTCTACCGCATCGTCCTGCACGAAGCGCTGGCGCTCGCGAACTTGCCTCGTCCGCTTCAACTGGTCGAAAACCTCGCGCGCGCCGCGGGCGTCGACGAAACGATCGACCGCATCGACATTCTCGACGCGCTCGCGCGTCTGGCACCGGCGCAACGCGCGGCCATCGTTCTGCACTACTACGCCCGGATGAACAGCCGCGAGATCGCGGTCGTTCTGGGAATCCCCGACAGTTCGGTTCGCTTTCATCTTGCCAACGCTCGTAAACGCCTCGAACGTCTGCTCGGGGATCGTCGCGAGCCCACCGTCGTCCAATGGGAGGCCCTCAATCTTGCCACCTAACGTTGAATCCGCGCTCCTCGACGCGCTGGACGCCGTCCCACCCGCGCCGCTGGCCGCCATCCGCGCGCGAGCCGGCATGCCGCAGCGGCACCGCCGCTCGCCGGCCGTGCTCCTGATGACCGCGATGGTGGCAACGGTTGCCGTGCTGTGCGCGCTCTCGATTCACGGGGTGGCGCCGCAAGCGGGAACCGTCGCCAATGCCCCCAGCCCGATGCCCAGCCCGAGGATGACGTGACCGCTTCCATGAATTCTACGCTGGCAATCGCCGCGGTCCTTATCGACGGCTTCATCAT
>DATCDS010000115.1:0-57815 GCA_036510515.1 Vulcanimicrobiaceae bacterium
ATCGTGCTGCCCAGCGCGGCGTGATCTTCGAGATAGTACGACGCGTCGATCGTTTGCGACGGCGGAGCCTGCGCGAAACGAGGTACGAGCAAGAGCGCGAGCACCACGACGGCCATCGCGGGAACCAACACCGCCGGGCGCACCCAGGTTAGCAACCGATCCGAGAGTGATTCGCGCCGACGTGCGGTGGCGATCGCGGCCCAAATCGAGGCCGCGACGCCGGCCGGCAAGTCGCGTGCCTCGTTGTGCGCGTGCGCGCGCAGGGCTTCGCTCAGCGAGGCTTCGTCTTGATAGGCGAGGCGGCATTGCGCGCATGCGTCGAGATGTGCGTGGACCATCGCATCGTCCTCGGGTGCGAGCCCGCGATGCAGATAGTCGACGAGTTGTTCTTGATTGATGTGGTTCATGATCGTGTTTTATCGTTCTTTTGGATGAAACGACGGAGCTGGGCGCGCGCACGGTGCAGCCTGGACCGAACCGTGCCGATCGAACATCCCGCTATCTCCGCAATTTCTTGGTATGAAAACTCCTCGATGTCGGCCAGGACGACCACCTGTCGTTGATCCGGCGAGAGGGCTTCGAGGGCTCGTTGGAGGCGCTCGCCAAGCTGACCCTCGACGAGGTCCTCGATGGGGCTGACCGCCAGCGGCCGGTCGCCGGCGAATTCCTGGGGCGCGTTGTCCTCGGGGATCTCTTCCTGATAACGTCCCTTACGGCGGCGAAGTTCGTCGCGGTGCAGATTCGTGACGATTCGGTAGATCCAGGACAGGAACGACGTCCCGGGGACGAACGACCGCCAGGCGCGATAAACGCGCAAGAAGGCCTCTTGCGTAAGGTCGCGCGCGTCCGCTTCGTTGCGCGTGAGGCGATAAGCAAAGGTATAGGCCGCTTGCCCGTGTTGCTCCATCGCTCGCTGCAAGAAGGCGGCCTGCTCGGCCGAGGGCGGTTCGATTGGTTTACGCGGTGCTCCCATGGACTTCCCAGCCTTTTATCGCCCCCACGGCGGCGGCCTCCCAGGAGTCCGAAGGAACGGGGTCCTACCGGTAAACCCTCATGAAGTATCTCTTAACGCTGGCTCTGCTCGCCCTGGTCGGAGTTGCGGCGGTCACGCCGGACGCCAAGGTCCCGCGCTATGCCCACATCTTGGTCGTCATGGAAGAAAACAAAGACTACGGGCAGATCGTCGGGAGCGCCGACGCGCCCACGATTACGGCGCTCGGGCGGACGTACGGGTATGCGACGAATTTTTTCGCCGAATCGCATCCCAGCGAGCCGAACTACGTGGCGTTGGTGGGTGGCTCCACGTACGGCATCCGGGACGACGATGCGTACTACTGCAAGCCCCGCGTCGCGCGCCCCGATTGCTCGAACGCCGATAAGCCCAACTATCCCGATCACACGATCTACGGACCGTCGTTGGCGACCCAGCTCGAAGCCGCGGGCCTTTCGTGGAAGAACTACAATGAGTCGATTCCCAAGCCGGGATCGACGGACATTCAAACGGGAACGTACGCGGTCAAGCACACGGGCTTCATGAACTTCGCTTCGGTGCAGAACGATCCGCATCGCGCGCAGAAGATCGTCGGATTCGACCGGTTTGCTGCCGACTTACGCTCGGGCAACGTGCCGAACTTCTCGCTGGTGATCCCGAATTTGTGCGACGAGATGCACGGGATGGGCGAGTCCGACACGCCCGACGACTGCAACTTCCGTCACCTCGATAAGCTGATTTGGCGCGGAGACCAGAACGTAAAAGCAATCGTCGCGCAGATCCAAGCGTCGCCGATTTGGAAGGCGCCGGGTAACGTGGCGATCGTCGTGACGTTCGACGAGGACGATCACTACAGCAAGGCCGGTTGCTGCGGCAGCGATCCCAACGATCCCGCCAACCTGGGCGGCGGACATATCGCGACGATCGTCGTGACCAACCACGGTCCCCGCGGCGTCGTCGATGCGACGCCTTACGACCATTACTCGCTGCTGCGTACCATCGAGGATGCGTTCGGAATCCACGACCACCTGGCCCGAGCCGGCGCGCCGGGCGTGGTTCCGATGGTCGCGCTGTTCGCAAAGTGAAGCAGCGCGCGTTGGCCTACATCACCTCGGCCATCGTCGCGGCGATCGTCATCGCCGCGATTTGGTACTTACGCGCGCATCCCAACACGCTCGTTCACTAAGCCCGTTTAGTATCCCGGCGGGAACGTGTAGGTCGGAGGCGGCACCAGGGGCTTGCCGACTTCAAGGACGATCTGCTTGTGCGACGTGAACTCGATGGCGCGCAAATCGCCCGCATAGGGTTGCCCGTTGACGTATGCCGTGACGGGGCCTTTGAACGTCGCTACCTCGTTGGGTGCCAGCGTGTATCCCCAGATGTCGAAGAAGTTGCCCAAAGTATAGAGCCCATCGGGCGCGCCTTGGGGCGCTTCGAGCTGCTCGGCCTCCAAATGGATGATGCCCGATGCATCGTGGGCGTGCATCCAGTACAGACAACCTCCGGTCGGATTGGCCGCCATGCCGGCGAACTTGGGAACCGCGATCTGCTTGCCGCGATTGAAGATCGATAGGTGCACGTGGATGTGCAGGACCGCGGCTTCCATCCCTTGACACGGGATGCCGTCGACGGGCTGACCCAGGCCGCCGCCGGGCGAGTTCCCGGGCTGGAAATAACTGGTCCCGACGATCGTCTTGGCATTCGTATTCGAGAGATCGATCGGTTTGGTCGTCGGCACGGGGCCCGGCGACGGTGTCGCCATCTCCAATGCGGCGATCCTGGAGGACTCATGATTGCCGTAGACGCGCGCGAGGACGAACCCCGCGAACACGAGCACGATCAAAACGGCGATGATGATGTAGACGGTCACCATCGGGTCGCGTTTGCGTGGATGCGTTGGGTTGCCGTCGCGCGCGCTGCGCCGGCGATCGGCTCGAGACGATTGGCTCATGTTCTCCTCACGAATGGGTTGCTATTGGAACGGGTCGATCGGCGGGGTCCAATCGGCGGTCGGGAACGAGATAGTGACCGACGTAGTCACGAACCGCATCGGCCAGCGGGGTTATCGGGCGCTCGTACCCGCTGGAGCGCAGGCGGTCGATTGCGGCGAGCGTCGAGTATTGATATTTGCCGCGCAAGCTTTCCGGCATCTCGATAAACTCGATGCGTTCGGGAAGGTTCAGCGCGCCGAAGATCGGGCGGACCAAATCCAGCCACGTCTGACTCTTGCCGGAACCGACGTTGACCAAGCCCGCCGCATCGCTCTGGGCGAGCTCGACGGTCATTTCGGCGGCGTCCTTGACGTAGAGAAAATCGCGCTCTTGTTCGCCGTCGGCGAACTCGGGGCGATAACTCTTGAAGAGTCGCACGCTTCCGGTCTCGCAGATCTGTTCGTAGGCCTTCTGTACGACGCTGCGCATCTCGCCCTTGTGGCCTTCGTTGGGGCCGAAGATGTTGAAGTATTTTATGCCGCAGAGACGTTGGAACCAACCCTGGCGGCGAGCGTAGAGATCGAAGAGATGCTTGGAGTAGGCATACGCGTTGAGCGGGCGCAGATCGTCGAGCTCGCAGGCGTCGCTTAAGCGTTCTTCGAGCGCGCCGTAGGTCGCGGCCGACGAAGCGTAGACGCAGCGCACGTCGCGATCGATCGCAAAGCCGGCGACGTGTTTGGTGAACGCGTAGTTGTTGCGCATGAGAAAGTCGGCGTCCCGCTCCGTCGTCGACGAGCACGCGCCCAGATGCACGATGGTAGAAACGTCGGCCAACGATTGCGGGTCGCCGACCGTGCGGCGTTCGAACTCGTCGGCGTCCATATAGTCGAGAAACCGCAGCGGAACCAAGTTCTTCCATTTTTCCGATGTGTCGAGCCGATCGACCACTAGAACGTTGTCCAGCCCGCGGCGATTGAGCGCCCAGATTACGGCGCTGCCGATCAAACCGGCACCGCCGGTCACGACGATACGGCCCCGAGACAGTTCGTGCATCGGCCCTGGATTGGCGCTAGGCCCCCGCAATCCCCTAGCAGGCCTGCTAGAACGGGGCCGTGAGGCGCAGGAGGATGTTGCGGCCTGAGGAGATTTGCGTGGTGTTGAATCCGTTGGCGATCTTGATGACGTACTGGTGATTCAAGAGGTTCTGAACGTCGAGATCGATCCCGACGCCCTTACGGGCTTGGCGGCCGATTGAGAAGTCGACCAGGAGGTGCGTCGGCAGGCGGCCTTCGCCGCTTTCGAACTGGACCGGGTAGCCGCTGCCGTATTCGCCTTGCAAGGTGGCAAACCAGGTTTGCGCTTGGCCGAAGCGATGCGTGTAGGCGCCGGTGGCCGCATAGGTCTGATCGTGGTCTTCGGGTTGGAGATCCAGGGTCGAGAAGTTTTGGTTGACGCACGTGGGATCTTGATCCGAGCAGGACAGAAACGTCGAGCCGGAGATGCCGGCCGCCTCGGAATGCGAAACGGTCCCAGACGCAAACCAAGAGTCGCCGCCGCGCAGGTTGTTGTCCAGGCGGAATTCGACGCCGCGGTCGCGGCCGATCGTGTTGTTAAAGACCGCGAAAATCGGCGTATCGAGCAGCTGCGTCGTATCGAGTACGTTGTTCACGTCGCGCATGAAATAGTTGACGTAGCCCGAGAGCACCGGGCTGAACTGGTGGCGGACGCCCATCTCCCAGTAGGAATCGGTCTCGGGTTTGAGGTCGTAAACCGGCGTGGTCGGACAGCCGTTGACCAAGACCACGCAGCTTTGCCGGACGTCTTCGAGTTGCGGCGCGGCGTAGAAGCGCCCGTAATAGAAGTGAACGAGGTTCTTCTGGTCGGGAGCGATGTTGATGCCGATGCGCGGGCTGATCTGATCGCCGCCGACGAAACCGGTCGAATGATCGTAGCGCAGGCCGTAGCTGACGCCGATCTGTTTGGATGGCTGCCACGAGTCTTGTGCGTATAGCCCGATCTGCGTGCCGGCCTGCGCGACCGCGGTGTCGACGTTGGCGATGCCGAACTGCGCGAGCGTTTGGGTCGCGTCGAAGGTTTCGCGATTGGCATCTAGGCCGATCTTGATCGTATGATTGCCGGTCGTGCGCAGGTCGGAGATGCGAATGCCCGCGTAGGTTGCGGTGCGGTCTTCGCGCAGGCCGACCAAGTTGGTGGGAATGCCGGTATTGGGATCGGGCTGCGTCGCCAAGACGTCGTTGGCGAGATCGCCGTCGTACGCGATGCGCGTGGAGCGGTACCACGGAATGAGCTGGAAGACGCCGTTGCCGTCTTTGGAGACCGCGGTGAAGTTGAGGTTCGCATAGCGGTCGTACTCGCGCTGCACGTCATCCGTGCGCGACGGACTGACCTGCGGATCGTTCGGATTGTTCGGATCGGTATTGATGGGAATCTCGAACTGCGCCAATTGGTCGGAGTAATCGAAGCCCAGCGTCTGGGTTGCACCCATCGGCATCACATAGCGCAAGAATTGATCCGACTGCGAACTGGCGTCGTGGATCGCATCAAAGGTCGGAGCATCCAGGCCACGATTTGTATTTTGCGAGTTGGCGTCGAGGAACAGTTCCCCGCTACCCAGGCGCGCCGCCGCGTCGAACGATCCGAGCGATTGTCCGTAGTTCCCGCCGCCGTACGTGACGGTTCCCGCGAACGGCGCGTCGAGTTTGGTGGGACGGTTGGTGAGGATGTTGACGACCGCGCCTTGACGGCTGCCGCCGTACTCGGCCGGCATCGCGCCGGTGAAGATCTCGATCGAATCGACGTTCTTCGGGTCGATCAGTTCGGCGAAGTTCGAACTGGTCGCTTGGGGAAACGGGGCGCCGTCGATCTCGTAGGTCAGCCCGTGAAAGCCGTGCGCGACCGGTTCGTTGTAGGAGAACTTGACGATGCCGGGGACCGTCTCGATCACGTTGTTGAGGCTGTTGTTCCCGGGAAGCGCCTCGATCTGCTTGCGGCTGATAGTGTTGACCGATATCGGCGTGCCGCTGACGCCGCGTTGCGAGTTAGTCGCGGTGACGACGATGGTTTTGAGCCCCGCGACGATGGCCAGATCGACGCGCGCGACCGAGTCGCTGCTGACGTCGACGTCGCTCGAGGCGCCGTGGGTGCCGTCGAGCATGGCGGTGACGGTGTAATGGCCGAACGGCACCTGGGAAAAGATGTAGGCGCCGCGCGCGTCGGAAGTCGTTGAGAACGACGAACCCTCGCCGGTCAGCGTGACCGAGACGGAGGCTCGAGGTGCGTTGTCGACCAAAACGGTGCCCCGGACGATGCCGGCGTCATCGGCAAGCGCCGGAATGGCGACCGAACACAGCAGCGCGGCGAGCAATGCCGCAAGAATTCGTTGCATGGAGAGTCCTTCGTAAGCGCGTCGAGTGAGAAGGCGCGCGAAGCGCGCGAGATCTGACTAGACGAAGGACGGTGGTGGGCGTGCGAAGCGGCGGCGGTCGAGAATGCACGCGCGCAGCACGATGGGCGCGCGATGCGTGCGGCGGACCGGAATCTCGCGGCGAGCCGGCGACGAAGCGAAGATCGCAAACGTCAGCTTGGCAAACGCGCGCACGATCGCTCGCGCGATCCCGCTGACCAGCCACGCGCAGGCGACGATTGCGACGACGGCTGGAAGCAGGGCGCCAGCCTCATGTTGAGGCTCGAGCCCTTCGATGGCCGCGAACCAAAACGCCGTCATGGCGGCCAGGGTGGACCAGGCCGGAAGGTAGGCGGCCAGTCGCGCCGCCAAAATCGATCCGGTTTGCGCCGCCCGGACCGACGTCAGCGACAGGATGCCGAGCGAGAGCACGGCCACGCACGCCAGGCCCAGGGCTAGGGAGACGACGTTCTCGTGGTGCGAGCCGCCCAGGACGTGTTCTCGGCCATAGGTGAGGGCGTGGGCCAGCAGCGCCGTCGGGGACCCGATCAGCGTGGCAGCCAGGAGCCGTCGCCACCAAGACATTGCCCTAGTATACACAATCGCGCCGGCCGCGGCCTTGGGGGAAGGTCGGGGTCCGGCCGCCTGGGAATACCGGGGACCCCCTACCGGCCCGCTAGCGAAACCCCCGGTCGGGGGGATAGAGTCTGTGTCATAGCCCGCCCCCAAAACGATCATGTATAACCGCCTGCCCGTCGAAAATGCCGACACCGTGAGCCTGGTCTGCGCGCTCTTGGAGCGCTTCCCGGAGCTCGCCTCGATCCGTTCGCTTCCCGGAGACGGGACGGTCAAGCTGACGTTCGCCCTGCGTTCCAAGTTGGATCGAGCGGCGCAAGCCGCCCTGGCCGAGACGATCGAAGATCACGTCGGCGGCTTCTTGGTACTGGGGAAGGACGAACCGGTGACCGTGAAGGTCGACTGCGAATGCGATCGCGCGATGTCGTTCGTCCACGTGACCCGCGATCTGGAGACCTTTAGTAAGGAAGAGCTCGAGCTGCTCGTCGGACTGTTCGGCCAGCGCTACGGCGACGCACTGGTCCGCAACCCGCAATCCGACGAACGCGACGACGAGGATCGGTCCAACGGCGACGAGGCAGCGCTGTATGCCATCGAAGCGCTGCGCGATCCGACCCAGTCCAAGAGTTTGGTCGGCTTTCGCGAAGAGAAGCGCGTCTTGGTCTACTTCCTCAAAGCAAAGAAAGGCAAGGCCTCGGGTCGCCGCTAGTTAACCTGCTCCTCATCGGTGATGTGGTTGGATCGCCCGGGCGCGAAGTGCTCGAGCGTTGCGTCCCCTTGGCCCGCGACCAGCACCGCATCGACGTCTGTATCGCCAACGGCGAGAATGCGGCCGGCGGCTTCGGCCTGACCGCGCAAACCGCAGAAGAGATGTTCGCGTCGGGCGTCGACTTCATCACCAGCGGCAATCACATTTTCGACAAGCGTGAGTTTAGCTCGTATCTGGCTTCCTCGTCGCGCGTCGTCCGGCCGGCCAACTACCCGCCGGCGGTTCCGGGCAAGGGCTTCGGCTTCGTCGACGCCGGGAACGTGACCGTGGGCGTGATCAATTTGATGGGCCGTACGTTCATGCCGCCCGTCGACGATCCGTTTCGCGCCGCCGACGAGATTCTGGAGATCGTGCGTGCGCGCACCCCGATCGTCGTGCTGGATTTTCACGGCGAGGCGACCTCGGAGAAAGTAGCGATCGGCCGCTACGTCGACGGACGTGCGTCGGTCGTATTCGGAACGCACACGCACGTACAGACCGCCGACGAGCATATTCTGCCGGGCGGCACCGCCTACCTGACCGACGTCGGTATGACGGGGCCCTCGGATGGCGTGATCGGGATGGAGGGCGCGGCGGTCCTCGATCGCTTCGTCGTGGGAATCTCCGACCGATTCTCGGTACAAAAGAGCGGCCCCAAGCAGTTTTGCGCCGCGGTCGTCAGCGTCGATCCCCAAAGCGGCCGGGCCGCCGACATCAAGCGGATCTTCCAGCGGAATCTGACATGATCGTCGACTTCCATTCCCACACGTGCGAGAGCGACGGAACCCTCGTGCCGCAGGCGCTCGCCGATTTCATGGCCGAGCGTAAGGTCGAGGTCTATTCAATTTCCGATCACGATTCGCTGGCCGCCTACGGGAAGTTCGATCCGGGCGCCGGCGCGCGGGTCGTGACCGGAATCGAGATCAACACGACCTGGCAAGACAACGAAGTCCACGTATTGGGGTACCGGCTGCCGCTCGACGATGCCGCCTTTAACGATCTCGTCGCGCGGAACCGCGACGCGCGTCGGATCCGCATCGGACAGGTCGTCGACAAACTGCGGGCGACCGGCTATGGGATTACGATGGCCGACGTCGAGCGCGAGTGCGCTAACGACGCGGCGTTAGGACGGCCGCACGTCGCCAAGGCGCTCATTCGCCTGGGAGCGTTCTCCGACGTCGACG
The DNA here is from genome assembly GCA_036510515.1 of Vulcanimicrobiaceae bacterium. Taxonomy (GTDB): domain Bacteria; phylum Vulcanimicrobiota; class Vulcanimicrobiia; order Vulcanimicrobiales; family Vulcanimicrobiaceae; genus JALYSX01. The sequence goes on from DATCDS010000115.1 coordinate 8,855, forward strand.
CGGTCTTTCGGACCCTGCTCACGCGCGGCAAGCCGGCCTACGTTCCATCGATCCATATCTCGCCCGCGCAGGCCATCGACGCGATTCACGCTGCCGGCGGCGTGGCCGTTCTCGCGCACCCGGGCCGCTTACGCACGCCGTTGCTGATCGACGAGTTGGCACAGCAACTAGACGGTCTCGAAGTGTTCTACCCCAGACACGACGCCGACGACATCGCTCGATTTCGCGCGCTCGCGGCGACGTATGGCCTGGCGATGACCGCGGGAGCGGATTTCCACGACATTCGTTACAACGCGCGCGGCGTCGGCATGGAGGTCGAACCCGAGGACGTGCGGGCGTTCCTCGATCTCATCGGCGCATGAAGATCTCTCGCGTAATCGCCGGGGTGTTACTGGCGTGTTCGATGCTCGCCCAACAGGTCACCGCGCAAACGCCGGCGCCCGCACCCGCCGCCCAATCCCCCGCCGTCCAAACCGACGTCGTTCGTGCGACGCTCGCGAACGGCTTAACCGTGGTGTTGGTACCCAACGATCTCGCGCCCGTTGCGACAACGGTGCTGACCTATGGCGTCGGTTCGGACGACGATCCGAGGCCGGGCACGGCGCACGCGACCGAACACATGCTCTTCCGTGGCACCAACGACATCTCGGCTGGACAACTCGCCGGCCTGGCCGCCCGCGCCGGAGCGCAATATAACGCGCAGACGACCAACACCAATACCACGTTCTACTTCAAGATTCCGTCGTCGTACGTCGGCCTCGCGCTGCACCTTGAGGCTGACCGCATGAACGGCGCGTCGATGGCGCCCTCGGCCTGGCTAACCGAGCGCGGGGCCATCGAGCAAGAGATCCGCGCCGACGAATCGGTTCCAGGTTACGCGATCGGCGCCGAGATTCGCCACGCGTTTTTCGGGAATTCACCGTATGCCGACGATGCCGGCGGCACGATCGAGAGCTTCGAAAAAATGACCGCAGGCGGTATCGCGACGTTCTACAAAGCCTGGTACCATCCCAACAATGCAACGCTAGTCGTTGCCGGAGATATCGATCCGATCGCGACGATGGCGCAGATTCACCAGAATTTCGATTCCATCCCGTCCGTGCCGCTGCAGGCGCACAAGACCGCGCCCATCGCCCCGTTGACGTCAAAGACGATCGACGGCGGGGTGGCCGAACTCCCGATTCCGTGGTGGGAATGGTCTACCGATTTCCCAGCCTGCGCGACCCGGACTATCAAGCCGGCGAAGTGCTGATCGCGTCGCTCAATAACTCGCGCGGCGGGCTGGTCGATCTGGTCGCCAAGGGTCAAATCTTGGGAGCCCAAGCGATCTCCAGCGCGTTCCCCGATGTCGGCATCGGTGAAATCGTCGGTGCCGGGAGTCCGGGCACGCCGCCCCGGCAGACGCTCGACGCGCTCGAGGGCCTCTTGGACGGCTATCGCGCCAACGGCGTGCCGCCGGACTTGATCGCCGCCGCGAAGGCGCGACTGCTCGGCGGACGCGCGTACCGCCAAGCGTCGATTTCGGGCGCGGCATTTACGTGGGCAAACGCGCTGGCTAACGGGGAGTCCTCGCCCGATGACGGTTACGCCGCGCTGCGCGCGGTGACCGCCGCCGACGTCGATCGCGTCTTGAATACCTACTTCGACCCGCAGCGTCGCTTGTCGATCTTGCTTTCGCCCAAACGGGTGACATCGATTCCGAAAATTGATCCGAAGGCCGGCGTCGAGAACGTCGCCTATACGGCGGATCGGGAGGAAGCGATTCCGGCATGGGCGACCGCGTACTTCAGCGCCCCGCTGCGCGCGCCCAACGACGAGAACGTGAGAATCTATCGGCTCGCGAACGGTCTGCGTATGACCGTTCGCCGCGAGACGCTCTCGCCGACGGTCGTCGTGGCCGGCGCCATTCGGACCGCTCCCGATCTCAACGAACCGCGCGGCAAAGACGGCGTCGCCCTCCTGACCTCGTCGCTGCTGCCGTGGGGCACGACGACCATGGATCGCACCGCCTACGTCGCGGCGTTGGATAATATTCAGGCCAGCGTGGACCTGGGGAGCGACTTCTCGATGTCGGCGCAATCCAAGGACTTCGACGCGGCCGTCGCATTGCTGGCCGATGCCTTGCTTCATCCGGCGTTTCCTCAAGCGCAGTTCGACATCTTTAAGAACAATAACGCTGCCGCGCTGGCCGCCGTGGAATCGCAACCCAGCACGCAGGCGGCGTTGGCGCAGACCAACGCCCTCTATCCGCCGGGAGACCCGCGGCGACGCCGCGAGACCTCCGCGACCGTGGCCGGCCTCACGCTCGCCGACGTGAAGCGCTGGTACGCCCGCGCGTATCGGCCCGACGAAACCGCGATCGCGATCGTGGGCGACGTAACGCCTAAACAAGCCCAAGACGTCGTCGCCAAATACTTTGGCGGCTGGAAAGCGGTCGGACCGCAGCCGAACTTCGCGTACCCGATCGTCAAAGCGTCCAAGAGCCAGACCGTTACGGTCACGTCCTCGGTCAGCAAGCAAACCCAGGTAACGCTAACGCAGGTCTTGGACCTGCATCGCTACGATCGCGACGCGATCGCGCTGGAGCTGGCCAACACGATCCTCTCGGGAGAAGGGACCGGCTCGATGCTGTTTCGCGACGTGCGCACCGCGCATGGTTACGCATACGGCATCGATTCCTCGATGGACGTAGGCACGTCGAGTTCGACGTTTTCCGTGGACTTCTCGGCGGCTCCCAAGAACGTCGAAGCCGCTCAAGCGCAGGCGATTGCCGTGATCCGTCGCCTGCAGTCGGCGCCTTTACCGCTGGCCGACGTTCAGCGCGCCAAAGCGCTGCTGCTCGCCCAACGCGTTCTGCCCTTGGATAGTTACGCCGGCGTGGCCGGCGATCTCCTGAGCGACGCCCAGGTACTCTATACGAATCGCGATGCGAACCTCTACTGGCGTCGCCTCCTTGGCGTTACCCCGCTAGAACTTCAGCGGGCGATGCGCAAGTACATCGATACCAAACGCTTCTTGCGCGTGATCGTCGCGCCCGGAAGTTAGGGCACCTAGGATTCCCGCGCGAGCGCTCGCGCCACGGCGTCGCGCACGTCTTGCAGCAGCGCCTGCGACTCTCGCTCGTAGGCGGACAGTTCGAGGCTCTGCCGCTCGACGATCGACGCGTCGCGCATGGAGCGATGGTTGACGCGCACGTTGTAAGCCGACGCGGCTACCGCCGCGCCTGCGAACTCGGCCGCGCATCCCAGATCGCTGATGAGATGCCTGCCGGAAAACTGCAATAACGCGACCGCCGCCCGCTGCACGTCTAAGGCCACCGCGATCGCGCCGAGCGGTGCCTGCGCCGCAGCCTCCAACGCTCGTTGCACGGCCTCCGTCCTGGCCGGATCGCTTTTGGGCAGTGCGGTCGAATCGACCACGCGCTCGAACGCGCGCTCGTCGTCCTGCGCGGCGGCAAGCAACGTCGACCGCAGGTCGTCGGCTCGCCCAACGATCTCGTCGATCTCTTCGCGAAAGGCTCGTGCGGCGGGACGAGTTGCAGAAATGCGAGCCACCATGGCAACCAAGGCCGCGCCTGTAGCTGCGACGATGGTCGCAGCGCTGCCCCCGCCGGGGGCTGGCGAACTTGAGGCTAATCGTGTTAAATAGGCGTCGAGCGTCTCCACGCCGCTACCTTTGCGCGGCGGAGGACCCGAGCCTTGTGCCGAAGCTTAAGGCCGCCCCCCACGACCCGTTTTCTGCAGGAGAGATAGAGTGCCCGTATTGGAAAAGACCGCCGACCGGACCGGCGACGTTAAAGATCGCAGCCTGGCCGAGCAAGGCCGTTCGCGTATCGGTTGGGCCGGATCGTATATGCCGGTGCTCAGGCAGATTCGCGATCGTTTCGAAGCCGAAAAGCCGCTCAAAGGCGTTCGCATCGGCGCATGCTTGCACGTAACGACCGAAACCGCCAACCTGATGTTGGCCTTGCAGGCCGGCGGCGCCGAGATCGCGTTGTGCGCATCCAATCCGCTGTCGACCCAAGACGATGTGGCGGCCGCGCTCTGCGAGTACGGCATTCCGACTTACGCTATCAAGGGCGAAGATAACGCGGTGTACTACAGCCATATCGAGGCGGTCATCGCGACCAAGCCGCACATGTCGATGGACGACGGCTGCGATCTGGTCAATACGATTTACAGCAAGCACAACGAACTGCTGGCCGACATGCTCGGCGGCTGCGAAGAGACGACCACCGGCGTCATTCGCCTGCGCGCGATGGAGAAGGACGGCGTCTTGCCCTACCCGGTGATCGCGGTCAACAACGCGCTGACCAAGCACATGTTCGACAACCGCTATGGAACCGGCCAGTCCACGCTCGACGGCATCATCCGCGCGACCAACGTCTTGCTGGCCGGGCGCACGGTCGTCGTGGTCGGCTACGGCTGGTGCGGCCGAGGCGTGGCCTCGCGCGCGACCGGGATGGGGGCGCACGTGGTCGTCGCCGAAGTCGATCCGCGCAAGGCGCTCGAAGCGGCGATGGACGGCCATCGCGTGCTGCCGATGAGCGACGCGGCGAAGGTCGGCGATATCTTCGTGACGGTGACCGGCAACTATCACGTCATCAACGAATCGCACTTCAAGTTGATGAAGGATGGCGCGATCGTCTGCAACTCGGGTCACTTCAACGACGAGCTCGACCTGGACGGCATCAAGCGCATCGCCAAGGAAAAGACCGAGCCGCGCGCGTTCGTCGAACAGTACGAACTGCACGACGGCCGCAAGGTGTGCATTCTAGCCGATGGACGCTTGGTCAATTTGGCCGCCGGCGAGGGCCACCCGCCGTCGGTGATGGACATGTCGTTTGCCAACCAGGCAATGGCCGCCGCGCACTTGGCCAAGCATCACGCCTCGCTCGAGAAGCACGTGTACGACGTTCCGCTCGAGATCGACGAAGAGGTTGCGACGCTCAAGCTGTCCTCGATGGGCATCGAGATCGACACGTTGACCCCCGAACAACTCAAATACATGGCTTCCTGGAGCGAAGGTACGTAACCGTGGCATATAAGCGCTTATTTACATCCGAGTCGGTGACCGAGGGCCATCCCGATAAGGTGGCCGACCAAATTTCCGACGCGGTGTTGGACGCGATCCTCAAGGACGATCCGATGGGCCGCGTGGCCGTCGAGACGTTTGCGATCACCGGGCAGATTCATATCGCCGGCGAGGTGACCACCAAGACCTACATCGACATCGCCAAGATCGTTCGCGAGACGATCGCCGAGATCGGATACACGAAATCCGCGGTTGGCTTTGACGCCGACACGTGCGGCGTGAGCGTTTCGATCGACGAACAGTCGGCCGACATCGCGATGGGCGTCGACAAGTCGCTCGAGGCCAAGGCCGGGCAACACCCCGGCGACGCGTTCGAACAGGTGGGCGCGGGCGACCAGGGCATGATGTTCGGCTATGCGTGTCGCGATACCGACGAGCTGATGCCGCTGCCGATCGTGTTGGCACACAATCTTACCAAGCACCTCTCCGCGATGCGTAAGAACGGCGACATTCCGTACCTGCGCCCCGACGGCAAGTCACAGGTGACCGTGGAGTACGACGGCGACAAACCGGTTCGCGTCGATGCGGTCGTGATCTCTACCCAGCACGATCCCGACATTCCGCTCGAGGTCATCCGTAAGGAAGTGACCGAGAAGGTCATCAACCACGTGATTCCCGCTGCGCTGCGCGATGAGAACACCCGCATCTACGTCAACCCGACCGGCCGCTTCGTCATCGGCGGACCCAAGGGAGACGCCGGTCTGACCGGCCGCAAGATCATCGCCGACACGTACGGCGGAATGGCGCGCCACGGCGGCGGCGCGTTTTCGGGCAAGGATCCTACCAAGGTCGACCGTTCTGCGGCCTACGCGGCGCGCTGGGTCGCCAAGAACGTCGTGGCCGCCGGCCTGGCCGACCGCTGCGAGGTGCAGGTCGCGTATGCGATCGGCGTCGCGCAACCCGTCAGCGTGCTGGTCGAAACGTTTGGCACGGGCAAGATTGCGGAAGAACAGATCGCAGCAGCCGTTGCCAAAACCTTCGACCTGCGCCCAGCGGCGATCATTCACAACCTCGATCTGCGCCGCCCGATCTACAAGCAAACGGCTTCGTACGGACACTTCGGACGGCCAGAACTGGATCTCCCCTGGGAACGTTTGGACAAGGTCGAAGCGTTACGCAAGGCGACGGGCTTCACCGGCGAGGCGCTGCGGGTGCCGAACTTCGCCCGTTAATACTTGGAGGAACCGATCGATGAACATTCTTCGAACTTCGACCGCCGCGCTGGCCGCGGCGCTCATCACGACCGCCGTCGCATTCGCCGCGATAACCCTGCCCGCCGGAACGACGGTCAATGCCGTCATGGACAACGCGATTGGAACGTCAAACGCGCGGGTCGGCGAACGCTTCACGATGCATGTGACGGGGCCGTACGCATCGTTGCGCGGTGCCTATATTACCGGTCACGTGCTCCAGGTCACGCACGCAAGCCAAGGCGTGAAGCCGCGCTTGCAGCTAGCGCTGGACCGCCTCGTCCTGCGCAACGGAACCGCCGCGAACATCAACGCGCAAGTGACGTCGATGCAGCAGCAGAAGTCTGAAAACAATACCGGACACGCGGCACTGACCGCGGTGGGCGGCATGTTGGTGGGCAACGCCATCGGCAAGACGCTCTTCCATACGGCCATTGGTGGCCCGGTCGGCTTGATCGGCGGAGCGCTGGTGGGCCTCAACGCCAAGACGAACTTCGTGGTTCCCTCGGGCTCTCAGGTAAACGTTCAGATGATCCATACCGTGGTCATCAGGACGCAGTCTCGTCGATGAACGGCCTGCGCCTATCCTTCGCGCTCGCGCTCGCCGTCGCCCTGACGACGGCGGTCGCCGGCGCGCAAAGCTACGGCGCGCAAAGCTACGGCGTGATTCCCAGCGGCACGCAAGTCACGGCCGTCATGGATACGACGCTCGATAGCGGAACGGCCAATCCCGGCGATCCGATCTCGATGCACGTCGTCGCGCCGTATCCCAACAACGACGATCGCTTCGCGGGAGCGACGCTCTCCGGCCACGTTATCGCCGTCACGCGCGCCAGCCGCGGTACCGTTCCAAAACTGCAACTGGGCATCGATACGATGACCCTGCAGAATGGAACGACGATCGACATCAACGCGCAGGTCACGGGCCAACAGACCAACACCCAGCAGAAGAGCGGCGCCAAGGTCGCCATCGCGACGTTGGGCGGTATGCTGTTGGGCAACTTGGTTGGAAAGACGATCTTTCACACCGGCGGCGGCGGCCTGCTCGGTGCGGCCGGCGGCTTTCTGTATGGCCTCAACGACAAGACGAACATCACGTTGCCCGCGGGCAACCAGGTGACGTTGACGACCACGCGCGACGTCGTCGTGCGCCCGCAGTCGCGACCGCCCAAATAAACGACGCACCTCCTTAGCGCTCTTCTTGCCGGATGACCGGCGAAGCGAGCGCCGCAACCGCGATGGCCGCGAAGCCCCAGGCGACGACGGCCATCGCCAAATGCGCGCCGAACCGATCGGCCATCCATCCCGCGAAGATCACGCCGGGCGCCAATCCGCCCAACACGAACAAGCGGATCGCGCCGAAGACCCGGCCGGTCATCTCCAGCGGTATGACGCGGAGGCGCCAACCCATGATCTGGGCGACCTCAAACTGCGCGAGCGCGTTGGACGCCGCCCAGAAGACCCCCGCAACCCACATGTTGCGCGAGAATACGACCGGCAAAAAGAGCAGCGCGTCTAAGACGTACGCGACCGTCAGCAGTTTCCCAAAAGGCCAGCGCCGATCGATGCGCCCAGCGGCTAACGAGCCGACGATCGCACCGACGGCCGTGATGCCGAAAAATAAGCCGACGTCGCGGTCGCTCGCGCCGAAATCGCGCTTGAGAAACGGGATGAGGATGGAGAAGCCTCCAAAGCCCAGCGTATTGAGCGCGAGCGCGATGAACGATTGCGCGCGCATCGCGCGATCGCCGAACAAGAAGCCGAACCCGATGCGGACGTCGGCGACGAACTGACGCACGGACGGCAGGCCCGCCGGTGCGTCTGGGCCGAGCGACGACGGTATGCTGGCCAGCGAGAGTTGACTGCCTAAGTACGTCACCGCATTGGCAATCAACGCCGGCAGCGCGCCGAACAAGCTGAAGATGAAGCCGCCGATTGCCGGCGTGACGAGGTTCGAGGTATTTTCCGCAGCCATGAGCGCGGCCATTCCGCGCGTCGCGTTGCCTTTGCCCAGGAGGTAGGGAAGCGACGAGGCTTGGCCGCCCATGAAGAAGGCCGCCGAGATCGAGATCAGCACCAAGCCGCCGTAGATACCCGCGACGCTCAGATGATGCGTTGCGAAAAGCGCGGCGAACGCGGCCATCACCAAACAGCGCACGGCGTCGCAGTAGATCATCAACCGTCGGCGGTCGACGCGGTCGGCCAGCGATCCGCCAGCGACGGCGAACAACGCAAATGGCGCGGTTTCGGCGATCAGCGCGCCGCCGGTCGAGAGCGCGGAATGGGTGAGGTGAAAAACCAGCAGCGGTACCGCGAACGTACGCAAACCGTCGCCCACGTACGAGAGCGATTGGCCGAGGAAGTAGCGGGCGAATGCGGGCGAAGCGAAGATGCTTCGAGATGGTGATGCGGACATACGACGGGCTCCTGGTGCGAACGGGGCAAGAAGGGGCGGCGATCGTACGAGCTAACGCATAACGATTGGGATTTTACGCGCACCCGCGACCAATGTCAACTGCGGGCGCACGAAAACGGAGGATGATGTCGATATGACGGCCATTGCGACGGCGCTTACACGGATGTTTGGCGTGCGCGTCCCGCTCTTCAACGCTCCGATGACCCCGCAAGCCGGCGGCGCGCTCGCACGCGCGGTCGCCGATGCCGGGGCGATTGGGATGTTGGGGTTCGACGAAGACGAAACGGCCGAACAGATCGGCGAGCAACTCGCTGTTCTGCAAGCTGGAACGGCGCCGGCGTTCGGCATCGGCTTGGTGGCCTGGGTCTTGGAACGGCGGCCGGATCTGCTCGATCTGGCGATCGCCGCAAAGCCCAGGTTCGCCAGCATCTCGTTCGGCGATCCGTCACCGTATGTGGAGCGCCTACACGCCGCCGGAATTCTGGTCGGTTCGCAGGTGCAAGACCGTCGCCGCGCGCGGGCCGCGCTGGATGCCGGCGTCGACGTGCTGGTGGCCCAAGGGACCGAAGCCGGCGGTCATACGGGCGCGGTCGGAACGTTGCCGCTGCTCCAATTGGTCCTCGAGATGACCGACAAGCCGGTCGTTGCTGCCGGCGGCATCGTGACCGGCCGCGGTTTTGCCGCAGCGCTCGCAGCCGGAGCCGCCGGGGTCTGGGTCGGCACGCCGTTCTTGTTGGCGCGCGAGAGCCGAACGACCCCGCAGGCTCAAGCGGTTATTGCGGCCAGCGACGAAACGCAGACGATCCTCACGAGCGTGTACGATCGCGTGCAGCGCAAGGGCTGGACGCCCGAGTTCCGCGGACGCGCGCTGCGCAACCCGTTCGTCGATCGCTGGCACGGGCACGAGGACGAGCTGATGGCGACGCCGGCGGCAATCGACGCGTTCGAGCGCGCCAAGGGGTCGCGCGATTACACGCGAGCGAACATCTATGTCGGACAATCCGTCGGCGCGATCGCCGAGATCGTCGCTGCGGCCGACATCGTTCGCAATCTCGAGAGCGGCGCGATCGCCGCCCTGCGTGACGCCGCGCGTCTGATCGATTAACGGATTTGTATCGAGGAGCAGTTGCTCGCTGCTAGTCGGGGCGCACCCAGGCCGGCGCGTTGCGCCCGGTAATGTAGGCAAGAATTCCCGCAACGGCGACGATCGCCGCCGCGATGCTCAACGCGTCGGTCACGTTGGTGTGCAGGACGATCCATCCGCCCAGAAACGCGCCGACGAACATGGTGAGAACGCTGCCGATGCGACGCGCGAGCCGTGGATTCGTTCCCCCGGCTAGCGACGAGTCGGCCGCGATGCCGGTGATCGTCAGCGTCAGGACCGTCGTCGTGAGGTCGGGCATCGCTAAGCGCCGCGCCATCGCGTTTTGGATGCCCATCGAAATGCCCAGCGGTGCCAGAACTGCAAAGGCTTGGCTGGGCACCGCGGCCGCCGCGATTGCGGCCACCACGATCAGGACGAACTTGATCGATGTGGCAACCGAGATCAGGTTCGCCCGATGCGAGGCGAAGCGCAGGCCCAATCGACCCCCGAGTACTGCGCCGCACAGGAACGCGGCTAGCGCGATCAGCGAGCCCGAGATCGAGATGCCGGGGGCGCCGGCGATGGCAAATCCGAGGAAGACGACGTTGCCGGTCATGTTTGCGACGAACACGTGGCCGTACTTGAGAAAGCTGACCGCGTCGACGAAGCCCGTCACCAGCGTCAGCAGGCTCAGCAACAGCAGTAGGGGGCCATAGGTTTTGCCGGTCTGTACGTCGCCCATCGTGCAAGCGAGCGTTTCGCGAAGCCGTCGAGGTCACCCCGCCAAAAGGCCCCTTGACCGCAGGGACCCGAATCCGGTACAAGGACTAGGGCCCCGGACGCCCAATCCAGGTCCGTTCCCGTTCCGAGTTAGCTCAGTTGGTAGAGCAGCTGACTGTTAATCAGCGGGTCGCTGGTTCGAGTCCAGCACTCGGAGGTCTTGAATCCCTCGTAAATCGCGAGATTTGCGGGGGGTTCTTTGTTCTGCGCGAGATCGTTTGCCCCACTATCGCGCCCCACTATGGTCAATTCGTTGAGTCGAGGCCTCGCCTCTGGCGTTGATCAACTCGGCCGTCGATTCCATCATTCCCGGCACGATGTGTTGGTACGTGTCGGATGTGATTTTGGTTGAACTGTGGCCGAAGTACTGGGCGACACATCCGGCGGTGGCTGAAAAAGGATGGTCATATGGGGAATCCCGAGTTAGACGACGTTAGCGGAGCCAGCCGCTTCCTATCGACCCTAGTCGGGCTCCTGATGCCGGGTGCCGCGTAGCTCTTCTCGAGAGGATCGAAGACGGAAAGCAGCGGGCCACGAGTGTCACAGCACTGAAGAACTAGCAGGTGAATTTATTCCGTCGGAAGGGCGGCGCTGTAATAAAGGGGTAGCCCGCGGCGTATTTAGGGGTGAATGCGAGACTTTACTGCCGAATCCGAGTTCGACACGTTCTATCGGAAGGAGTACGCCCGTGCTGTATGCGTCATCGCGCGGGTCGTCGACGACCTCACCGCGGAAGACGTCGTTCAGGAAGCGTTTACGAAGCTATACGATCGCTGGCCGCTTGATCTAAGCCACGCGCGGAACCTGTTGTACTGCACCGCGCTGTACGGCGCATCGACTGCCCGTCGTTCAGCGCTGCGGCGATCGCTACGAGAGCAAGGTTTTCAAGCGACGACGAGCGACGATCCAGTCGAGCCGGTCGAGCGGCGAGAGATCCGTGAGTCGGTACGGCAAGTCTTAAAGCGCCTTTCGCGTTCGTACGCATCCGTGCTCGTGTTGCGCCACAGCGGCTATAGCTATCGCGAAGTTGGCGAGATTCTCGGCATTAGCGTAAATCACGTGGGCGTCTTACTTTATCGTGCGGAGATCGCTTTTGAGAAGGAGTACAAACGTGTTTCATCTCGCTGAGGGAGCATTACGACGGATGGTTGACGATTCGGCCGATCAGGCGCTCCCGGCCAAGAAGCATCTTCTTTCCTGCAAGATGTGCAGTCGCCGAGCGGATTCGATCCATGGGCGCGTCATGCACATCGCGTCACTCTTCGATCGGAGCCGGATGGAGACCGCGCTATCGTATGGCGCTTCGTTATTTAGGCCTCGTACGATCGTTCCTGCACAACAGCCATCGAAAACGATACCTTGGATGCAGGTGGCAGCTGCCGTGATTGCAGTGTCTGCTGTCGGTATGTCCTACGCGCCCGCTCGATCGTTTGCTGAGCGCATCGCTGCCGCGGTCCGAGAGCAGGTCCTGCGGCCAATTGCCATTACGAAAGAGGACGCCCAGGCGCTGCGCAATTTGGGACACGCGAGAAATGATCTTGCGGAATATTCGCCGGAGCACGTGTATTTCGTTGGCTACCTGAATAGGGGCGATGCGGAACGAGCTGCAAGACAAAAAATCCTAACGCCGCGCTATGTACCGCCGTCAGTAGCCCAAGGCTATGTAATTTATCATGTACGCGGTGCTCAACTCTACCGGTTAAAGATCGCAACACTGCACGCAACGCTGACGCGTTTACTGCCTTCCATAGTAGAGCAGACCTATGGCGAGCGGCAAGCGTATGAGGCTCACCGCGGTTTGTCCGTCGCGGGGGTTGGAGTATTGCCGATACCGCAAGATTATATCGATGTTGTGCAACAACCGATCACACCAATGACGATAACTGGTTCGACGCAGGAGCGCGTTCGCGACTATTTTCGCCAGCGTGCATCCTCTAGTCCGCCCGTAGCTGCGGCTCTGCGGGAAGGCGTTGATCCACTTGATCACATGATTCTTCTTCGTAGCGATATTCAGCGGATTCGCCAAATTACGATTCAAGGTGTTCCCGGATATGCGATCCATAACACGAGGGGATTTGGGAACGTTCTCATGTGGCAGAAGAACAGTGTCATGCACACGGTCGAAGGATCCTTCTCGTTCGAGGTGTTACTAAAGGTTGCACAATCGCTTCGTGCATGAACGAAACAGAACGCCCACTGCCAAGCAGCCGCGAACGAACACCTAACACTCATGATCGAAGACGGCGAATCCGTTTTAAGATGTCTTTTTGCCGACTTCATCGGGTGAATCCGGGTTTAACCCGGATTCCCCGGATAACTTCTGAAAATAATTCTGAGAACACGTCTTAGTCGGCATACGTCATATGAATTCAAGGCCGACTATATGATCTTCACTATTTAAATATATGAAGACGCCCAACCCAGTCGCACTTTCGTACTGCACCTGTCGGTCCATCGGTTGCATTTTCCCAAATGTTATGACAAGCGATTGACTGGCTTCAACCTCTTGATTCGAGATTGGCGAGCTATCGAGTACGTTAACAAGAGCAGCGTAATCTATAATCATCTACTTGTGCCTTATTGGAGTCAGCCGCGCTTTGCTAACCACCGTTGGGATAGGAGTCTTACCACAATTACCATCCCGGCGTGCCGGCTGCGCATGACAATGCCGTGCCATAAATGTCGATAATGCCGTGAGTCGCGGCTGCGGATGGCATCACCAAATAGAACTCCGAATATGGATGCCTAAGTGGGACGAGCATGGTCAACGAGTATTCCCCATATGGACAAGCCTTGTTACTCCAGAATGCCGGTGGTCCTGTCTGCGGAGCGCGTCTCGACGATGTGCGACGGGGTTTGGACCCAGTTGGTGTCGCGAGAGATGCACTTTTGCGCCGCCGAGCGTCGAAAAAGCCGATCGAGTGTACAGAAGGGCGCAGCTCTCCCGTCGTTTCCCATCGCCGCTAGAGAGTGATCTTGATCGGGTGGATTGCCCAACGCCCGTGCGGGCAGGTTTCGTCGGCTGGCCGCTCGCGTCGGTGCTCTGCGCTCCACGATAGCGGGACCTATCTGACCCTGCGGCTAGTTATGCGGCTAGTTGGCGGATATCAGTGATACCTGAGAAACGAAAGAGCCCCGAGAATACGGGGTTTTCGCATTTGGCGATTACTCGCGAGGACGGGGTGCGCTGCCTGTTAATCAGCGGGTCGCTGGTTCGAGTCCAGCACTCGGAGGTCTTGAATCCCTCGTTGATCGTAAGATTTGCGGGGGATTCCCCACTATGGTCAATTCGTTGAGTCGAGGCCTCGCCTCTGGCGTTGATCAACTCGGCCGCCGATTCCATCATTCCCGGCACGATGTGTTGGTACGTGTCGGATGTGATTTTGGTCGAACTGTGGCCGAGGTACTGGGCGACGATCGTTACGTCAAGGCCACGAATCAGCGCGACGGTCGCAAAACTGTGACGCAAAGCATGCATGCGGATGACCGGCACCTTGGCCTGGACCATTAGCGTTTTTGCTCGCTTCGATAACGTGCGCGGTTCATATTGCCAAATCCGAGCGTTCCCACGCAATGCCAAGGCTTCGCCCTTCCGGAGGCCCGTTGCCAGCAGCAATTTCAAAAACGCCGCGTGTTCATCACGGGTCGCGTCGAGGTGGTCGAGGAAGCGATCCCGCTCCTCAATCGACCACGGGTGCATTTCTTTGGGCTTGGCGACGGGTTTAGAAACGTTGTCTAGGAGATCGGGGCGGATTATCCGGAACGCCGCTCCCAATACGATGTACGCAAGTTCGCAGGTTCGCGGGCCGACGGTCGCCTTTCCCGGCGCTCCGCTGGTGGGCTTTTTACGCGTTCGGCCAGTCATTTTTTGTAAGCGGCCGTTGCTTTACTGGCGTTTCGCGCATAGCGTCAAACATGTTGGTGATACTGCGAGATCGCCACGCCGCTTCGCCCCTAAGCCCTCGGATCCCAGGCCGGAAGTTTGAAGACCCTTATACAGTCCCAGCGGCGACGCGCGCAGGGCGCAGATCGCGAAACGAGCGCGGGCGCGGAACGGGGAAATCGTTTATTGCAATCCGCGCATTGACGTAAACCCAGCGAGGCTCGTAGCGGATTTTGCGTGCATTACCCAAACCGGTGAAAAGAGCCCGAAGCAACGGGCGTGGAGGACAGGTGGCTCATGCAAGACGCCCCCAGCTGGGATACGCGAGCCGGAACGCCTAGGGCATACGTTTGCTCAGGACTATCGTATAGACCGCCGGCCCGAAGACGTTACCGATCGTCGCATCGCTGCCGCCGTTGGCCAGCGGGATCGGTAAACCGCCGCCGTAGATCGGGAAGTATCCGGCCATCGTGCTGAACAGGTTCTCGCCGGAGACTTGCAGTGCGATACTTGAAGTGATCGGAAAACGTGCCGTCGCGTTGGCGATCAGGAACGGGCGCTGATTGAACGAGTTGTTGTTTCCGTAGTAGGTGTCGCCGAACGAAACGTAGGCGCCATTGTGGAAGGCATAGGAGAGCTCGCCATAACCTTGGGAGTACGGTTCTCGGGTATTGAGCGAGCCTACCGTGCTGCCGACCGAAACGCCTTCGCCATTGAGGTTCTGGCCGGCGATGATGTTCAGATTTTGATCCCAGTTACTGGGGTTATTGATGCACGACGGGACCGGGTGGGTGCAGTAGAATCCCTGCGGCAGATCGTAGACGTACCCACGCTGCGCCCCGCCCGAAAGCGTATAACCCAAGCCGGTTTTGGGGTGGCGGCCGATCGAAAGCTCGACGCCCTCGAAGCGGAAGTTGCTGATATTCGTATTGGTTTGGTAGTAGACTGGCGTATTGGGCGGGACCGGGCCGCCGCTGCCCGAGCAGGGAGTCGGGGCTCCACAGACCGTGCCGCTGTTGACCGATTGACCGAAGTAGTGATTGAAGAGGTTGTTTAGGTAGACGTCGCCCGAAACGATGGTCTGCTGGTCGTGTAGCCGCAAGTCTGCGCCGAGATCGTATCCGAACGCCGTCTCGGCCTTCAGCTGCCCGCTGTTTCTGGAAACCGTTGCAATACCGGTCGTCGGGTCATACGACGCCGCTGGAGCCGAGATCTGGCTGAGCAACCCGAGGTAGGGCGGCGCGATCGCGCTGCCGGCCGCAAAGCGAACCGCGAGGTTGGGATTGGGTCGGAATTCGAGTGCGAGCCGCGGGTCGTTATGACTGGTCGTCGTGGACGCGAAGGTGACGTTGCTGCCGTCGATCGCGCAGTTCGAGAAGCCATACGCGAACGGACAGCTAGCCGGATAGGTGCTGCGGTAAACATTCATGTAATCCGCGAGCGTCGCCGTGATCTTCGGCGTAAGATTCAACTCGGCGCGCAACTGTACGGTCGTGAAGAGCTGCGAAGAGCCTTGCGGCAAAGTAATGGTTGAGTACGACGGCAACAATTCATAGACGTCGCTTTGCGTATTCGTCTGATTGATTCCAAGCGAGATGTCGTCTCCCGTCGCAAAGGGATGATCGTATTGGAGCGACCAGCCGGCGAGCTTGTCGTCTTCGACTTGTCGGAAGTAATTTTGGTTGTTGAGGGTCATGCTAGCGCTGTTGTACGTCGCCGGGTAGCTGCCGTAAGGGTAAGTATTGATTTGATTGCTGGACGTGCCGGAAACGTTTAA
The DNA here is from genome assembly GCA_036510515.1 of Vulcanimicrobiaceae bacterium. Lineage (GTDB taxonomy): Bacteria > Vulcanimicrobiota > Vulcanimicrobiia > Vulcanimicrobiales > Vulcanimicrobiaceae > JALYSX01. Next base: position 25,079 of record DATCDS010000115.1, read on the forward strand.
CGTGTACGGTGAAAGGGCATCCGGAGACGAACCCGCATTGACGTCGCGGTTGATCGACGCGTGGTAGTAGCGCGCTAGGATCGTATCGTTGCCGATCGACGAGCTGAACTCCGCCTGGAACATCGGCTCGTTGTTGGTCTCCACGTTCGCCGGATAGAGATAGGCAACCTGATATGCTCCTGGAGCGAGTGAACCCGTGTATCCGGCCCCGGGGGCGAAGGTGGCGTTCGTGACGTTGCCGACATTACTGGTCTGGTCGCTGTACGCTTGCCCGCCGAGGTAGCTCACGGTGAGGTTCGTCGCTGAGGACAAGTGGTAGTGCAGCTTCACGAGTTCCGAGTGGGTGTCGAGGTAGCCCTGAAGCATATAGCAGCAGGCGAGCAGCGAATAGCCGGTCTGGATGGAACTCTCCGTGTTGGGGATGGTCGTATATGTCGCCGTTCCCGAGAGCGAATCGGACGAGGACGACGAGCCGAGATAATAGTTGGAAGGATCGATAAACACGCTCTTTCCGTTTAATACTGACGGGTCGTCGAGATTCGCGAAGTCAACGACGAAGCCGAGCCGCCCGACGGTGTCGGCGATGCCGAAGTTCGCCCATGTTCCGCCGAATGAGTTGACCCCGATCTGGTAGTCGGGCGTGGCCGTCAAGGTCGGGTCCTTCGTGTGAAAGTTCACCGTTCCGTTGATCGCGTTATTGACTTCAGGCGCCGTCGCGCCGGGTCCCTTAATCACCTCGACGTTGCTGAACATGAAGCTGTTCAGGAAGGTCGTGACATAGTCGCCGTAGTCTTCGACGGCCAATGGATGGCCGTCGATCAAGGTGGCGGTTTCGTACGAGGCGGCGCCGCGGATCGTCGGTACCGTAATCGCTCCGGGCGCGGCGCCGTTGGCCGAGCCGCCTGGGAGCGATATCTGGATGCCGGGGATCTCGTTGAGCACGTCTCGGACCTGCGGTGCCGCTTGGTTCGCGAAGACCTGCGCCGATACGACGTTCACGGATGCCGTTGTCGTGTTGAATGCGCCTCCGCGGTTCACGCTGCTGACCCTTGCGATCGTGCGCAGGGATGAGAAGGATGCAGCATTCAATCGCACGCTGATGCTCTGGCTCTGATCGGCGACGACTACGATGTCGTCGGTTGCCGTCTCGAACCCGCCCTTGAGAATGGTGATGGCGTAGAGGCCCTGCACGACCGACGCGACGGCGAACGCCCCGCTTGCATCGGTTTGGGTCGTGTACGTCGCTGGTCCGCGCAAGTCAACGGTCGCGGCGGCGAGAGGCGTGCCATTGGCGTCGGTGACGATGCCGGTGACCGTGCTCGTATTGGCTGCCATCGCAGGTGCGACGGCTATGGCTACCAGCGCCAACACCAAAAGAATGAGGAATCGAAAAGTCCGCATTGCCTGTCCTCCGCTCAGCCCGAGAAGCCGTACGACCCGTGACATACCCTTTTGCCAAGCCCAAGTGATCCCCCCCCCCGCCCGGCGGCCGACCGGACCGGGGTTACACCAGTAGCGACGCGAGCGGCAAGCGTCTCCTGAGCTCATGAACCGGCAGGTTACACACCGACGAAATTCTGCTCGTGGACCAGGGCGGCCCGAGCGGCCCGATCGTGTCCCGGCTCGTGGTGTATGAAAGGGTCGCCCTCGTAGCCTAGAGAGCGGCCACCGTGGTCTTCGGCGAAGGTTGTTTTTGAACGAAACTACCGACCGAAAGGATCCACGATGACCGAGACTAGTATCGCACTTACGGAGCTCGCCGAAAAGGGCGGCGACGTTGACTTCGTGCGCGACATGCTGCACTTCATGGCCCAACGCTTCATGGAAGCCGACGTCGAAGGGCCGTGCGGCGCTCCCTACGGCGAGCGATCCATGCCCCGCGAAAACTGCCGTAACGGCTATCGCGATCGTGCCTGGGAGACGCGTACCGGCGCGATTCGATCTGCGCATCCTCAAGATGCGTGCGTAAGGTAACTACTCCCCGGCCTTCTTGGAGCCGCGCCGAACGTCCGAGAAAGCGCTGACCGCCGTTATTCAGGAAGCGTACATTCAAGGCATCTCCACCCAAAGCCCATTGCAAGCAGATCGCCTCGACCGATCCGATCGAGCGGGTCAACGCCGAAATCAAGCGACGAACCGATGCGCTCGGCATCTTTCCGAACGACAAGGCGATCGTCCGGCTCATCGGCGCGATTCTCTTGGAGCAGAACGACGAATGGCAACTCGTGCGCCGTTATATGCAGCTCGAAGGAATGAACGCGGTCAGCGACAATCAGACCGCGAGGCTCTCGGCGGTCATCACCAACTGAGACGCCCACTTCGCTCGCCACGGTTCATACACCACGGCCTGGGACACGATCCGGGTTGAAACAGACGTACGGCCGGCGCTTTCGTTTTGAAGAATTCTCGGAGACGCATCTCCCGCGCTACAACGTCGCGCCGACGCAAATGGTGCTAGGCGTTCGCAACGACGGCCGTGATGCCGTCGAGCAGATGCAATGGTGTATCCACGGGCGCATAAATGCTCGTGCTGAATCCGCGTCGTCTCGATCACAACGTAACCGTTGCATCATCTTTGCCGACGGGTTCTTCGAATGGTTGAATAAGCGTTCAACGTATTTCCAATTGCGCAATGCTGAGCCGTTTGCGTTCGCTGGGATTTGGAATTCGTTGGAGGGGAGTGAGGCCCAGTGTGCCATCATAACCTGCGAGCCGAATGCATTGGTGCGTCCCGTGCACGACCGCATGCCGGTCATCTTGCCCAACGATGCGCTCAGCATGTGGCTTGGCGAAGGCGATCTACCCGGAGACATTGTGCGAGTGATGCTCCGGCCGTATCCGGCGGATGCGATGACGGCACGGCCGGCATCGAGCCGACTGAATAGCGCGCGCTATGATGCGCCGGACGTGCTCGTGGACGACGACCCGATACAACAAGGGTTAAGATTGTCAATGGAACAGGGGGACAGAGCGTTGAAGGACTTAGACCTTAGCGACCATCGCGCAGTGCGACGTTACTAGACGTCGGAAGATTGCGCCTTGAGTGAAGGCGGGGAGTACATTCCGCAAGGGCGGATATCGAAAAAAGCATGGGCGAGTCTTACGAACCAGAAGCGCGAGCGGCGGCCCACTTCACTGGAGTTGGGAGCCGGCGATTTTTCCGTCCTGCGAAAGCCCAACGCTCCAGACATGTGGGACGCCGGCAAGACGAATCCAATACCGATAGATCGTAGCGCCCGTCACACTCTGAGAACCAAGGTATATCCAATCCGTCGGGGTCCCGGCGCCTGAAAGGCGGGCCTTCACCTGAGAAAGCAACTGCGGAGTCAATCGCGCGGCGAAGTTCGGCGTCACTTGTGTCAGATCAACGGTACCCGTTTGCAGACGATGGAACCAGTCTTTCGAGCGTAACGTCACTGCGGCATCTTCGCCGGGCGTTGGCGTAGGAGGAGTCGTGGCTGCAATCTGCGCCGCGACATCAGGATAGTACGCCGCGAGGACGCGCTCGACCATCCGTTCTGGGACACCGTCGAAGTGATACCCATTGCTCAGGACTACTACTGCAAGGTTGTCGTCGGGGAAGATTGCGTTGAAGCAATACCCGCCGGCCCCCGGTGCGAGGCCGTTATGCCAGACTTCGCGATGACCCGCAAGAACCGCCGGGACGAAACCCATCGCGTAGTTTACCGGCGTCCCGTTTGCCAACGTGCCAGCGCTCCACAATGCCTGCATGGAGGACGCACTTAGGACCTTGCGCTCCATGAGGCCGATGTCCCATCGCGCGATGTCAGGAGCCGTCGAAACCATCGCCCCGGCACCCGCATAAATATCGAGGCTAGTCGGCACGGTGTCTTGCCTCGGCGTATCGTAGGGCTTGGCCACGCCCGCACGTTGCTGCGCCGCGTAACCATAACCCGAATCCGACATCAGCAAAGGACCGAAGATGTTGCGCGAGAGGAATTCTGCTTCATCGGTTCCAGCAGCCTTCGCAATGATTGCGGAGAGCACCGTGTAGTTCGCGTTGCTGTATTCCCATTGTGCCCCCGCACTAAAATCCGGCTTGTCCGTTGCAAGAAATGCCAGCAGTGTATTTACCGAACTTGGGCCGCTCCATGGCCACGGGTGCTCGCCTGAAACCGGATAGGTGCGCAGACCGGATGTCTGATTCAACAGCATCCTCACCGTAATGTCGGATGAATTCGGAAAGTCCGGCAAGTACTTCTCGAGGCGGTCATCCAACGTGAGTCGCCCGCGCTCTGCAAGCAGCAGAACCGATGCTGCCGTGAATTGCTTGGTCATCGAACCGACGGCAAATCGCGTATTCGGTCCGACCGCAAGGTTTCGCTCCACGTCGGCCTGGCCAAAGCCTCTGAGATAGACGACCTTCCCGTCGCGTACAACCGCGAACGAAAATCCTGGAGCCTTTCTCGTAGCGAGAGCATCCGCGCCGATCTTATCAAAGGCCGACGCATCGGACTGAGCGGCGCGGCCGGCGCATCCGGCGGAGACAAAGAAGCACGATGCCAGAAGGCCCGTGATAAGACGGCTGAACACATCAAAAGCAAACGAACGACGACGGGACACCCCGGTAATCGCGCTCGATATATCAATCACGTAAGAATCCACCAGGTATCGATAAGAAATGACGATGCCAATAAGAGGCACACAAGTGGCCGCGAGTTCACCAAGCACCTCCGTGGAACCTCGACGCCTTAAGCGGGTGTTCCCCATATGACCGCGCCTTTCGATGGCAGATTGCTGGCTTCCGGCCTTGCGGGACCTTATCGCGCGGGCGTACCGGCAGATCAGGGCGAAACTCCGGTAGGTGAAGTCGTTAGAAAGTCCACGCGATTGTGCATCCCATGATTGGTCCGGCTATGGCCGTTGGGATGCGCGGTACTAGTAGTGTGCGCTCGCTCGTCGACAACGTTTTGAATTGCCCGAGCAATCTTGGCGGGAGTTCCGGCTATTAGCCTGTCATTGCTCGGGGCGATCCGCACACAGTTGCGCACACAGTTGAGTGCGGATTCGTGCGGATATCTGGCAAGTCCAGGTGGTACGGAGAGCGTCGGAAGGCCTCGAAAAATAGGGGAAATACTGACACCTAGTACCCTGCGGTACCACCGGGGGGAATGCCCACAGCCTAACTGTTAATCAGCGGGTCGCTGGTTCGAGTCCAGCACTCGGAGCATCTCCAGAGAGCCTCGTCGATTTCGGCGGGGCATCTCTTTACACGTTGGATGCGGACTTCGTCAGCTCGCGACCACCCGATACTCAGCTACGCCAAGGTTTGAGTCTCCTCGTCTTCACCAATTGGGGATCAAGGGCACGTTACAATGATGGCGTTGCGGGCCTGGCTGCCAACGCGGGTCGGCTGGCTGCGCGTCTCTGGAGCAACACCGTCTGCGATGTCCAGGTTCTAGATCTCTGAGCGCCCGGATGAGGCCTGCGCTCCGGGGTCTCTGGCACCAAGGCGTTCCCGGCTATGAAGGGAACGTCGCTCGATAAGGGAGGACGGAAATGCGCGTTGCGATTCTTTTGCTCTGCTTTGCCTTCGCGATGGGGCCCCGGCGCCCGCATATCCGGGATACTGTCAGATCGAAGTTGTGAACGACAGTCATAAAAGCATCACGGTGCACGTCACGTTAGACGACGGCACGCCGGTCGCATTTCAAATGCAGCGGTACGACAGACCGCACTACGTCGATCTGTTCTATAGCGGGTACTGTCATTCTCACGCGTACGTGACGGTTTCCGATGGGAAACACGCCCTTTACAGCGGACACACGAACGTTCATTCGACCATCAGGATCGTGCCTTACTAACCGGCAGAAATCGCCGGGCCTTGCCCGCCGTGGCGAGCAAAGGAGACCTCGCCATCTTCGGCGGGGTCTTTGCTTATGCTACTGGGCGGATACTTAGCGGATGGTGATGTAGAAGCGGCTATCGCTTTGCAAGGTCGCCGTACGCTGCACGTGCCGGACCGTGCTGGTGTCGTGATAGACGGCCTCGACATCCACGATGTGTTCGCCGGTGCAGTAGGTGTTGCGGTTCACCTGGGCGCGTACTTTGACGTCGCTCCAATCGACCGAGCCGGCGAAGTTCGCGCCCGCTTTCACAAAACGGGGCTGGAGCGTACCGCTTGCGACCTGCCAGATCGGATGCTCGCCGCCCTCGCTGTGGTAGATGGTCACGTACGCGCAGAGGTTCGAGTTGTTGATGAACACCAAGCCCCCCATCCGTGCCGATGCGGGCTGCGGCGCGACCGCCAGGGCTAGCAGCGCCACGAACGCACCGAGAAGCAGCCGTCGCGAGCGCGCCGCGGCCGAACGAGAGATATTCATGGTACACGTCTCCTTGGAGGCGATGTGTGATTGCACGGGGAGAAACGCTGTCGAGCTAGCGGGCACGATTGATGTGCCTTTGCGACGGAGTCGGCGTTCCCTTGAACGAAGGTCTTCCGCAGGAGGGAGCTTTCATGATACCAGCTTTTGCAACGGTCGCCTTCGTGGTAGCACTGGTCCAAACCACGGCGACGTCGGGGCGCTATTGCGGGCCGTCGGCCGATACGGCATCCATTCAGGCGCGCTTTCTCAAAGAACACGCCGGCGGGCCGCATCCGGTCAAGTTGTCCAACATCATGGCCATCGCCGCCTACTTTCCCGGCGGCGCCGGTCAGGTCGTATACGTGGGCGCGGGCATGGGCGTCGAATACTTTGCCCAGACCTCCGGTGGCTGGCGTTCCATCGGATATTCACCGCCATCGTTTTTCCGCAAGGACGCGCTGGCGTTTTTCAATCGTATGCTGGATTTGCGCGCGAACGGCGGCAAGCAATGCGCGAATCCGAAGTTCGTGAACGTCGGCAGCGGCTAAATGCCGCTGCCGACGTACTCACGACGAACTCACCATGTGGCGGCGGTAGTGATGTTGCCGACGCCGTAGGCTCCGCCGTTGGCGCCATACAATTCGCAGTTGGCATCGTACTTCCAGAGGATCCGTTTATCCGCCGGCAGATTCTTGTTTTCATTCGCGCGGTCGGGATCGCCGCCGGAGCCGGAACATCCATTTGGACGGAATTCTGCGCGTACTTTGATTTCCGCGGGGACGGGGATGCCCGTGAAGTTCGTGAAGTCGGCGTTAACCGTTTCGCGCCTCCCGGCGGGCAGCCAACCCCACTTGATCTTCCCCCACGGGGTGGTCCAGCCGCCCGGTATAGACCGTAACCCACGCGCATCGTTGGGAGCCGTTTAAGATGTTCAAGGAAATCTGGGTGACGTTGGTGCCCGCGCTGCACGGCGCTGCGCATAGCAGCATCGCAAGGCCGACAAGTACGAGGTTCTTCATCGTTCGCTCCTTGAAGAAAACTGTAAAAGAATGCTGGATTTCGATCGGCTATCCTTTGAGCGACGGTGGGCCGAAATCCAGGTAGCATTTCCCCGTCTTTTCGTCGTAATAGCCCCTCGTCGAGCCCTTGCTGTCGATGGGAAAGGGCACCACGATCTGGATCGAAGTGTCGCATACTTTATGGCCGCTCGCATTCACGTATTCAAAGCGGACGTGGTAATAGGACAAGCCGGCGTAGTTCCCCGACTCCCAGGTCCGTTTGGAGTTCCCGTCAACCCAGCCCCAGTCGAGGTTCCTCGTCTTTCCAAGGTCTTGAATCGTGATCCAGGCGCGGTAACTCGACATGTTATAGGTGATGATCCCGTAGCGCGCCTCGGCATGGAGGGGCGGAAGGAACGCGACGATCGCCAGCGTCAAAAGAATCGGGCGTAGGGCTATGCGCAAAATGGAAGGCATGGATACCTCCGGCGGGCTTCGCCCGCGCATCACATTCCGCGGCGCGAAAAGGTGTACGGCCCCCCGCCGCGGTCACGCGGGGCCAGAAACTCATTATAAGGAAACCCCGGGAGTAATTCCTTCCCCGCCGTGTCGCCGGGCCGGAGCGTGCGCACCGGCGGCGAACCGGGAAGCATGAAGCGCCGTTTGTGTGCCGCCGTCCTGTGCGCCACGCTGACCCTTTATGCCAGCCCCGCCCCGGGCGCACCGCCTCCGGCGCCGGCCCAGATCATCCAGGCCGTTTTGACCAACGGCTTGCATGTGATCGTCGCTCGGGATCCCGTAGCGCCCGTCGTCGTCACCTACATACGTTACGGCGCCGGATCGGACGAGGAGATGAGGCCGGGCCAGGCGCACGCGCTCGAACACATGATGTTCCGTGGAACCTCGGACGTGTCGGCCGCGCAGTTCGCCGACATTATGGCCCGAACCGGCGGCACGTACGATGCGCAGACCACCAACGATGCCACGAGCTACTACTTCGTCGTTCCCTCGCGCTATCTGGGGGTCGTGCTTCGTCTGGAAGCCGATAGGATGCGCAAGGCTTCCCTAAAGCAGGGCGATTGGGAAGCCGAACGCGGCGCGATCGAACAGGAGGTGCGCGCGGACGAGAGCAGCCCGTCGTTCGCGTTCGACCAACGCCTCCGCGATGCGCTGTACGCAGGCACTCCGTACGCGCGCGACGCGCTCGGAACGGCGGCCGGTTTCGACACGATGACGGCCGCCGATCTTCGTGCGTTCTACGATCGCTGGTACCGCCCGAACGACGCGACCCTCGTCATTGCCGGCGACGTCGATCCGCAAGCCACGTTGGCCATGGTGAAGGCGCGGTTCGGTGCCATTCCGCAGTCGCCGCTGCCGCAGAAGCCTGCGATACGTCTAGCCGCTTTGCCCACGACGCCGGTGGTGGGCACGGGATACTTGTCGACCGGCGCGAGCGGTTTCGCCGTTCGTTACCCCGGCGTCGATTCGCCGGATTATGCGGCGGCGACCGTTGCCGTGGACGTGTTGAACGACCCGGGCGGCGCGCTTGCCGACCTCAACGCGGGCGGGAAGCTGAACGGGGCGCGAGCGTATTCCTCGACCGGCCCGAGCGTTTCGCTGGCGGCGGTTCAGGCGAACGTACCGCAAGGCTCCGATTCCAAGGCCGTCGCGCAGTTGCTGGATCAAACGATCGCATCGATCTTGAAAAACGGCGTTTCGTCGGATGCGGTCGGCGCCGTCAAACGTGAGATCGTCGCGAACCAGGCGTTCGCGCTGACATCCATTCCTTTGGTGGCGTCGGCGTGGGCGAGCGCCTCGTCGTTGGGCATGCGTTCTCCCGATGCTTTGCTCGGCCGATATGAGGCGGTAACTACGAGCGATGTGAATCGCGTGCTGCGCAAATACTTCGGCGCGGATCGACTGCCGTTCACGCTCGTCGCATCGAAACAGGCGCCGCCGCGCCCAGTCGATGTCGGCGGCGGAGAAAACGTCGCTTACAAGGGCAGCGAAAAGCAGCCGCTTCCGGCCTGGGCCGCTCGCGCGTTTCGCGAACCGCTTTCGCCCCCCAGCGTCGCGCGCGTTCGGAGATACATTCTGCCGAACGGCATTCGCCTCGTGGTTGCGCCGTTGCCGATCGCGCCGGTCGTCATGCTGCGCGGATCGATCGAGAACAATCAAACCCTCTACGAGCCGGCCGACAAACAAGGTGTGGCGGAGCTAACCAACAGCCTGATGCAATGGGGAACGACGACGTTGGACCGCAAGGCATTCGCAGCGGCGTCGCAGGCGATCCCGGCGTTCGTAGCGGGCGGGACGACCTTCGCCGTGCAGGCGCGCGCGAAGGATTTCGATCGTGCTCTCGCCCTGCTCGCGCAAGAAATGCTGCATCCGGCGTTTCCGCAAACGGCACTCGAAACGATCAAACAAGACGCGGTTCCATCCGTCACGGCCGCTCAGAAACTACCCGGCTGGTTGGCGCTACTCGCGCTGGATTCCGGGCTGTATCCGCCGAGCGATCCCGTCCGCACCCACCCCACTGGAGCATCGGTTCAGAACGTGAATATAGGCGACGTGCGTGCCTGGTACGCGAAGGCGTTTCGTCCAGACCTCACATCTGTCGTCGTCGTTGGCGACGTTTCGCCGGCATACGTACGCGCGGAGATCGTAAAATATTTCGGATCCTGGCGCCCGAGCGGTCCCGCGCCGACGTTCAAGTACCCGGCGCTCGCACCGAATCGGGCATCGAAGGCGATGGTGCCTTCACCCATCGCCGTCCAGCAGTCGGTGCAGCTCGGCGAAACGATGCGTGTGCTCGAAAGCAACCCCGACGCGCCCGCATTGGAATTGGCGAACGCGATGCTGACCGGCGAAGGGGCCGCGTCGATCTTGTTCGACGATCTGCGGACTCGCCGCGGGTACGTGTACGACGTGGGGTCGACGCTGGACATCGGCATTCAGCGATCGACATACACCTTCAGGTTCGCGTCGGATCCGAAGAACGCGGACATGGCGGCGTCGCGTTTGCTTGCCGACCTGCGTTCGCTGCAGACCACTCCGGTCTCCGCTGCGGATCTCGCGCGGGCGAAGTCGTCGATTCTGGCCCGCAGCGCGCTCGCGCTGGACAGTTATGGTGGAGTTGCCGCGGCGCTGTTAGCGGGAATTGGTACGAAGCGCTCGTTCAATGCGGCGAATACGGAAAACGTTGACGCTTGGAAGCACCTGCTCGGCGTCACGCCGGCGTCGTTGCGCGCGGCGTTTGCAAAGTGGGTGCGCGTCGGCGACTTCGCGCGCGTCGATGTGGTGCCGGCCAGCCCGTCACCGAACCCGTCCTCGTCGGCTAATCCGCCCGGCACCTAGCCAACCCGTCACTTCAACGCAGAAGCCACCGTATGGGCGAGTGCGCCCAGGTGGGCGCGTGTGAGGGCGTCGAGGCCGGGCCGGCGCAGCGCGGCGCGTATCGTTCCCGCGAGGTCGGTCAGTTCTAGACGCGCTACGGCTTGGGCATCCGGCGGCGTGTCGGCCGCGGGTTGGTTGGCGAGCGTCACCAGCGCATCGGTGTAGTTGTGCTGCAGATTGCGGCGCAGCAGCGACAGCGAACGGAGATTGCGACCTTGCAGGTCACCGTAGATGCTGCGCTGCAGCGATGCGAAGAGGTCGGCAATGCCCAGCGTCGGCGATACGGATTCGAGCTGGTCGTCGTCGATGCGCGTGAGTACCGTCGGCATCAGCAGATAACGAATCGCGTTCATCTGCTGCGCGCCGATCGCCTCGACGATCGGGTAATCGTGCCGCACCGGCGGGTTGTAGGCCCACTGCGGCAAGTTTCCGTATCCTTCCCAACTCGTATATCCGTACCCCGACCACTCGCTGTAGGTGAGCCGGTCGAGCAGCGTGGGTGAAAAATGCCATGCCGCATCCGAGAAGAGATAGCGATCCAGCATCGCTAGCGCCGCCTTTTGGGTCGCGAGGGGAACGGGGACGATCGGCGCGACCGCCTGCGGGTCGCCGCGGTGCGCCCGCGAGAGATATTGGCCGCCGATCCAATGCGCCGGAACCGTTGCGCAGAAGTCGTAACCGCGCAGATACCGCGAGAACTGCTGCGTCTCCAGCTCGTACGCGCCGCCCGTTTTGGGAAGCCGACTATCGAGCGAGTCCATGAGCCCGCGATACATCCCCATCTGCACGCGACACCAAGCCAGCGTGTCGTCGGTCAAATCTTCCTGTTCGACGCGCGGGTCGGCAGCATGTCCAGCCGACCACGCCATGTCTTCGTCCGAGGCGTAACGGTAGCGCGGATCCGACCACGCCGACGCCCACTTGCGCAGGGTCGGCAACTCAGCTTGCGGCGAGTTCGCGCCGGGAATGTATGCGTATCCCCAGTGAATCGCATAATAGTCGTAGGGCCCCAGCGTCGTTTGAAAGTATGTCCCATGGCCGTAATTACGCGGCCAAAGATTGATCGGCGCGTACTCCATCGCCGATGCGGCTACGCCGTAGTTCTGCGTGAATGTCGGGCTCTGCAGTTCTTTGGCCGTGTAGGCTTGCGAAGCGATGAAGTTATGCTGCATCCCCTGGTTGTGCCCGGTCTCGTGCAGAATCTCGGCAAAGATGGCGTCGTGAACGAAGGAGGCCGGGACCGGGTCGCTGTCGCGACCGTAACGCACCGGATCGACCAGGTATCGCCATTGGTACACCGGCGAAGTTCCGCTGGTAGACGAGATCAACACGCCGGTGCGAATCTCCTCACCCGTCCGCGGATCGACGATCGTCTGGGAGTCGGCGCCAAAACTCGGCTGCGCTTCGGTCAGCCAGCGCAGCACGTTGTAGCGGACGTCATCGGGATCCCAGGTCGGGTCGCCCGGCTGCGGCTTGACCTGGATGGCGTCCAGAATGCCGACCCTCGCGTATGCGGCGTTCCAAGCTAGCACCGCATCGGCGATCGCGCCGCGATATTGCACCGGTACCGTGTTGCTCATGTAGAAGACCATCGGGTGGCGCGCGGGCGAAGGACGCGTCGGGTCGGCCGGATCGAAGTTCCAGCGTTCGATGTAGCGCACGGCGGTCTCGCGCGAATAGTCGTTAAACTGGAGATAGACGTCGTCGTACAAGCCGATCCGGTCGTCGGCCAGACGCGGACGATAGTCGTCGTTGGGCAGCGTGATGAAGTTGTAGGCAACCTGAATCTCGAGTCTACGCGCGTCCGGTGCCGTGTCGATCACGTGCTTGGCATCGGTGACCCAGCTCTGTCCCACCTCGATCAGATCGTTCTGCGGGAACGCCTTGGTCGAAGTAAAGAACGACAATCCCGGATCGAGACGGTATTGATTTTGTGCGGGGAGCCCCTCGTCGATGATGTTATGCAAGTCGAGTTGATCGCCCAGCAACGACGACGCGTCGAAGATCACGCCGCCGCTAGCCGGATCCTCGGCCACGATGGCTCCGACGCCCACCACCGAGTTCGGGAAATTGTTCGCAATCGCCGACTGACTGGCCGCGTCGCCGGGGGCGACCGCATACGAGTTCGGCCAGACGATCGCAATCTCGTCGCCGTGCCGCTCGAAGCGTACCAGTTCGCTGGGCAGGTAATCGTTGTCGCCCCAAACCACATCCCCGCCCAGGCCGCTGCCGGTGGTGATCGTCTCGAGATATTCCATATCGAGCTGACCTTTGGTCAGCTCCAGGTAGACTTTGCCGCCTTTATGCCAGATCGTAAAGAGTCCCGGCTGCGAACGCGCGCCCTGCGTAAACGCCGGGTACGTTGAAGGCGCGGCCTGCGCGTGCGCCGGACGCGGCGCGGCGAGAACTGCGACGCCGAAGCAGGCGACGCAGGCGATACCGAGGCTGAAATGACGCATACGTGGCGACCCCTCATCAAACGAGCACACCGGCCTTCCGGCTTCTCCAGAGGCGGCAGCAACAACCATTTCGCCCGGCACTCCGACGACGCAAGGTGCCTTACGTCGTTACAAAAGCCGTACGGGCGAGTTGTTGCTCGACGTCACGCCCACCTTGCAGTTCGGAAGGATCTCGAACGTGTTATCGCCGGTCTTCGCCGTCAATGCCACCCACGCGGTGGGACAGCCCGCTCGATCGATCCACACGTAGATTTCCGTGTTCGACGGTACTTGGAGACTCTGAGTATTGCCGACCGGGATCCCAACGTGGAGCAGCAGGGTACCGGACGGATACCTTTTGTAGATCAGAGCGGCCCGTTCGCTCGTCCGATTCACTACGTCGAACGTCCTCGGAGCGGCTTGCGCCGGAACGGCGAACGTGGCGAGCGAGGCGACGAAAAGTGCGATTGCACAAACTGAGCGAATGACCATAGATGCACCATCCTTCTGCCGACTACAACGCGGCGCGAGCCCGGTGGGTTCCGTCGTCTAATCCGCCGGCTGACCCTTGCGGCGGGGGGCTCACAGCGCAGTAGGCTCTTCGGGGGAACCGTGGAACATTATGAGCGTTATGCCGCTGGAAGCACGAATAGCGCACCTCGAAGGAACGGTCGGTCAGATCGGCGAGCGCCTTAACGGCATCGACCTGCGTCTTTCGAACGTCGAACGGAAGATCGATACGCTGGGCGAGCGCCTCGATGGGCGCATCGATCGGCTGGAAGCGACGATCGGCGCACGTCTCTTGGGAATCGATGGAAGGTTCGGTGACATGGATCGCCGCTTCGGTGATATGGACCGCCGCTTCACGTGGGTTATCGGCCTGGTAATCGTTTCGATTCTTGCGCCCATCGCCCAGCATCTCGTCATCCGCTAGAGCGCCGCAACCATTGCCCTTCTGGGGGTAGTCTTTGCGGCTATGCAAAGCGTGAAGGAACTCAAGCGTCACCCATCGCCGGGCGGGAAGCCGCAGCCGCTGGCCGCCCTTGGCGGCCTCCTCTACGTGGGGTCGTTGGAGACGAGTACGATCTACGGGATCGAACCGGGCGCGTGGGAGGTCCGTTCGGAGATCGCCTCTCCCGGAAAGCCGTACGGCATGGCCGTGCTCGGCGGGACCATCCGCGTCGTCGTTTCGATCGGCGAAGCCGATGACCGCTATCTCTACACGTTCGTTCCCGGCAAGGGCTTCGATGAGTCGAGCAAGATGGCATTACCGGAGTTGACCGGTTCGCATCTGGCCTCCGACGGCACGTCACTCTACCTGTTGCAGATCGGCAAGCGCAAGATCGTGACGCTCGACGCGGTCGGCGCGGTCGCCAAAGAGACCGCGTTGCCGCAACGGATTGCCGGTGTCGGCGTCGCCGGCGGCAGGCTCTATGGGCTGGCCGGCGATGAGGAGTTCGAGCACCTCCATCTTGCGACCATCGATCTGGCCGGCGCGCAAGCGGTCGTCACCGACGTCGCTTCGATCTCCGACGAGGCGCGCGCGCTGACGCACGACGGGAATGTTTGGTGGACGAGTTATCGCGACGAGAATCAGATCGGCTCGTTCGCTGTCTAAGGTTTTCGTTCTGACGTTGCTCCTATCGGCAACGCTTTTCGCGCGCGTCGACGCGGCGACGAACGCGACGCAGAACTATCTCGGGCTCCAGGGGTTCGCGCTGGTTGGCGATCATCGCGATATCGCGGGCGAGCAGCACGGCCTGGGTGGGGGCGTGTTCCTCGAGGCGCGCGTGGGGGGACCGCGCGTTGGGTTCCATTTCGAAGGGTTCCCGGTCGTGTCCGTGCCGCAGCGCTCGTCGGCGTTTTACGGCGCCGCGACGCCGGCCGTCGGCATCGTCGACGCCGCGTTCCGCTACACGCTCGACGCCGGCGGACGCTTTACGGTCGGACTTGGCGGCGTCGTGATCAATCAGCGCACGCCTCTGCCCAACATCTCGCAAGTCGTTTCGTCCCGCCTCACCGGCGTCTGGGCCGAATTGGTGGCTAGGATGCCCGCGCGCGGATCGCGCTTTTACGAAGCGAACCTCTCGTTCGCGCCGCACCTGACCGGAACCGATCACTTTCTCTACAGCGACGGTTCGCCCGCGGTCAACAAGCCCGAGCGCGCGTCGGTCGTCAGCGCGTCGCTGGGATTTGGGACGCGCGTGCGTTCGAACGAATTGGTCGTGGGATTGCGCGCCGTGAACTTCTCGGCGCAATTCACGCAGACGGGCGAATCAGCCGACAGCAACGCCGGAGTGGGTCCCTTCCTCGAATGGCGTTTTGGGCGCGCTCCCGCGGGAGCGCAGTAGAACCGCATTCCGGCGAGGAACCAGACGTCTCCTCGGCTTCGCCCAAGAAGGTCGGTTTATGAAGCTTCGCTTTTCCATCATCTGCCTCGTCTCAATGTTCGCGGCGTTCGTGCTCACGTCGTCTACCGGATTCGCGGCCGGCTCCGAGAGCCATATCTACACCAACAACAAAAGCGATTCGTGGGTGTGGATCACCGTCTATCAAGACACCAGCGGCGGGCCGCAGTGGGGCGGATACAGCAGCAACGAAAAAAATATCGGAGCATGGTGCGTCGCACCGGGGCAATTCGACAAACACGGCGTACATGCCGACATCTATTCGGTGCGCGCCGAGGTAACCTACAGCGGCTGTTCGCATCCCGTCCGGGCCGATCTTCGCCAGTCGTTCGACCGGCACTACTACGTCGGGGTCTATACGCTGACCGGCAGCAACGGCCACTATGAGTTCAAAGGCGTGCGATGCTCGCTCTACCCCTTCGATCTTTGTAAGTAGAAGATCACTTGCTGCATCGACGCCGTCGCTTTGCGGTGGCCTTCGCAGCGTGCGTACTTGCAGCGGCCGTTTGTCCGGCGGTATCGCGAGCCGACCCGGCACGCGTTACCATTCACGTGACCGATGCTCGGACGGGCAACGCTCTCGCGCTTGCCGTTGCGCTGCTCAACGGCCCGGCTACCCTCAGGGGTTCGAGTGATCAGGTCGGGACCGTCGGCTTTGGGGGCGTGCTCCCCGGGACGTACTCGCTCACGATCTCCGAAGGTGGATACCTTTCGAGTGTGACCCAAGTCGTCATCGCCGCAGGTCAGACGATCGACATCAAGGTTGCGCTGGGGCTACTACCCCTCAACGTGATAGCGCGCGTCTCGAACTCCCGCGAACCATCGGCGAGCGCCGTTGGACTGTCGATGAACTCCCCGTACACGAGCGCCTTCGATACGTTGCTCGATGCGGTCGGCACGTTGCCCGGCGCAAACTACATGAACGGCCCTCCATCTCGCTTCACGCTCGATGGCCGCGGGGCCGCGCAGGCCGGTCTCGATCTCGACGGAATTCCACTGGGCCCCGGCGGCTCCAGCGCGTTAAACGGGCTTGACGACAACGTCTTTTCCGGTGTGTCGCTCGATCACGGTTTCGACGGTGGAAACAGTGGGGGCGCGCTGGATTTTTCCGCTCCCGATCCAACGATCAACTGGATCGGCACGCTGTGGAGCGGCGTGGGGTCTCGCGGCCGAAACACCGAGGAAATCAGCGAACGAGGATCGCTTGGACGCTTGGGGATCGCAGCCGTCGTGGGATCGCGCCAAGACTACGACGAGCACAGCGGCGAGACGTCCCTGGACTCCAGCGGTACGACCTATTCCCGCGCGTTCGCTTTGGCGCAGACGACGGCGGTGACGCGGCTGCGATACCCGACCAGCTTGTTCAACACGCTGACATTCACGAACGTTCAAAGTAACGGTTCCTATGCGCCGTCGTGCAACGTCCGCTTCGGCAGCGTTCCGTGCGGCTACGGTCCCGGGAACCTGGTAGCAAGCACGGCGTCTTCAACGCGGCTAAACGACGCCGGCGCGATAGGTCGCTTTACGCTGTCCGGTACGCTCTTTTCGAATGTCGGCTCGACCGATACCGACCTTTCGAACCGCACCGTCGCAGGCAGCGCGTTCCCGTTTCAAGACTTGAACCGGTATCGGCAAGCCGGATATCAAATCAAGAGCGACTGGAGCGCTCCATCGGGAAATGACGGCTTGGAAGCATCGGTCATGTCGTACACGACGACCGTTCAGGAGCGCCAATCGGCCCTGCAGCCGTTTTCCTTCGGATCGAACTCCTACTTCGAAGCGATCGTCTCCGCCAGCCAGCACGGTTCGAAACGACTCTCGACGAGATTCGACGAATTTATCGGGTCGCAGCGATTTGAAGGCACGACGGCATCTACGTACGCGGGCGCTGCCGTGACCCAGCGGTTCGAGAACGCCTCGGTGTTTGAAGTTCGGGGAGTGCTTGGGGAGTCGGCATTCGGCTTGCCGCCCGGCGCGGGCATAACGTCGCCGGACTCGTTGCTCTACGATTGCGACGGCGGCTATGCCTTCGGAGTTGCGTCGAGCGGCCTGGGTGGTCCAAAACCATCGTCGTCACAAGTATCGGCGACGTGGTCTGCGCCCCCGGGGGCGCAGGACTTTTCTGCGCATGTCTACGTCGAGCGCGATCAAAGCATTCCACTTTTGGCGACCGTCGCGGGCTCGTCTCTGTCGCCTGCAGTCTTCCCCGCCGGCTATTTTGCGGAAGTCAATGCGTTGGCAGCATCGTCCGACATCTGCGGACGACCGACATCGTTCTCGCCGGCCAGCACGATTTACACGTTTGGGGTCACTGGCGACCTGTTGCTGCGCGGCGTATGGCTGAGCGATCTCGTACACTTCAAAAACCACGCCGCTCTCTATGTCTACGCGGGCGTGCAAGGCGCGCGCGTCCTGACCGAAGATGCGGCCGGGGCGACGCCCTACTCGACGCTGCGGGTCGGAGCGCAGTTGCCCGGCGTTCCGCTCTATTCGGGCGCGGCGCAATTCTCTGCGAATCTGACGCCCAATTCGACGCTCGTCGCCGGCTTCCACGCGGTGTCGGGGAATAACGCCAACAACCTTCCGGGCTTCGTCACCGCCGACGCGAACGTTTCGTATCGGCTGGCACGCGGCATCCTGCAATTCTCCGCGCAGAACATCTTTGGAACGTATTCCGATCCGTTTCCGCCGTTCTCCCTAGGCGTGCGGCAAGATGCTACCAATGGTGTCGCGCTTCCGGCGCTGCCACACCCGCTCTCGGGGCAAACTTCGGTCTCTACTATTTCGTGGGGTTTGGCCCACCAAACGCCACGACGCAGGTAACGACAACAACGACGACGACCGCTACTGCGGCCCAAACGCAAATCACAGCGCGCTTACTTCCCACGGTCATCCCGAACGTTCCCTACGCCGCCGACCGCTCTGAAGCGAGTTGCAAACCCGAGCTGGTGTCGCTGGCGAGCGCCGAACTCTTACGGCTCAAGAGCTACGTGGCCGGCATTGCATCTATCCGCCAACGGCAGGGAACGTATCCGAAAGAATACGCGTCGTTTGCCATAACACCAACCGTTCAATTGTCCTACCTCGCCGCCGGGACATCGTTCGTACTGGTGCTCGGCGACCTCGCGAAGGCTTCTCCCGCCGACGCTCCCGCCATTCAAGCGCTCCTTGGCTGCGGCGGCATCTACTTCGCGCTCACAAGCGACTATCGCGATCGGGGCATCTACGTCGATCCGACCGCAGAGCCGGGCAGCACCGAGGTCCTCTTTTCCCCGTCGGTCGGCTTCTATGTGGTCAGCTACGTCGCAACGGGATCGCGCGCGCTCCAGCCGATTCCCACCGTTCCGCCGACCGCTCCATTCGCTCTTCGCGGATCGTCGCAGTGCGCTGCGGAAACGCGCGCCGGCGCGCCGCCGTTGCTGGCCAGCCTCCAGCAGTTCGTCGTTCAGCTCGATAGCGGCGCGACAGCGCCGCCGCAACCGCAGGGATGGACGGTGACGATACATCGATCGCCCGCGGACTATTGGCTCTCGCTCGTTCCCGATTCCGACGACTTGCTGCGAGCGGTATACGATTGTGCCTATGTGACCTATCTCAACGATCGCGCCGCCCAATCCATTCTCGGTGACGCATCGCAACAGCCCGTTCTCGGATTCTCGCCGAAGGTAGGCCTTTTCGTCCGCAACAAAGCACTCTTCTCGGTCCTCTGATCCGCCCGAAGCGGCCATGTTGATGTCCGAAAACGGCTAAGATAAGCGTCGTTTTGGGCGTATACTAAGCCCATGATCTTGGATCCACGGGCGTGCCATCGTGCGCTTCGGGCGCGGGATGCTCGGTTCGACGGTCGGTTCTTTGTGGGGGTTTCCTCGACGAAGATCTACTGCCGTTCGATCTGTCCCGCCAAGACGCCCAACGCGGAAAACTGCACGTTCTTTCCTAACGCCGCTGCAGCCGAAGCCCAAGGGTATCGGCCGTGTCTACGCTGTCGGCCGGAACTCGCGCCCGGCAACGCCTCGATGGACGCGGGCCGCAGGCTCGCCCAGGCAGCGGCAAGCGCGATGGAAGACGACGCCTTCGAAGACGAGTCGCTCGATGCGATCGCGATACGTTTGGGCGTCACCGCGCGACACTTGCGGCGCGTCTTTGCCGAGGAGTTCGGCGTTTCGCCGATCGCCTACGCTCAGACGCACCGTTTGTTGTTGGCTAAGCGGCTGCTCACCGATACGCGGATGACGGCCACCGCTATCGCCTTTGCCAGCGGGTTCAAGAGCTTGCGGCGTTTCAGCGCGCTCTTCAAAGAGCGCTATCGTTTGCGTCCGCTGGATCTGCGCAAGCGCCGCGTCGCAACCGACGACGACGATGCGTTGACGCTCAAACTGAGCTTTCGGCCGCCCTACGATTGGGATGCGCTCGTCGGCTTTTTGGGCGCGCGCAGCATCGCGGGCGTCGAAGATGTGGCGGGCGGCGTCTATCGCCGAACCGTGCGGCTGCAGCGCGGCGGGCGCTGGCATGCAGGCTGGATCGAGGTCGAGCCGATCCCCAAGAAATTCGCGCTGAAGGTGCGCGCCTCCGGATCGCTAGCGGGCGTGTTGCCGCCGCTGTTGGGACGCGTCAAACATCTCATGGATCTTTCCGCGAATCCCGGCGAGATCGCGGGCGTGCTGGGCGACCTAGCAAAGTCGCGGCCGGGATTGCGCTTGCCCGGAGCGTTCGACGGATTCGAAGTCGCCGTTCGCGCGGTCTTAGGCCAGCAGATCTCGGTGGTTGCGGCGCGCACGCTGGCCGGGCGTTTTGCGGCCGCGTTCGGAACGCCGATCGAGACGCCGTTCGCGTCGTTGAACGTGCTCTTCCCAACGGCCGGCGACATTGCCGTGCGCAGCGTTGACCAAGTCGCGAGCTTGGGGATCGTCGGATCGCGCGCGCGTACGATTATCGCGCTGGCCGATGCGGTCGCGAGCGGTTCGCTCGCGCTGGCTCCCGGCGCGGACGTCGCGGCCACGCTCGACGCGTTGCGCGCCCTTCCCGGCGTGGGCGAATGGACTGCGCAGTACATTGCGATGCGAGCGATGGCCTGGCCCGACGCCTTTCCGCATACCGATCTCGGCATCATCAAAGCGCTGCCGAACGTCGCGAAAAAAGAGATTCTGGCGGCGGGAGAAGCGTGGCGGCCGTGGCGCTCGTATGCAACCATGCACTTGTGGCAATCGCTAACGTAGGGGAATCATGCACTACTATCGTTACTATCTCAGCCCGCTCGGTCAAATGCTGATCGTCGCAAACGACGACGGCGTCAGCGGACTCTACTTCGTGGATCAAAAGTACTATCGCGACGTTCGAGCCGACTGGCGCGAAGATGCGGCGCAAGAACACGTGGCGCGGTGCGCGCGCGAACTCGACGAGTACTACGCCGGCGCGCGCACCGAGTTCGGTTTTGCGATGGCGCCCGAGGGCACCGCGTTTCAGCGCGCCGTTTGGAAGGCGATCTCGTCGGTGCCGTACGGCGAAACGATTAGCTACGCGCAGTTAGCCCGCCGCGCGGGCGGCGGTGCGAATCCGCGGGCGGCGGCCACGGCGACCGGGCGCAATCCGATTTCGATCGCGGTCCCGTGCCATCGTATCGTCGGTTCGAACGGAAGCCTGACCGGCTACGCCGGCGGCCTGGACAAAAAGCGAGCGCTGCTCGCGCTAGAATCGCGCGAGCCGTCGCTGTTGTAACTCGACGCGAAGCGGGTTTAGGGCTGTTCGGGACATCCCGGCGTTCTCGCCGTTTCGCCCTTGGTCAGACGCAAGAGGAGCCGTTTGGTGTTGGGTCCCACGAAGATGCCGCTCCAGATCAGAGGGGACGTCTTGCTGAGGTTGCGAGCCGCATGCTCGACGCCTGTGGGGATCATGACGGTCTTTCCGACCGCGAGCGCGATCGACGGGCGTCCATCAAGCTCAAGAGCGCCGCGACCGCTCGTGATCGTAATGTATTCGACGGCGTCGTGCTTGTGCCAGTTGCCCGTCCGGCCTGGATCGATCGTCATGATGACGCCGGAGACCGCGTGCGTCGGGTCGCCCGGAATCCCGGTCTTCGGGTAGCTGTAGGAGCACGTCCCCGGGGGCGTTGCGTTTTTCGCACCGACCGGCGAGCCCAATAGCGCGGCGGCCGCCGCCGTTAGGAGAAGAGGTTTGATCATTGACGCGGTTCCTTACCGGCCTTAGTGCGACGCTTTGTATTGCGCGAGCGCGGCGGCGAAGAGGCGCTTCACGGTGCCGTCGGCGATCATGCGTTTGACGTCCTTGGAAAACGTCGGGGTCAAGCGCGCCTCGCAGGCCGAATGCTTTCCAAAAGCGATGAAAAGTCCCTCGGTAACGAAGTTTGGTTCGACGATACGAATCGATTTGGGCGCGCCCGTGACGGCCGCATAATAGCCGATCAACCCGTAGTCGGCGCTCTTGTCGGCGACGGCTTGATAAACGCCGGAAAAACCGGAGACGCGTTGGATGGTGAGACGCGCTTTCATGAATGCGTCGAACGTGTCGCCGTACGCCTCGCCGTGACTTGCGGCGCCCTTCTTGCCGATCAGGCTGTTCCAGCCCGTATACGAAAAGGGCTCTCCAACGCGCGCGAGGACCGCCGACGGATCCGGGGCGATCGCCGGTTGGACGTAGTCGAAGAACTCCATGCGCTTGGGCGTGCGGTACAGTCCGACGATCGCATCGGCCTTGCCGCTCTTGACGGCGCTTTGCGCCGCCGCCCAGCTGCCTTCGTCGGTGATGACCAGCGGAACGTCGGCATCTTTGGCGAGTTGCCGCACGACCTCGATGCCGGCCCCGCGCAGGGTGCCGCCGTGGGCCCACGCGACCGGTGGATAATCCGGATGCGCGGTGAGTACCAAGCGAGTACAGCGCGCGGGCGCTGCCGCTGCCGGCGCGAGCGTCGGGCTTGAAACGACTGAACAAAAAGCCAGGGCACAAAAGAATGCGGTACGTCGTAACGGCAAGATCGTTCCTCTCAGGCGGGTTGGGAACCCGCGGATGCGGCGTTCGCACGCGACGCAACGCCTTGCGCTAACCGTTGTGCGAGCTCCTGCGCGCCCACCCCCGGAATCCGGCCATCAGGCTGTCACGATGACGCAGCCAGGGGCGGGGTTCGGTGCGACGAAGCGCGGCGTATGAAGATCGTTAATACGCGGGAGATTGCGGAGCTGTCGTGGACTTCGCCCAAGGGGACATTTTCGGGATCGGGCGTTCAGGTCTCCGAAGCGTTGGGACGCGAGCCGCAGTCGACCGACGCGCGTAAGCGGCATCCTTTTGATGTAGAGATCGCGCGGATCCCGCCGGGGAAGCGGCCGTATCCCTATCATTCGCACAGCGCGCAGTGGGAGTTCTACCACGTCATTTCGGGCAACGGCGCGATCCGGCACGAGGGCGGCACCACCGCCGTACGGCCCGGCGATGCGTTTCTGTTCGAGCCAGGCCAGGCGCATCAGCTGATCAACGACGGCGACGAAGACCTCGTCGTCTACGTCGTCGCGGACAATCCCAGCGGCGAATCTTGTCACTATCCCGACAGCGGAAAGTGGCTCGTTCGGTCGCCGGAACGCCGGATGATGCGCGCCGAGCACTTGGACTACTTCGACGGGGAGGAGGAGTAGGGTCGCTCGATAGCGCGCCGAAACTCCGAGCGGACCCACCGCTTAGGAGTGCTCCATGGCGTCTCGCCCGATCGTTCGCCTTCTTACCCTCGTCGTCGCTTCGGCGATGCTCGCCGTGCCGTTGCGGTCTTCGGCCGCATTGCCCAATTCGCTGAGTGCTCCGGTGGGCTCGGTCCCGCCGACGATCGTCGGCCAATCGCTCGACGGAAAGACCATCCGGACGTCCGACTTTGCCGGCAAGGTGCTGGTGCTGAACTTTTGGGCGACGTGGTGTCCGCCGTGCCGCGCCGAAACGGCCGATGTGATTCGCGGTTACGTCGCGCTGCACGGCGCCAAGGTGGCCTTCTTGGGCGTCGATACGACCGAGAACGCCGCGGTCGTGAAGACCTTCGTCTCGATCAAGGGCGTCCCGTACCCGACGATCGTTACGTCGCCTCGTGCGATCAATGCCTTTGGCATCGAGGCACTGCCGACGACGGTCGTGCTGGACGCCAAGGGCGTCGTGCGCGCCCGCTGGATCGGCGGGATCGAGACGTCGCGCTTGCGTGCCTACGTCGCCGACGCAAGTCAAGGGCGCAACGCTACCTACGTGACCGCCGAGCAGCGCAAGATCGACTCGATGCTGGCGCTCGCGCAGTTTTCATTTACGGGGTCGCCTTCGAAGGTCGCAGCGGCGATCGCGCACGCCAGCGCACGCGTTGCTGCCGTTGCCGCCTACACGGCCAGACTCAATGCTGCGAGCACGCCGCGTTACGACTACGAGCGCACCGAACGCGAGACCGGCGCGCTGGAACTGGCTTCGGCAACGGCCGTCGATCGTGCCGCAAAAACGCCCGCGCAGAAGGTGAAGGCCGCGCTGCTGCTCGCGAGCGCTTACGGCGATCTGAATCGCTGGTCCGATGTGGCCAACGTCTATCGCGGCGTGCTCGCGACCCATCCGCACGACGTGAAGTTTACGGCCTTATTGGCCAACGCGTACTATCGTCTGCACGATTACACGTCGCAAGCTGCCACGGCCAACACCTTGACGACGCTCTCGCCTAACGATTCCGATGCGTGGGACAGCTTGGGGCTGGCCTACGAGCGTGCCGGAAAATTCGCCCAAGCCGCTCCGGCCTACGAGCGGGCGGTGCGCCTCATGATCGCTTCGAACGGCTCGCGCGCGGACAAGCTCGGTCTGGGCCCATTGTATGTAGCCGATGAATCGCTGAATCTTGCCGATGTCTACGTCGCACTGGGCGATGCAAAGAATGCCAAACGCGTTTTCGCGCAATCCGCGTACTACGCGAGTTTGATTCCCAAGGGCAGTCCGTATGCGACCTTTTCCACGCGCGTCGCGGAGCGTACGCTCGAAGGAATGACCGCCGTCGCGGTCGTGCGCTCCAACGGAACGAACGTCAGCCTAACGAAGTGGACCGGCCCCGATCTGCCCGGCAGCGTCGCCAGCACGCTCAAGTATCGCTTGGTCGTCGTAGCGCCGGCCAACCGCCCGGTAACGCTGTCGGCCAAAGGTTTACGTAACGGATGGATCGGATCGTTCTGCTCGGATCGCTTGTGCTCTCCCAACCGCGTCTCGTTCGTCGAGCCCCCCACCGGCGTAAAAACGTACGAATTTCAACTGATTCCCCCCAGACGGGGAGCGGCGCCGGGGAAGGTCTACGTGGGCGCGCAAGGCGCGAACTGGGTCGCCGTACCGGCCTCTTGACCAAGCGAGGCCACGCTATCGTTCCTCTAAAGTGACGCTCGTCATCTGTCGATGAGGTGGTACGACCAGCAATGGCCTTAGCTTCCTCAAGGAGGTCTTACGTGCGTGTTCTTCTTGGCATCGTAACGAGCGTCGCCTTTTTCATATTACCTTGCGCGACGTTCGCGCAGCAAACGGCGATGCCGACGCAATCGTCGGTCGAAGCTCAGTCCGCGCCGGCCGATGAATATTTTGGCCGCTCGGGAGAAAGCGTTTTGGGGATTCGCAATCGCCTCAACGCCTTGGATCAAAAGAGCGACAGCGACATCCTTTCTCGCGGCACGTCGACCGAACTCGACGATCTGCAAGATGCCGTGCTCGATTGGCAGCAAAAGTACCCGGCCGATCCGTGGATTCCCACGGCGATGGCGCGTTTGGTTTCCGATTACGCGCGCGCCGGTGACGCCTCCAGCCCGTTTGCAACCGCCACCCTGCGCGTGATGCTGGATCGTTATCCGAATACGCCGCAGACGCGCGCGGCGGTCGCGGCGATTGGAAACGAAGCCTCCCCCACGGGAAACAGCGTCCTGCAATCGGCCGTCGCGGATACGGAAGTTCCAACCGTTCCGACCACGGACGTTGCAGACGTTGCGGACGTCGCTATCGACCAGACGCCGGTGCTGCCCGAGGCAACCGATCTGCTGGCAACCTCTGCGTGGCAAGCCTTTAATGCCGGCCGCGCCGACGACGCTTCTTCGGACAGCGTGGCGCCCCAGACGACCGTGGGCGTCGATACGACCGTCGATTCGTCCGGCGACGCCACGGTTGACGGCGCGGTCATCGACGCGCGCACCGGCGCGCCGATTGCCGGCGCGATCGTCTTCGTCGCTCCCGACAAAGATTCCAACGATGTCACGCAGACGCCGTTTGCCACCACCGGCATCGACGGTTCGTTCACCGTCGCGCACGTGCCGATGGGCACCTCGTATTCCATCGGCGACGTCTCGCTGGCCCACGCCGAGTTCGTGGTCGTTCAACCGCCGCGCGGCAGCGGCTACATCGCCTACCACGGCATCGTCGATGCCGGCAGCGGCACCGGTCAGGCCGGCGTCATTCGCCTCACGTCGGAGTAGTCAGCGCCGTCGCGAGCCGGCGCAAGTCGGCATCCTGTACGGTGGCCTGCCGCTCGGCACACGCGACGAACGCCGCTTCGAAACGCGCGCGCGTCTCAGCATCGAGGGTGATGCCCAGACGCGCGACGCGCTCGAAGATCGCGTGCCGTCCCGAGTTGCGTCCTAGTGGAAGCGTGCTGGAACCGCCCACGCTGCGCGGGTCGACGATCTCGTAGGTCGAGGGCGCTTTGAGGACGCCGTCCTGATGGATGCCCGATTCGTGGGCGAAGGCGTTGGCGCCGACGATCGCCTTATTTTTCTGAACGTGCATGCGCGTTGCACGGGCGACGGCGCGAGAAATCGTTTGAATTGTCGTTGCGTCGAAGCGCACGTCCGCGCCAAACGCATCGCGGCGCGTCCGCAGCGCGACGACGACCTCCTCGAGGGCGCAATTGCCGGCGCGCTCCCCTATTCCATTGATCGTGCATTCGATTTGCCGGGCACCCGCGCGCACTGCGGCCAGTGCGTTGGCCGTCGCCATGCCCAAGTCGTCGTGCGTGTGGACGCTGACGATCGCCTTTTCGATTCCGCTCACGTTCTCGAAGAGGTACGAGACCAACAATTCCATTTCACCGGGGGTTGCATATCCGACCGTGTCGGGAACGTTGATCGTCGTCGCACCCGCGGCGATCGCCGCCGAGAAGATGCGCGCGAGGTACGCGCGATCCGACCGCGTCGCGTCTTCGGCCGAAAACTCGACGTCGTCGCAGAAACGACGGGCGTAGCGCACGGCTTCGACGGCTTGCTGGAGAACGCGTTCGGGCGTGCTGCGCAACTTGTGTTCGACGTGCACCGGTGAGGTCGCGATAAAGACGTGCACGCGCGGCCGCCGCGCCGCGCCGACGGCCTCGACCGCGCGATCGATGTCGGATTCCAGACATCTTGCCAGCGCCGCTATCCGCGCCGTCTTTGCAACGGCGGCGATTTGAACGACGCTCCGCGCAACCGTGGGCGAGGCCGCCGGGAAGCCGGCTTCGATCGTGTCCACGCCCGAGGTATCGAGCATGCGAGCGATCCGCAAGCGGGCCGCCGGGGTCATCGTCGCGCCGGGCGATTGTTCGCCGTCGCGCAGGGTGGTGTCGAAGATCTCGATTGCGTGCATTGGTCCCTCGATGCTGGATAACTAAAAAGCCCCCGCCGGATCGGCGGGGGCTTTGCGGGTGAATCTCTTCGATCTCTACGCAGCAGCCATCCGGCACCGATCCGCAATGGAAAGGCGAGCGAGGAGAAGCGTAAGGAGGCAGAGGTCGCGCTGCATAAAGTGTTGCCTACCATAGCAAGTCGCGACGCGCGCGTCAACCCGCGCCGAGACCTCGAGGTTGACACGGGTAGCGGGCTGTGGTACCTTCGTCTCCAACATGTCACGCCTCGTTCTTACGCTCGTAGTTCTTATCGGCGGTCCGCCTGCGGATCGGCTGTGGATGGCTACTGCGTAAACGACGAGACATCGTCAGAACCGCGAAGCCCCCGCCGATCCGGCGGGGGCTTCGTTTTTTTTTACCGGGGGTTGGATGATCTGCGAACGAGCCGAACGTAATGGCGCACGCATCGTGCTGGACGAACTGCACGAGCTTGGTGTCGAGGTCGTGTTCGGATATCCGGGCGGGGCCATCATGCCGTTGCACGACGCGTTCTTCGGTCACAGCGTGCGTCACGTGCTGGTGCGCCACGAAGCTGCCGCCGCGTTTGCCGCAGGGGGATATGCTCGGGCGACCGGGCGAGTTGGCGTCTGCGTAGCGACCTCGGGTCCGGGCGCGACCAACCTGATCACCGGCATCGTCGATGCCATGACCGACAGCGTACCGCTGGTGGCCATTACCGGCCAAGTTCGGACAGACCTGATGGGCACGGATGCGTTTCAAGAAGCCGACATTGCCGGGATGGCCACGGCGATCACGCGCCGTGTCTTCGTCGTGCGCGAGCTGGCGCAGCTGGCCCCGATCCTGCGCTCGGCGTTTGCCATCGCGGGCGGAGCGCGGCCCGGGCCGGTGCTCGTCGACGTCCCCAGCGATATCCTCAAAGCGATCGAAACGCCCGAAGGCGCGCAACGCGCGCGTGCCCCACGTCCGCACCGCGCTCGTCGCGTGCCCAAGGCCGATCCATCGGCGATCGCCGCGGCCGTGGAACGCATCCGTCAGGCCAAGAATCCCGTCGCAATCGTCGGCGGCGGTGCGCGAACCAGCAACGCGGT
Organism: Vulcanimicrobiaceae bacterium; assembly: GCA_036510515.1. Classification (GTDB taxonomy): domain Bacteria; phylum Vulcanimicrobiota; class Vulcanimicrobiia; order Vulcanimicrobiales; family Vulcanimicrobiaceae; genus JALYSX01. Next base: position 53,332 of record DATCDS010000115.1, read on the forward strand.
CGCATCGTATCGCGAGTTTTGTGCCCTGCTGGGACTACCGCATGCCGCCACCATCAACGGTTTGGGCGCGCCCGCGCCGGGCGACGAGACGTTCTTGGGCATGCTGGGCATGCACGGTTGGAAAGCCGCCAACCTCGCGGTCGCGCGCGCCGACGTCGTGCTGGGGCTGGGGATGCGCTTCGACGACCGCGTCACCGGACCGCCGGAGAAATTTGCAACCCAAGCGTCGATCGTCCATGCCGACATCGACGCGTCGGAGTTCAACAAGATCGTGCCCGCCGATATCGCGCTACACGGAGACTTGGACGAGACGCTGACAGAACTCACGCGCGCCCTGCGCGCGGCCGGCGTCCCTCGCTTCGACGCATGGGCGTCCGAGGCGCGCGGCCTGGGGTCCTCGCTGCCGCGCGATCGCGCTCGCGCCGGACGCTTGAGCGCCACCGACGTGCTCGACGCGCTCTTTGAAATGGCTCCGCCGGATTCGGTCTTTACGACCGACGTCGGCCAGCACCAGATGTGGGCCGCGCAGCGCGTGCGCCCTTCGCACCCGCGCAACTTCCTGACCTCGGCGAGTTTGGGCGCGATGGGATTCGGCTTTCCGGCCGCGATCGGCGCGTGCTTCGCACGCCCGGGTACCCCGGTCTTTGCCATCGTGGGCGACGGTGGCTTTCAAATGTCGATGGCCGAACTTGCAACCGTGCGGCGCTACGAGGTTCCCGTCAAGATCGTGCTGATCGACAACCGTAATCTCGGCATGGTTCGGCAATGGCAAGAGCTGTTTTACGACGCGCGCTACTCCGCGACCAACCTGAGCGACAACCCGGAGTTCGCAACGATCGCTTCGGCCTACGAAATCGCCGCCGAAGTGCTCGACGATCCCGCGCACACCGCGCGGGTCCTGCGCCGCTTCATCGACACGCGGGGGCCGATGCTGCTGCATTGCCGCTGTTATCCCGACGAAAACGTTTGGCCGATGGTGCCGGCGGGTGCGGCGATGGACACGATGATGGAAGAGGCGCGCTCGTGACCTCAACCTTTGCTTTTCACGACGAGCGCAATATCGCGCGAATCATCAACCTCGGATTGCGACTGGGCTGTTCGTGCACGCGGTTCTTCGCCCAACGCAACGATTCGAGATACGAGGTTCAAGTGGACTTCGACGGGCCGGGCGACGCTTTGCGCCGCTTGAGCGCCCAACTCAAGAAACTCACTCACGACGACAAGGAGACCTTTGGTGAACGTCCTGTACGATAACGACGCGACGCCCGCGAAACTGAGCGACAAGACCATCGCGATCATCGGCTACGGCAGCCAGGGACGCGCGCACGCGCTCAACCTGCGCGACTCCGGACATGCGGTGGTCGTGGGCTTGCGGCCGGGCTCGAGTACCTATAACGCGGTTCGCGAGGACGGCCTGGAGGCGGCCAGCATCGAGGACGCCGCGTCGCGCGGCGACGTCGTGATGATCTTGGCCCCCGACGAAACCCAGCGAACGCTCTACGCGCGATCGATTCAAGAACATCTCAAGCCCGGCGTGTACTTAGCGTTCGCCCACGGCTTCGCGATTCATTACGGTGCCATCGATCCACCCAAGTCCGCCAACGTCTTCTTGGTCGCGCCCAAGAGTCCCGGACGCTTGGTGCGTTCGGAGTACCAGATCGGACGCGGCGTGCCGTGCTTGATCGGCGTCCATGCGGACCCGTCGGGCGACACGCGCGAGGTGGCGCTGGCCTACGCCAGCGCGATCGGCGGCGGCCGCGCGGCCATCTTGGAGACGACCTTTCGCGAAGAGACCGAAACCGATCTGTTCGGCGAACAAGCCGTGCTGTGCGGCGGAACGTCCGCGCTGGTGCAGGCGGGATTCGAGACCCTCGTCGAAGCGGGCTACGAGCCGGAGATGGCCTACTTCGAATGTTTGCACGAACTCAAACTGATCGTCGACCTAATGTACGAACGTGGCCTGGGCGGCATGCGTGCGGGCATCAGCAACACTGCCGAGTACGGCGATTACACGCGCGGGTCGCGAATCGTCGACGATCGCACCAAGGCGGCGATGCGGCAGATCCTCACGGAAATCCAGGATGGGACGTTCGCCGCACAGTGGATGACCGAACACGCCGAGGGTGACGTCGCGTTCAACGCGATGCGTCGCGAGCAGGCGTCGCATCCGATCGAGCGCGTCGGCAACGAACTGCGCGACATGATGCCGTGGCTGCGCAAGGAGCGCTCGCCGTCGGTCCCCACCGACGAGCTCAAGTTCCGGGTCTGTTGAGGAATCGGTGAGCGCATCTTCGAACGGGCGCCGCAGCGCCGCGATCACGCAAGGTCCGCAACGAGCGGCCGCCCGCGCGATGTTCAAGGCGATCGGCTTCACGGACGAGGATCTAGCCAAACCGATGGTCGGCATCGCCAATACCTGGACGGAGACGATGCCGTGCGGCTACCATCTGCGTGAGTTGGCCGAGCACGTCAAGGCGGGCGTCCGCGCTGCCGGCGGGACGCCGATGGAGTTTAATACCATCGCGATCAGCGACGGCATTACGATGGGCACGCAAGGGATGAAGGCGTCGCTGGTCAGCCGCGAGGTGATCGCCGACTCGATCGAACTTTGCGGACACGGCTATCTGTTCGATGCGATGATCGCGTTGGTCGGCTGCGATAAGACGATTCCGGCGGCGGCGATGGCGTTCGCGCGCCTGGATATCCCGTCGCTGGTGCTCTACGGCGGACCGATCGCTCCCGGAAAACTCGACGGCAAAGATCTGACCATCGTCGAGGTGTTCGAAGCGATCGGCGCGCACGGCGTGGGAGCGATCGACGACGCGCAGCTCAAGCGCGTCGAGGATCGCGCGTGTCCGGGTGCCGGCGCGTGCGGCGGCCAGTTCACCGCCAACACGATGGCGATGGCGCTGGAGATGCTGGGCATCTCGCCGTTGGGCAGCTCGAGCGTTGGCGCGACCGATCCGCGACGTATCGATTTGGGTAAGCGTGTCGGCGAACTGGTGATGAAGATGTACGCTGAGGATCAAAAACCCAGCGATCTGATGACGCGCGACGCCTTCGAAAATGCCATTGCGATGGTCGCGGGAACCGGCGGATCGACCAACGCGGTACTGCACCTGATCGCCATCGCACGCGAAGCCGGCATCGAGCTGACGCTCGAAGACTTCGATCGTATCAGCCGTCATACGCCGGTCATTGCCGATCTGCGCCCGGGTGGAACCTACGTCGCGCTGGATGTCGAAACCGCCGGCGGAACGGCGCTCATCGCCAAACGCCTGATCGATGGAAACCTCGTGCACGGCGACGCGCCGGCACCGGGCGGCGGAACGATGGCACAAGCGGCCGCGCACGCGCAAGAATCGCCCGACCAGCGCGTGATCGCCACCGCCGAGAAACCGTTCAAGCCCGAAGGCGGCCTAGGCATCCTCCGCGGCACGCTGGCGCCCAACGGCGGCGTGCTCAAGTTCGCGGGCTTCACGCGCAAGGAACATCGGGGCCCGGCGCGCGTCTTCGATTGTGAGGAAGACGCGATGGCGGCGGTGATGGAGGGACGCATCGAACGCGGCGACGTTCTGGTCATCCGCTACGAGGGTCCAAAAGGCGGCCCGGGCATGCGCGAGATGTTAGGCGTCACCGGCGCGATCTACGGCGCGGGCATGGCCGACGACGTGGCGTTGATTACCGATGGGCGCTTTAGCGGCGGGACGCGCGGCATGATGATCGGTCACGTCGCCCCCGAAGCAGCCGAAGGCGGCCCGATCGCCGCGGTTCGCGACGGCGACATCATCTCGATCGACGTTCCGTCTCGCCGGCTCGACATCGAATTAGACGCGGCAACCATCGCGCAGCGCATGACCGGCTGGAAACGCCCGCCCGCGCGTTTCCCTAGCGGCGTCTTCGCTAAGTACGTCGCGCTGGTGACGGGGGCCGAACACGGCGCCGTAACGGTCGCGGATCCGAAACGATGAGCGAGTACGTCTGGTTCGACGGCATCGTGCGCGATGCAGACGATGTCCACATCCGGCCGTTCACGCACGCGTTGCATTACGGCACCGCGGTCTTCGAGGGTATTCGCGCGTACGATGTCGACGGCGCTGCGGCCGTGTTCCGCTTACGCGACCATCTCGAGCGGCTGTATCGTTCGGCATGCGTGTACGGGTTGGAGCCGCGGCCCACGCTCGACGACTTGGCCGACGCGATCTTTGCCACGCTCGATGCCAACGCGTACGTCGACGGATACATTCGCCCGCTGGTGTTCTTCGGCGAGAAGGGCATCTCGCTGACGCCGCGGCTGTTCTGTCCGACCCACGTCTTGATCGCGTTGCGTCCGCTGCGTGGTTCGTTGATCGGCAACGATCCCGACGGCTGCCGCGTCACGATTTCGCCATGGCGTAAGACGCCATCGATCTCGATGCCCTCGACGGTTAAGGGCAGTGGGCACTACGTCAACTCCGTGCTGGCGCTCCAAGAAGCGCAGGGCC
>DATCDS010000116.1:0-10972 GCA_036510515.1 Vulcanimicrobiaceae bacterium
TTCGAGTTCATCAACGGCTGGTACAACCCGCACCGCCGGCACACCGCACTCGGCATGTTATCCCCAGCCGAGTTCGAACGACGGAATCAAGCCGCCTGATGTCCAATGAAATACTGTCCACCGGACCGAGCCAGCTTCAATGGCGCACCGATGGCATCATCGTGACCGTTGTTCGTTATGGTGGGCCTGCTGAACATCAGGCTGAGGTTGGGGCAAATATCCCGATTGGGAGAGCAAACTCACGGGAATCTGAATGGTCGCGGCACTGGCTCCCCGACGATGTCGCCGCGCCGGGGCGACCTTGAGTTCGCGCGCCTGCTTGGCAAACGCCGCTAGATTGGACGTCAGCATACGTCATATGAACTCAAGGCCGACTATATGATCTTCACCATTCAAATATATGAAGACGCCCAACCCACTCGCACTTTCGTACTGCAACTGTCGGTCCGTCGGTTGCATTTCCCCAAATTTTATAACAAGCGATCTACTGGCTTCAACCTCTTGATTCGGGACCGGCGTGCTATCGAGTACCTTAGCAAGAGCAGCGAAATCTATAATCATCTATTTGTGCCTTATTGGAGTCAGCCGCGCTTTGCTAACCGCCGTTGGACGAGTGTGATCAATTGTCGTGACTAATCTGGTTCGCGTCGAGTCGGTCACAGCAGTAAGGTTACGCCCCTCGGGACCCGCGCCCGGGAGGACGTGCGTAACCGTCCCTGCATACTTAGAGTCCGAAAATTGCTCCCCGTGCGCAACCGTCGTCCGCACCGCATCCGCGGATATCCCACGTTGCGCCATTTTCTCGCCTGCGTGTACGCTGATCGCGAGGTCCTTTTGAAGTGCACTAGCCCCTCCCCCACTTACAACGGTTTCCGTTATCCCCCCGGTGCCAGCGCCGCCCCCCGAACTTTCGACGAAGTCTTGAACCATCTGATTGTCGCGGGGGCGTTTCGCAGGTAGGTAAACACCAGCAGATCCGCTACGACAAGCAGGCCTACAATGCACTGCGGGCAGTATCCGCTGGGGTCCTCGTATGAAATCGGATTGTTACCGTTCCACATGTACGATTTTTGGGACATGGGATCGTTGATGTCGCCCGCGTAGGCGTCGGGGGTGGTCCAGGCGTTGAGGCTAGGCTCATACGTGCGCACGCCTTGGATGGTGTTCATGCCGTCGCTGATGCCGTCGGTGCGCGGCTGGTTGATCGGGATTAAGGGCATTTGACGGAAATCGTCCAACGTCTGAAAGACGCCCGTTGGAACGTTCCCGGCGGTCTGCGACGAACCGGGTTCCAACAGCGGGCTCATGAGATTCCAGGTATCCGTGGACCCGTCGATCGTATGGCGTGTCACCGCCGTTCCCGTCGGATCGCGGTCGGCGAGAACCAGGCCACTAAATGCGCTTGCCAATGGGTAGACATCTCCGAAGTCTTCGATCTTGAGATCGTCGACCTGTCCCGAGGCGTTGGTTGTAAACAGCAGCCCGTCGCCGTCCCAGTGCAACGTCTCTTGACCCACCGCCGGATCAGCGATTTGCTGCGGATGATTATTGGGGCCCCATGAATAGACGCGCGTTGGCGTGGTTATGCCGCCGCCGATGAGCCGGTTCTGCACGTCGTACGCGCGTGCAGGCGTACTTCTCATCGTGTTAGAGGTGGAGCACGTCGGCGGAGGCGGGTAAGGTGCTGTTGAGATCAGGCACTTTGTGGTGGTGCCCGTTCCGTTGACCTGGCGCCCGGCGGCGTCAAAGGACCACGACGCCGTGGAAGCCGCGACGTATTGTTGCTTGCAGGGGTTGAATTTCCTGGGAACGCAGTTCCCGGGCCTGGGTGACGGCATGGCCGCGTTGTCAGTCAGAAGGACGCCCGCCCGCGTATCGAATGACACGGTGTGCCCGCCGGCGGGACCGCTTTTCGCCGTCATGACACCATTGCTGACGCCGTGCTCCTCGTCGTAGGTCACATCCGCGCCCACCACGACCTGCTGCGAGACGAACTCGCCGTTGTTCGTGTATTCCTCGCTCACGGTAGCACGTCGGAGCTGTGCGTTAATTTTATCGATGCCCCCTTTGTCAAGCCAGCCGCCAACGCTCGAATAAAGCACTCACCCTGCAGAATATCGCACGCAAAACCCGCCCATAGGGCAACCCGCCCGCCTCCCTTAGTTGGTCCGGATCAGCATGGCCTTCAGCTCGCCCAGGATATGATTCGACAGCGGGCCGAGGCCGATGGTGCGCCCAAACGGCCAGCCCTCATCTGGTTCACCTGCGGAAATATGATGGTCAGGCGAAGCCGGAGGGCCATAAAGCGCCCGGGCACGCCGCTGGAGGCCGCTCTCGAGTTCGCGATGTCTGGAGATGTGGGTTGGCCACCGAAGCGGCAAGGCGGAGCGGGTTTTTACACCCTCGCCCGTTCCCGCAGAACCGCCGTCCTTTGGGTGGCGGCCTTGCGCCTGGTCGGTTCCGGCAGGACGACGCCATGTTACGAATTTGGGAAGAGCCCGGTGCGCGAATTGCGCCCGCCGGGATCTGTGCGGGCGGTGCGCGGGAACGCGGTAACGCGCATCCCTACCGCTCTAGCTACTCGACCCGTGCCCCCGGGAGCACACGGCCGGGGATGTATTGGTGCAATCGCGCTCAGAGGTACCCGCACTGCGTTTGAACCCTTGTGACGCATAGTGGGACTAAGACGCTTAATAGAAGCGCAGATGCGACAACCGAGGTTACGAGAGGTGTCTTTGGACGCCACTTGATATGTTGCTGCAAGGCACCAAACAGGCCAGCGATCAAGACAACCGTCGAGATCTGATAGCAATAGTGATTCCAAATTACCACAACGGCCAATGCGCCCCACGAAGGATCGCCGCATTCGCGTGTTCCAGAGACAAACATCGCGATGGCACTTAGCACGGCCACACTGCAACCCCACAGCAGTGCCCCTATCACCGAAAACATCGGTTTTCCCATGGTATCTCCTTATCAAGTTATCGGGCATGCGTTTTAGATAATGGCGTCCTGTAGCCTTATTCTTAGCGTCGTTCTTTGGTTGGCTGCTGCGGGCCCAACCAGAATCCCCGATGGCGAGGTGCGAACGCTGGTGACGCTTCCTGCCGGATGGGACGCCGTGCCGTCAACCGGCGCGAGCGTTCGCGCGGGCGACGCTTGGCTCGAGGCGAGGTCGTCGCTCGCGCTCAAGGTCCCATCGGCAATCGTCCCGCGGCAATACAACGTTCTCGTCAACCCGCTGCACGATGCGTTCGCACGCATCGCCTACGAAAGGGCGATACCATACGTCGTGGATGCGCGCCTCGTCGAGGGCTTCTCCTAGCCGCGGACGAACTTGGCGCGGTGGTACGCATCGCCGACACGCGCCAGATTTTCGCGTCTCGAGCTAGATCGGGATCAACATTGAGCCGGTGGATAAGATGAAACGACAGCCCCGGAACCGAGGGGGTAGCATACTGTACGACATACACCGGACGCGCGCGTACCCAAGCTGGGATCCTCTTTGCGTCGTCGGGGAGAAACCCAATATCTAATATTCGTTCCCCGGTTGAATGGTCGACGTACGCCGCATAGGCCAGCGGTGTTGCCAGTACCCATGGTGCAACGATGATCGCGTTCGGCGGGGTTGCGGCAACGACCGTAGCGACATAGGTTTGGCCGAGATGGTCCGCCGGCAATCCAAAGAGCGAGCGGCCAGCGATCAGTTCGAGGGCAAGAACGAGCGCTCCAACGACGCCGCCAACGTACGGGCCGGCAGCATCCAGGGCGGTTGCGCCAAAGGCTGCCGCTAGCCAAATGGGAACCAGGAGGTATCGCATGGGCTCTGTCTCTTGAGGAAATAAAACGATAAATGGCCACGCGGCCAACGCAAACGCGAGCAAGATTATTCCCCAGCGCCACTTCCGCGCCAGAAGTATCGCGACTCCAACGAGAGCCAGCAGGGCGAGTAACGGTGACGATCCATGCCAGAAGAGTGCGGCTACCCGCGGCAGTCCCGACGCGAGGTTTTTGAAATCGAGCAAATTCTGGAGCGAAGATGCCGCGTGAACCTGTGCGCCTGAGACCAGCCAGAGGGCGTTTTGAATCTTGGCCGGATGCGCGTAATCCCAGATAGGGCGTCCCGGAGGAATCCCCAATGCAAGCGTGGGGTCTCGGCGCGCTGCGAAGTTGGCTGCGCTTCGCAACGGCAAGTATGCATAAACGAACGCTCCAAGGATCGCACTGCCGACGCTTGCCGCTAACGCAGAGATGCGAAGGCTTCGGCGCTGCACAAATGCGTACAGGAGTATGCCGGGAAGGAGCCAGACGATGCTCAGTTGATTGCCCAACGCGACGCCGAACACGAGGCCCGCGCAGGCAAGTACCGGTGTCGTATGCGACGATCTCCAGCGCTGCAACAACAGCAAGACAATGGAACTCGCGAGCACGGTGACGGCAAAGACATCGGTGTGAGTCGCGTGACTCCAGACGGCCGGTGCGAGCGCAAAACAAAGTGCGGCGAGCAGCGCCGGGATTTCGCGAGCCCGCTCGCGTCGAGCGAACACATAGAGGGCCAGCGAAGAAGATGCATAGCACAGCGCACACATGAACGTCATGCGCCAAGCTACGCTGCCGATCGGGATCGCGTGCGAAAAGAGCCAACCAAGGATGATGAATGTTGGGTAGCCCGTTGGATGTCCAATACCGGCAATATAAGGAACGGTCTGCATCTCGCCGGTATCCCAAAAGCCGATGCCTCCATCCAGCGAGCGTACGTAGACAATCAGCGGAAGGACGAAGCTCGCTACGATCGCCAGCAACGAAGGCAACGAAGCACCTTCCCGCCGTTTTGCGCGCGGGACGTGAAGTAGCCGGAGCGGGACGTCGCGCGAATTGACGGACACGCGGGATGCCTTTCTTACGGTTCGAGGGCTTCTCCTAGCCGCGGACGAACTTGGCGCGGTCATGCGTATTATCGTAACGGGCGGGGCGGGATTTATCGGCTCGCATATCGTCGAGGCCTATTTGGCCGCCGGGCACGAGGTGCTCGTCATCGACTCGCTCTGGGAACACGGCGGCGGCCGGCGGCAGAACTTGCCCGAACGCGCGTCGTTCGTGCACATGGATATCCGCGACGAAGGTGTGGCGCGCATCTTTGCGGAGTTCAAACCTGAGATCGTCAATCATCACGCGGCACAGCACTCCGTGGCGATTTCCTCGCGCGACCCGATCTACGATGCCGAGGTCAACGTGCGCGGTCTGCTCAACGTTCTGGAGAACGGCGTGAAGGCCGACGTGAAGAAGTTCGTCTTTGCGTCGAGCGGCGCGACGTTCGGAACGCCCGAGAAGCTGCCGATGAACGAGCAGACGCCGCAGCATCCTACCTCACCGTACGGCATCACCAAGATGGTCGCCGAACACTACCTGCGATTTTATCAGCAGGAGCACGGCCTAGAATTCACCGCGCTGCGCTATGGTAACGTGTACGGACCGCGTCAAGACCCTAACGGCGAAGCCGGCGTGATCGCGATCTTCATCGGAAAATTTCTCGCGCGCGAAGGCGTGCGCATCGATTGGGACGGCGAGCAGACGCGCGACTACATCTACGTCAAGGACATCGCAACGCTCAATCTCGCCGCGCTGGAGCGGGGGAGCGGCGGGTGCTACTGCATCGGCACGAACGAGCGCACGAGCGTCAACGAGATTTTTCGAGCGTTGGTCGGCATCAGCGGATTCGAGCCATCGGTCACGGCCGGCCCCAAACGCGCGGGCGACGCGCGCGACGCGCAGTTCGATGCATCCTTGGCCAAAGCCGAACTTGGCTGGAGCGCACGCACCGCGCTGATCGACGGCATGCGCGAAACGTACGACTACTTCGCGGCAATTAACGAGAAGCGGCCGTAACCTCGGGCGTGTGCACGTGTTCGGGGCGCACGCCGACGCCGACCACGTAGGCCGGCAGGCGGCGCAGCACCGGAAAACGCGCCAAGAGCTTGAGCGCCCAGGGCAGCGGCGGCGCCGCGCCCGTTGCGAGCACGCGCGAAATCAAATTGTTCTGAATGAAGACTTGCGCCGATTGGGTCGCCTTGGTGGGGAATTCGCGTCGTCGCTGGACCGCGCGCAGGTCGTCCGGACCGATCGTACCGTCGCGTAGGGGGGCGAACAGGCGGTTCGCGGTTGCGACCGCATCTTGGATGGCCAGGTTGATGCCGACGCCGCCGATCGGCGACATCGCGTGCGCTGCATCGCCCGATGCACAGCAGGCCGTCGCGATACCACCTCGTCAAGCGATCGACCTTGACGGTCAGCAGACTGACCTGCTTCCAATCTTGGATTTCGTCGACGCGGTCGCGCAAGAAGGGCGCGGTGCGCGCGATCTCCGCGCGAAAGGCCGCAAGTCCGGCAGCCTGCAGCGCGACCATCGACCCTTTAGGAATCACGAAGGCCGCTTGCCAGTAGTCGTTGCGGTTGATCGTCACCAGAATGCGTCCGTCGCGGATGTTGCCGAAGGTCTGCGGCGGGTCGCCGGGCGTCCGCGAGAGGCGCATCCACAGCACGTCCATCGGGGCGCCGCTATCCACGGCGGTTAGTCCCGCCAGCGCGCGCAGCGTCGAACTGCGCCCGTCGGCGGCGACGACCAGATCGGCCTGGATTTCGATCTCGCCGTCGGGCGTTCGAACGCGCAGTCCGCAAACCCGGCTCTGGTCGTACAGCAGGTCGGTTGCCTCGGCTTGCATCATCACGCGGAACGCGGGATACTTCTTGCCTTGCTCCGCGATGAAATTGAGGAAATCCCACTGCGGCATGAGCGCGATGAACTTGCTGTTGGTCGACACGTGGCCGAAGTCCGCGATGGTGACTTCCGTATCGCCGAAGCGCCCCGAAAGAATCCTGAGTTCGTCGTGCGGGCGCGCGAGAAACGCATCGAGCAAGCCGAGCTCATACATCAACTGCAGGGTCGATGGGTGGATCGTGTCGCCGCGAAAATCGCGCAAGAAGTCGGCGTGCTTTTCCAACACGACGACCTCGATGCCCGCGCGGGCGAGCAGAAAGCCGAGCATCATGCCGGCGGGGCCGCCACCGGCGATCGCGCACGTCACCTTCATGCGAGCACCAGGTTGAGCAGCTTGTCGGGAACGAAGATCTGCTTGGTAATCTGCTTGCCGTCCACGTGGGCGGCGATGGCGGCGTTGGCCAGTGCGGCTTCCAATGCGGTGGCTTGCCCGACGCCGGTCGGAAGCGTTAGACGGCCGCGCACTTTGCCGTTGACCTGAACGACCAACGTGATCTCGTCTTGAGCCAACGCGCGCGGGTCGACCTCGAGATACCGTTGGAGATGGATGGAGCCGTCGTGCCCCATCTGCGACCACAACTCTTCGGCGATGTGCGGCGCGAACGGCGCGATGACCAGCGGCAACGCGTGCGCGGCATAGCGCACCGCCGGCGAATCCGGCCGCTCGCGCGCCAGCGCGGTCAGCGCGTTGACGTATTCGTCGAACTTGGCAATGGTCGCGTTGTAGTGAAAGCGGCGCGACATCGTCTCGTCGATTGCCGACTTGGCCGCCACGTGCACGGCGCGTACCAAGGACCGCTCGCGTTCGTCGGCCATCGGCGGCAGTTCGCGCAGGGGGATGGGCGGCTGCGTACTGCCGAGCTGGGTTTCACAGGCGCGCCAGACGCGGTTGATCATGCGCACGCGTCCGCTGATGCCCTCGTCGCTCCACTCCATCGTATCTTCGGGCGGCGTGGCATAGAGTAAGAACAGCCGCATCGCATCGACGCCGTTGGTAGCGGCGGTCTCGTCGATGCCGATCACGTTTCCGCTGGACTTGGACATCTTCACGCTGTTGCGCAGCAACATGCCTTGGTGGAAGAGCCGCTCGAATGGTTCGTTTCGTCCCTCCACCCAGCCACGGTCGTGAAAGAACTTGTAAAAGAATCGCGAGTACAACAGGTGCAGCACCGCGTGTTCGGCACCGCCGATGTATTGATCGACGTTCATCCAACGCGCGGCCTGCCGTTCGCTCCACGACGCGTGGTCGTTGTGCGGGTCGAGGTAGCGCAGATAGTACCACGACGATTCGAAGAACGTGTCCATGGTATCGCTCTCGCGCCGCGCCGGACCGCCGCATTTCGGACAGGTCGTTTCGATGAAGGCCGCGTCGCGCGCCAGCGGCGACCCTTCGCCGGTGATCGGCACGTCGGGCGGCAGCAGCACGGGAAGCTGGTCGTCGGGAACGGGCACCTCGCCGTCGCGTTGGCAGTAGACGATCGGGATCGGCGTTCCCCAGTAGCGTTGTCGCGAGACGAGCCAATCGCGCAGTTTGTAGTTCACCGTGTTGCTGCCCGCGCCGGTCGCGACCAGTTTTTGCGCGATCGCCTTGCGCGCGGCATCGCTGGACATGCCGCTGAAATCGTCCGAAGCGATCAAACGCCCGTCGTCGACGAACGCGCGCTCGAGCGGCGCCTCGGCGCCGACATCGTTGGGCGCGATCACCTGCGCGATCGGCAAACCGTAGCCGCGCGCGAATTCGAAATCGCGCTCGTCGTGCGCGGGCACGCCCATCACCGCGCCCGTGCCGTAGTCGGCCAGTACGTAGTTGGTCACCCAGATCGGGATGCGTTCGCGGGAAAGCGGGTGCACGGCGTAGGCGCCCGTGAACAGTCCTTCCTTTTCCATCAGCGAGGTTCGTTCGAGTTCGGACTTCGAGGTCAGCGACGTGGCAAACTCGTCGATCCGCGCGGCGTGTTCTTTGGAAACGACCGATTTGATGGCGGCGACGGCCGGATGTTCGGGTGCGACGGCCAGAAACGTGACGCCGTAAATCGTGTCGACGCGCGTGGTGAAGACTTCGACGTGCGCATCGATGCCCTCGATCGGCAAGCGGAATTGGGTGCCCTCGCTGCGCCCGATCCAGTTACGCTGCGCGGTCTTGGTTCGCTCGGGCCATCCCGGCAGCTCGTCGAGATCGTGCAGCAGACGGTCCGCAAAATCCGTGATCTTCAAGAACCACTGCGACAGGTTGCGGCGCTCGACCAAGTGATTGCAGCGCCAGCAGCGGCCGTCGATGACTTGTTCGTTCGCGAGCACCGTGCGATCGTTGGGACACCAGTTGACCGGCGCCTGACGTTTGTACGCCAGCCCGTGCTCGTACAAGCGCAAGAACAGCCATTGATTCCAACGGTAGTACTCGGGCGTATTGGTGGCGATCTCGCGCGACCAATCGTAGGACGTTCCCATCAACCGCACTTGACGGCGCATGTTGTCGATGTTGGAGCGGGTCCATGTGGCCGGGTCGACGCCGCGTTGGATCGCAGCATTCTCCGCCGGCAGGCCGAACGCGTCCCAGCCCATCGGATTGAGGACGTCGTACCCCAGCATCCGCATCATGCGCGCGACCGCATCGCCCAGCGTGTAGTTCTTGGCGTGGCCCACGTGCAGATCGCCCGAAGGGTATGGCAGCATCACGAGCGTGTAGTATTTTTCGCGCCCGTCGGCGGCGTCGACGGCGTGATAGGTGCCGTCTTCCTGCCAACGTTCTTGCCAGTATTTTTCGACCGCTTGGAAGTCGTAGCTCTGGGCCATACGCAGGATGGTAACGGATTGTGCGCCGTCCGTCACCCTTTCCGGTCGCATCCAAGCGTGGGATGGATGGGCGTGCAGCGTTGGTGGTGGATTTTCGGCGTCGCAGCGATCGCAGCGATCGGGCTATGGCATCCGGCCTCGCGGCCGGTTTCGGGTTTCGCGTCGATCGCCACGGCGTCTTCGGCGATCCCGCGCAGCGCCCGGCCGACCGCTAGGGCTGTAGCCGCGGTCGTCTACGTGGTCGGCGCGGTGGTGCGGCCGGGCCTCTATCGCTTGCGCGGCCGGGCGCGGATCGACCAGGCGGTGCGCGCGGCCGGCGGTCTGCGTTCCGACGCCGACCCGGCCGGCGTGAATCTGGCGGCCTTTGCGGGAGACGGCGACGAGATCGACGTCCCGCGCGTCGGCGAAACGCCGCGCGGCTCGCGGCCCCGCGCTCGAAGGACGCCGCGCGGGCGACAGCCTCCATCCGTTCCGGTCGATCCCAACACCGCCGATGCTGCGGCGCTGGCCAACGTTCCGGGCTTGGGCCCGGCGATCTCGGCGCGCATCGTCACCTACCGGCGTCTCAACGGCGCCTTCCAAACGCTGGACGAACTGCTCGACGTTGCCGGCATAACGCCTGCGAAACTCGATCGCGCGCAGCCGTACCTCACGCTCGACCCTGCGGGATGACCCGTTAGTCGTGCGGCGAAACTCGCCGCATGTCGTCTGCATCGTCTGACAAGCGGACCCTGCCGCAGCTGATTCGTGAAGCGCTGGCCGAACCGCGAGCGGAAGCGCTCTTGGACCGGCGGAACGGTGTGTGGACGCCGACGTCGACGCAGCAGCTGCTCGAACGGGTCGAAAACGTGGCCTGCGCGATTCGCGCGAGCGGCGTGGCCGCGGGCGAGCGCGTCGGGCTGATCGCGCACGATTGCGTGGATTGGATCGTCGCGGATTTCGGCACGTTGTTCGCAGGCTGCGTCGTGGTTCCGATCTATCCCACCCAAGCCGACGATCAAACGGCCTACGTGCTCGAGCACAGCGACGCGAAGTTGGTCTTCGTGGCGACCGCGAGCGGCGCGACGCGCTTGCGCGGCTTACGCGTAACCGCACCGATCGTCGTGATGGATGGCGACGGCGACGACGGCTTGGCGGCATTCGAGGCACGCGGAGCGGCCGTGCGCACCGCGCTGCGCGACGTGCCGCAGGCCTACGAAGCCGCCTTGCAGCCCGAAGATCTGGCGGTGTTGATCTACACCTCGGGAACGACCGGCAACCCCAAAGGCGTGATGCTTTCGCACGACAACTTGGGCTTCCACGCGCGCGCGACGTTAGACGTGGCCAGCGACGTGCTATTTCCCGGGGCGGACGTCCTGTCGGCTCTGCCGTACTCGCACATCTTCGAGCACGCCACGCTCTACA
>DATCDS010000117.1:0-6958 GCA_036510515.1 Vulcanimicrobiaceae bacterium
CGAGCGACGCGCCGGGAATGCGCTGGACGATGTCGTTGACTTGGGGATTGGCCAATGCTTGGATCTGCGCGCGCGACGTGATGGAAATGGCTGCGGCCCCGGTATTGATGGAACTGCCCGCTCCTAACGAGCGTACCGTCGCAATGGTCTGCAGCGAATTCAAGCTAGCGCGCGTCAGCGTCGCGGTTATAGGCTGGGTAGTGCCGGGAAGCAGCGCGACCTGATCGAGGCTGGCGGTAAGAAATCCGCCCTTGGTGACGTCGATGTGATAGATTCCGGGCGCTAAGCCGGTTACGGTGAACGCCCCGGTGGCGTCGGTGGTAGTTTGCGCTCGTTGCGGCCCCGAAACCAGCACGTTGGCACCCGCCACCGCATTTCCGTCGACCGTCCGAACGGTCCCTTGCAGAGTTGCGGTTTGGGTTTGTGCCGTCGCGGCAAGTGGTAACAGGACGCCGAGCGCGGCCGCGGCGATCGCGGCGCGTAGGTACGGAAACATGAATTGTCCTTTCATGGAAGGGCTAACGGACCGATGTTACTTCTAATGGTACGCAAGCAGGCGCCCGCGCGCAAGCTGCGCGTAATGGACGATGCGGTGAAAAAGTACCTTTCGTTATCGAACGTATCGTAGGCGGATCACCGCGTCGAAAAACGAATGTCGGCGTCGCCGACGATGGGGGAGGGCGTCCCGCCCGAACTGCGCCAGCGCCCACGGCGGCACCCTCGCGCTGGGCGAAAACGCCCCCGGCGCCACCTTGGGTGCCCGCCTTCCGGCTCGCCCGCCGTAGCCGGCTGCCCGCCCCCTTCCGGCGTGCAACCCTGCAGCGGGGGGACGGGTTTTAGGGGGCAGCCGGAAGGAGCATCTGTTGCCTTTCCTGCCCGGGCATGCTAGCATCAGCCCGTCTAGGTTTCGAAGTCGGTAACACCATCTCAAGAGTGCTTGCGAGTCCGATTCCCAGAACTATCACTACTCTCGAGGAGTCCTCGTCAAGCTTATGTACCAAGATGAATCCCTGAACTGCGTCGATTGTTCGCGCCCGTTCACTTTTACGGCCGGAGAACAAGAATTCTTCGCCGCAAAGGGTTTCCAGAACAAACCGAATCGTTGCCCCGATTGCCGTGCGGCCCGTAAGGCGTCACAAGGCGGCGGCGGAGCCCGCGGCGGCGGCGCCCGTAGCGGTGGCGGCTTCGGCGGTCAACGCGAAATGTTCAAAGCAACGTGCAGCCAATGCGGCGGCGTGGCAGAAGTGCCGTTCCAACCGCGTGGCGACAAGCCCGTGTATTGCCGCGACTGTTTCCAGTCGCGTCCGTCCTACCGCTAAGAACTTTCCGGTCAACGACCGATCCACGATAACCCAAAGGGTCCGCGCGAGCGGGCCCTTTGGCATTCCCTAAGGAACCAGACACGATGCGCGCGATACTCTCACGATTCAATTGGTCCAACGGCGTCGGCCTGATCGTCATCCACATCTTGGCGCTCATGGCGTTGTGGCCCGGGTTTTTCTCCTGGTCGGCCCTGATCGTCGTCGCGGCAATCTCGTACTGTACCGGCGCGCTGGGCATCACTCTGGGATACCACCGTACGTTAACCCACCGCAGTTTGCGCATGGTACGCCCGCTGGAATATTTCGTCGCCTTGCTGGGCACGTTGGCGATGCAAGGCGATCCGATCTCGTGGGTGGCGACGCATCGCGCGCATCACGCGCATTCCGATCACAAGGGCGATCCGCACACCGTGCGTTTGGGCCTGACGTGGGCGCACATGCAGTGGCTGATCGGCGCCAACCGCCACACGCCCACGGGTGAAGAGAAGAAGCGCCTCGCTCCCGATCTCTACGCGCAGCCGTTCTATCGAGCGCTCACCTATGCCAACCTTCCCCTGCAGATCGCCCTGGGATTGATCTTGCTGCATTTCGGCGGTTGGTCGTGGGTCGTCTGGGGCATCTTCGTCCGGCTGGTCTTCACCTATCACACGACCTGGTTGGTCAACAGTGCGTCGCATTCGTCGGGCTACCGCACCTATCGTACGACCGATCGGTCAACGAACTCCTGGTGGGTCGCGCTGGTATCGTTTGGCGAAGGCTGGCACAACAACCACCATGCGTTTCCCTATTCCGCGCGTCACGGTATGGCGTGGTGGGAAATCGACA
Organism: Vulcanimicrobiaceae bacterium; assembly: GCA_036510515.1. GTDB lineage: Bacteria > Vulcanimicrobiota > Vulcanimicrobiia > Vulcanimicrobiales > Vulcanimicrobiaceae > JALYSX01. The sequence continues at coordinate 2,148 of DATCDS010000117.1, forward strand.
TGACCTGGTGGCACATCAAGTTCTTGCGTTTCGTCGGTTTGGTCGATAAGGTGCGGGTTCCGTCGATGGAGCTGCGCGAGCGCTTTCGCCTGAGCCGTCGTCGTTCGACCATGGGCGGGTAACTACGGTCTCGCTCCCGCGTCGCGTGATCGGGATCGTCAATCCCGCAGCCGCTCACGGCAAATCGCTCGAGGCCGTCCGGGAGCATCTTCTCAAACGGGGATTTTCGGGCGAGTTTCTCGCGCCCAAGGATTCCGACGAGGCCAATCGCTTCGTGAGGGAACGCGCGTCGGCGGCCGACGCAATCCTCGTGGGCGGCGGCGACGGATCGATCGCCGCGCTGGTGCCTTCAATTTTGGAAACGAAGTTACCGTTAGCCGTCGTTCCGCTGGGAACCGCCAACGATTTCGCGCGCTCGCTGGATCTGCCGCACGATCTCGACGAGATCTGCGATATGCTTGTCGCCGGGTACTCGCGCCGGGTCGACGTCGGGCGCATCGGCGAGCAGTATTTCATCAATACGATCGCCGGCGGTCTTCCCGCACAAGCGGCCATCGGGCTGACTTCGCGACTCAAGGCGCGCTTGGGAATGTTTGCGGCCGTGGCGCTCATCCCAAAACTCGTGCGTACGGCAAAGGCCGTGCGCGTTACGGTTCGCGGCGAATCGATAGCCTTTACCACCACGAGCCTGGCGCTGCTCGTGGGCAACGGGCGGTACGTGGGCGGCATTCCGGTGCGCTACGAGGCAGTCGACGACGGGCTCTTGCACCTGACGATCTGTCGGGCGCGTTCGTTTCCGGAGCTGCTCTCCGTGGCGTTCTCGGCGCTGCTGCGACGCTTGCCCCAAGACTGGAACGTGATCGACCTCTCCTCGCCGTGGTTTGAAATACAAACGGCAAAGCCGTGGAAAATTGCCGTCGACGGGGACGTAACGGCAACGACGCCGCTGCGAGCCGAGGTCTTGCCCGGTGCCGTCGAGGTCTTCGTCCGCAGCCCTAAAACGAACGAGCAGGCCCGCTAGTCCGGGCGCGGTGAGAGGCCGTCGAGCGACGTACGCGCGAGAAAGCGCGCGACCAAGCGTTCGAGCCCGTCGCGGTCGTTGCGATCGAAGCGCGCGAGCGTTGGCGCGTCGACATCGAAAACGCCGACGGTCGCCCCGTCGACCACTAGCGGGAGGACGATTTCGGATTGCGAGGCCGAGTCGCAGACGATGTGATCGGCAAACGCGCTGACGTCGTCGACCACTACCGTCGTGCCCGTCGAAAACGCGGCGCCGCAGACGCCGCGCCCGCGCGGCAGACGCGTGCAGGCCGGGCGGCCGCCAAACGGTCCGAGCACCAGGCCGTCGACGCCGGGAAAATAAAACCCCGCCCAATTCAAACCGGGAATCTCGTAAAAGACGAATGCCGCAAAGTTCGCCGCATTCGCAATCGCATCGTGCTCCCCATCAAGCAGCGCGTCGATCTGTCGTTCCAACAACGCATAATCCACGCCCCATTCTTCCACGCCGCTCTCCCCGGTTCATGGCGCTCTCACCATGACACGACGGGGTCGGCGTCACCATCGCGCAAAGAGGGGACTGCGGGGCGAGGACGCATGGAACAGGGCGGTCGGTGCGCGCCCGTAGCTCAATCTGGATAGAGCAGGGGACTCCTAAGCCCAAGGTTGGCGGTTCGATTCCGTCCGGGCGCACGATCTTGTTTCTGTCGATTCCCGGAGGTCACGATGATTCGTCGCTCGCTTGCGATCTTTGCACTGTGGTCTGTCGCGTTCGCCGGCGTTACGCCGGCAAAAGATGCGACGGCGCTGGCGCGCAAATTGCCGCGCGCGCAATCGCAGCGGTTGTCGCGCGGCGTCGAGCGGCTATCGGCGACCGGCTTCGTATCTGGCGTTCCGTCACTACGCATTCCATCGTTGGTCATGGCCGATCCCAGCACGTCGATCGCGCCGCCGTCGGCGGTTGCCGCCAGTTGGGATGGTGCGACCGCGTTCGCTTATGGCGCCGCGTTAGGAAAGTCGGCGCGTGCGAACGGCGCGGACGTGTTGGCGCTGCCGCTGGGTGTCTACGGTACCTCTCCTTTGCTGGCCGCGCGCCTCGCGCCGGGTTTGGTACGCGGCGTGCAGAGCGCGCACGTCGTCGCGGCGGTCGTTGGGCGCAGCGGCGGCGGCACGGACGCGCGAACGCTGCACGAACGCGATCTGCCCGCGGTCGAGGCAGCGATTCGCAATGGCGCCGGCGCGGTGGCCTGCTCGTCGCGCGGAGGGCGCAGGTCGTCGCTGTGTGCGAACCGGCGGCTGCTGGCAGCAATCCTCACGCGCGAGTTGCGGTTCTTTGGCTTTGCGATCGGCAATCCATACGGCAACCTTACAACGCCGTCGCGTATCGTCTCCACGCTGTCGCGCGTGGGAACGCTCGCCCATCCGCCGCGCCTCGGGGCGAGCGTCGCCACGACCGCGCTCTCGCGGCGGATCGTGCAGAACGGCGCGGTGCTCCTCAAGAACGACGCGTCGGTGCTGCCGCTCGACCCGGCCACGCTGACGTCGCTGGCCTTGATCGGCGCCGATAGCAGTACCCAAGCGGCCGTGACCGCGGTGCTCCCGCGAACCAAGGTGCTCGCCGTCGATGCCCGCGACCCCGCAGCCGCGGCTGCTGCGGCGCGCCACGCGCAGGCGGCCATTGTGGTCGTGGGGCCGGCGGATCCCGCCCAAGGGCCGCTGATCGCCGCGGTCGCGGCGGCCAACCCGCGAACCGCCGCAGTCTTGGAACGCTCTTCGGCTATCGCCCCAGACTGGGTCGGGTCCGCACCGGGCCTGCTCTTGGTGTGGGCGTCCACCCCCGGGACGCCTCGTGCGGTGGCGAACCTGATCGTGGGGGCCTCAAATCCGTGTGGGAAGCTCCCGTTTGGCCTCGCGGCGGCTGACGGCTCGACGGCCTTTGCGTTCGGCGCGGGGCTCTCGTACGCGGCGTTCGCCTACTCCCGGCTCACGGTCAGCTATGCTCGGGGCGTCGATCCCCACCCGGTGACCGTGCATTTTACCATCCGCAACACGGGGAAGGTCGGCGGCACCGAGGTCGCCCAGCTCTATCTGCGGGCGCCGGCGGGGGGCGCCGGCCCGGCCAAGGGCCTGGTTGGGTTCGTGCGCTTGGCGCTGCGGCCGGGGCAGTCCCGCAGCCTTTCGATTCCCCTGGCCGCCCGCTCGTTTGCCACCTGGTCGCCCGCGTACAAGGCCTGGTACGTTGCGCCGGGAACCTACGCGGCGATGGTCGGCGGCGGCTCGGGGAGCATTCGACTGACCGGGGCGATCCAGATCGTCGGCCGTTCCTAAAATCTGGTAGTTGCAGCCCGAGTCCGGCCTATGGTAAGATTGGGCGCCGAACGGACCTGAGGTCCGTTCATTTCATGTTCGTGGTAAGACTGTGGCAAAAAAAGAAAACCGTGTCATGGTAGTTCTGGCCTGCAACGAGTGCAAACGCCGCAACTACAACACACAAAAAAACAAGCAAAAAACGACCGACCGGCTCGAACTCAGCAAGTACTGCCGTTTTTGCCGTTGTCATAAACCCCACCGCGAGACGAAGTAGTCCCGTCCATAGGGCGGTGGCGCAATTGGTAGCGCAGCGGTCTCCAAAATCGCCGGTTGCAGGTTCGAGTCCTGTCCGCCCTGCCAAGTTTATCTGGGAGACGTATTGGTGAACGATCGAAACAAGGGCGGCGGCCGCGCCGCGGTGGCGGTGGCCAATCGCACGAACGCGCGGGATTTCGTCCGCGGCGTTATCCTCGAGATGCGCCGGGTCACGTGGCCGACGCGCGAAGAGTGGATGTCCGCGACGATCCTCACGATCATTTTGGTCGTCGTGATCGGAGTGTTCGTCTTTCTTTTGGATCGAGGTTTCGGTTGGCTCATCAACTTCATCCATCCGGTCGTTACGACGACGACCCAGCAATAGAGCATCAATATGTCGGAGTTGGATCACCAGTTCGGCGAGGAGCCGTGGCAGCCCGAGATCGCCAACGAGCAGCACGAAGTTGCCGCCGCGGCCGACGAGCGCCCTGGTCCCCAATTCGGTTACGAGCCCGAGACGCAAGCCGACCCGCAAGCCGCCGAAGCCGGCGAGCCCGCCGCGGCGCCCGCCGGCAAGGATCCGCGCAAGCATTGGTTCGTCGTGCACACCTATTCCGGATACGAGAATAAGGTCAAGGCGAATCTCGAGCGTCGTATCCACTCGATGGCGATGCAGGATAAGATCTTCCGCGTGCTCGTACCGATGGAAGACGAAGTCGAGTTCAAAGACGGCAAGCGCAAGGTCACGCCCAAAAAGGTGTTTCCGGGTTACGTGCTCGTCGAGATGACGATGGACGATCAATCCTGGTACGTCGTGCGCAACACGCAGGGTGTCACTGGATTCGTCGGCAGCCCGGGGCCTGGCGAGAAACCGGTACCGTTGCAAGAGAAAGAAGTCAAGACGATCCTCAAGCAGATGGGCATCGAAGCCCCCAAGCTCAAGATCGACTTTGCCAAGGGCGACCGCATCAAGGTCACCTCGGGCCCGTTCTTCGACTTCACCGGTATCGTCGACGAGATCCAGCCCGAGAAAGAGAAGCTTCGCGCGCTCATCTCGATCTTCGGCCGCGAAACGCCCGTCGAGCTCGAGTTTTTCCAAGTCGAAAAGGTTTAACGCTTTCTTGCCGGGGCTACCCCGACCGGCGAGGTTTTCGAGGGGAAGCTGCTCGCGAGAGCATCGTTAAGGAGACACAGTGGCTAAGAGAGTCGTAGGCAAAATCGGCCTGCAAATTCCGGCCGGCAAGGCA
>DATCDS010000118.1:0-7281 GCA_036510515.1 Vulcanimicrobiaceae bacterium
GACCATGGCCTATCGCGACACGGCTGGCGAGGACCGGCGCAGAATCGGTTGGGTCATCACCGGTTTCGTCGTCAGCACGATCGCCTATACAGCCTTCAACGTCGGCGAAGTGCCTCTGCAGCCCACGCCGCAGGGAGTCTACCTGCTGGGCGTTTTCAACCTCGGCTATTGCGCGCTCCCGATCGCATTAGCGTACGCGGTCTTGCGGCATCGCGTGTTGGATCTCGGCTTTGCACTCAATCGCACCGTCCTCTACGCGGTGATGACGACGCTGGCGGTGCTGGTCGTCAGTTGCGTCGATTGGCTATCCTTGCGACTGCTGAGCGAACGACGGCTGGCGCTGGCGATTGAAGCGATCGTTACCATCGGCTTTGGCTTCGCGCTCAATAAGATTCACGCGCGCACCGAGCGACTGATCGACCGCGTCGTCTTTCGCCAGCGTCATCTGGCCGAGAAACGCATACAGTATCGTATCGGCGCGCTCGGCTTCGCAGCTTCATCGGCTGCTGTCGACGAGGCGCTCTCCGAGGACGCCGCGCAGATTCTCGATCTCGCGTCGGCCGCCGTCTTCGCGCGCCGTTTGCCCGCGGCGCCGTTCCGGCGCACCGCGTCGTTCGGCTGGCCGGCGGAGACCGCCGACGCGCTCGACGAGGAAGCGTTGTTGGTGCGCACGCTGCGCTCGCTGGAACGCCCGACGTTTCTCGACGACGTCGCGATCGTGCTCTCCAATGTTCCGCAGGGCCCGGCGCATCCCACGCTCGCCGTCCCGATCGTCGCGCAGCACGAACTGATCGGCTTTGTCTTGTACGGCCAGCACGCCGACGGCGCCTCACTCGATCCCGAAGAAGTCTCGCTGCTCGCGCGCCTCACCGCCGCCGGCGGCAACGCCTATGGCGCCGTAGAAGTCCGCCACTGGCGAGAACGCGCCGCCACCCTCCAAGCCGCCGCCCCGGCATAGATTCAACTCAGCAGAAGATGTCGTAGTGTGTCCGCCAACAGGCATCGACCGAAGCTGCGCGATTTGTGCCGATCGTGCGAGGGGGCGGTCTGCTGACCGCCGTATGTAGCGCCGCGCTAGTCTCCCAGAGCCTCGCGGATCTTGCCAAGGACATAAGCGGCCTCAGAGTTTGCGTTAGCTGCCTCCCGCAATAGTGCGTCTTCGTCGTCACCGATATTGCGCTCCTGAGCGGCCTCGATTAGTTTTGCGGCGGGTGAGCCTGCGCGATATATCCGCACCATGGCGTTTTGGCTGTCTGGGAGCTCGCGTGACGGCTGGTGGCGCATCCCCAGCCCATCTAGTTCGTCGGAAATATTGTTGCGAACTTGGCGCCCGAGGCGCTCGGCGCCGTAGGCGTCGCGTACCTCATGCATCCAGAACGTTTTAAGGCCGCCAGCTTCCCTTACGGCATCCGCGACGGCTTCGAGATTATGGTATTGACCCATAGGGCCTCCTCGATTTATATTGGAACTAATATATTATCAGCGATTCATATTAAAAGTCAATGAGCAATATTAATCGGGTGAGGCCAACATTTCTCGCGTCGGCTCGGTTGATCTTAGGGCCTTGTGGGCGAGGCCGATCGATGCCCTCCGCGCCCCGTCATAGTGCCGTCGCGCGCGCGTTGGCTGGGGGGAAAGGCTTGTCAAAATGTTACTGTTATGGTAACATTTTGACCATGCCGCAGAACCGTCTCGCCGCGCTCCTAGAGCTCGCCTCCGGAAACGAAGGCTTTGTGACCACCCGGTCGGCGGCCGGCGCGGGCATCACGCGGCGCACGCTCGCCGGGATGACCGAACGCGGCCAGTTGGAGCGCCTTTCTCGTGGGGTCTACCGCCTCATGCATTCGAGTCCCGATCCCCTCTCCCAGTACAGGGAAGCGATTCTTTGGGCTCAGTCGCATCGCGGCCCTTCGGTGGCTCTTTCCCATGAGACCGCTCTTGCTGTTCTGGGCCTCACGGACGCGAATCCGTCAAAGATCCATCTCACGGTCCCGCCGCGCGCTCGGCTTCGGCGCCAATCGCCTGCGCGTATCGCGATTCATCGAGCGCTCCTTGCCAACGGGGACGTCATCGAACATGAGGGTTTACCCGTTACATCCATCTCGCGCACGGTTTTCGATCTTGCGCGAAGCGGCAGCCTGCGGTTTGCCAACGACGCGATTGCACAAGCGCGCCGAGAAGGCTATATCACCGAGGCCGAAGGCCGCCGGCTAATCAGCGATTTGAGAAATCTGCATGGCGCATGAGCGGCTCGACAAGGCGCTCCACCGCGTTGCGCGACAGGGCGATATCGACGGACTCCGGCTCCGCCGATGGGTCTCCTTTCTTGCGCTGTGTGGCGTTCTTCAACGAGCGATGGATGAAGGCGTCATTGACGACTATCATCTCAAGGGCGGCGCAGCGCTTGAGTTGCGGTTTGCCGATCGCGCGCGGACGACGAAGGATATGGATGTTGGATTATCGGGTGGCACGCGCCGCGAACGGTTCTTAGCGCTTGAACGCGCCGTTGCGCTCGGATTCGATGCGTTTACGTTTCGAGTGAAGGTGCCCCGCGATCTTGAGCGTGTCGATACGGTGCGCGTAGACGTTGCCATCGCTTATCGCGGCCGCTCGTTCCAAACGATACAAATTGACTTGGGGCCCGCTGAGGAACGCGCAGTGGACCTGGTCGCCCCGATGGTCCGAGGCGTCGCGGAGCTTGGCATTCCAGTTACATCGCCCGTCCGTTGCATTACGCTTGACGTTCAAGTCGCCCAAAAACTCCACGCCTGCACAAGCCCGCGCGTTCTCCGGGACGAAAACCGTGCGCGAGACATTATTGACATCGTTCTTCTTGAGAGGCTTGGCCAGGTCGAGCCGAAGCCAATTCAGTTAGCCTGTGTTCGTATTTTTGCCAAGCGTGCAGAGCAAGCTTGGCCGCCACCGATCACGGTACCGGAGACCTGGAAAGTCGAACTGGCGTCTCTGGCGAGCGAACAAGGCTCGCCGTTCGCCACCGGCGACGAGATCGTTGCCGCTTTCGCCGGAATCTACGAGAGCATCGTTCGGGCATGAGTCGCCGAGCCGTGCGGGACGCGATTAACGTCGAGGATCTGCGGCGTTTGGCGTGGCGGCGGTTGCCGCGCATGGTGTTTGACTATATCGACGGCGGGGCTGAAGCCGAAGTGACGCTGCGGGAGAACTGCGAGGCGTTCACTGCGACCAAACTGCGCCCGCGCGGTGCCGTGGTGCATGCACCGCACGATCTGCGCGCGACGTTGCTTGGAACGGAGATCGAGTTGCCGATCCTGCTGGCGCCGGTCGGCTTTAGTCGCTCGTTCTTTCCGCGCGGCGAATGCGTGGCCGCGCGTGCGGCCGGCGCTGCGGGCATTCCGTACATCCTCTCGACGCTCTCGGGCTGCAGCATCGAAGACGTCAAAGCCGCCACCCGCGGACCCGCGTGGTTTCAGCTGTACCTCGCCGGCGGGCGCGAGGCTGCGGAGAACGCGCTCGCGCGAGCGCAGGCCGCGGGATACACCGCGCTCGTCGTCACGATCGACACGCCGGTGGCCGGAATGCGCGAGCGCGATCTGCGCAACGGTTCCAAGCAGCTGCTCGAGAATCGGTTTTGGAGCACGCTGCCGTACGTTCCGCATCTGCTGACGCGCGCGGGCTGGGTCAAGGATTTTCTGCTCGACGGCGGGCTGATGGATTTCCCCAACGTCATCGTGCCCGGCAGCGGGGCGATGTCGTACGCGGACGTCGGCGCCGCGCTGGCGCGCTCGGCCGTCGCGTGGAGCGATCTGCGCTGGATTCGCGAAACGTGGAGCGGACCGATCGTCATCAAGGGCGTGCTGACCGCCGAAGATGCGCGCCGCGCGGTCGACGAAGGCGCCGACGCGATCGTCGTTTCCAATCACGGTGGCCGGCAGTTGGACGGCGTGCTGCCAACGCTGCGCGCGCTGCCCGAGGTCGTCGCGGCGGTCGACGGCCGCGCCGAGGTGCTCTTCGACGGCGGCATCCGCCGCGGCAGCGACATCGTGAAAGCCCTGTGCCTGGGCGCGCGCGCCGTGCTGATTGGCCGCGCTTACGCCTACGGCCTAGGCGCCGCCGGCGGCCCGGGCGTCGCGCGCGCCATCACCATCCTGCGCACCGACTTCCTCCGCACCCTCAAACTCCTCGGCTGCGCCAACCTCACCGATCTCAACCCATCCTTCCTGGGCTAGGGAACCTCGGATTTATTGATGCAGGCGGAACGACGAGATACCGCGTTGCCGGTCAAGGGGTGTCACGGCGAGCGTAGGCGCGAAGGCGCCGGAGTCGAGCCGCGCGCTGCCCAACGTTGCGTCGCGTGGCTCGACTCCGCTCCCTGCGGTCGCTACGCTCGCCATGACACTCGCCGTTGACGACGGCGTGCTGATCGAGCAACTCGTCGTTCTGGCGGTCGGAGAGGCCACCGCCGGAACGATCGGAGCGCGCATCAATGCCGCTAAACGCTCTCCGGCTCGCGCGTCGGCGTCGCGCGCGAACGGCAAAAAGGGCGGGCGCCCCCGGAAATCCGCCGCCTAATGGGCCCTTTCGGCCAAATTTCCGGCACGACTAACGTTTGGGCCGGCAATGTCGTTTCTTGGATATGATCCACGCGCTCTTTCTCAGTATCGCGTTGGCCGGAACCTCAGTGAACGTCGCTGCGGAGCGGCGCATGTTCGCGGACGTAAATGCGACGCGCGCGCGTGCCGGCTTGCCGGGCCTCGTGGAAGATTCACGGCTGGACAAAATAGCCGTCGAGCACGCGATGGACATGGCCCAGAACGGATACTTCGGGCACGCTTCAAGGAGCGGGCAGACTCCGTTCGATCGCATGGCGAACGCGCGGATTACATATACATCTGCCGGCGAGAACGTTGCCGAAGCCCCCGACGAACCGACGGCGTATCAAGGGCTGTTGGACAGCCCTCCGCACCTTCAGAACATTCTGCGCAGGCAATTTTCGAGAGTTGGAATCGGCGCCGTCGACGGACCCGGCGGAGAGATGTTCTTCGTTCAAGACTTTACGAACTAGTCGTTCCCGGGGATCCCCGCCTGATGGCGGGGCGAAACGAATGGGCGCTTGCTTACGTTGACCCAGATAAGCAACTCTTTGGAACCTCGTTTTTTGGAGATTCCCTCATGAAATCAGTGCTCGCATTTCTTGCCTTGGCCCTCGTCCTTACGACCTTGCCAGCGTATGCCGAGAACACGCGCTACGTGTACAACCGGTCGCATACATGCGCCTGGATGACCATCGATATCGCAAACTCGATCACGAAGTGGAGAAACGTGGCATCCGGCTATCTCAAGCCCGGCGAGAGCAGAACGTTCACCGTCCCCTCCGCGTCCGAACTCAAGGTTCGTGCGCAACCCACGCTTCACGCCGATTGCAGCGGAGGACAAATTACCGACATCGACATCGTTGAGAAAAACGCCGCTCGCGATCTCGGTAATTCCGAGACCACGCTCTACGTGGAAAACACCATCTTTCGCCTCAAGTGGGGAAAACTCTAGCTTTTCGCCCATGCGAATCGGGCGAGGAACCAAAGCAGCCCGAGCGAACGTTGGGCTGCCAGGAGGGCGTAATGAAGAGACGATACGGATTATTGGTCGCGGCCGTTTTTGCCGTGGCGCTCGGCGTGCTGATCGGATCGCCGCCGGCGCAAGCATTGATTCTCAACCACGGCATGATCGTTATTCGGAACAACACGACCAGCAAGCTCGGAATGACCCTGGAGCATACCTGGAGCAGCGGGACGAACATCGACAGGGCTGACGTGGATCCGGGAACGACGTGGCACTCGCAATCATGCTGCTACGCCGCCGGCAGCCCGTACCGAATACGCGTCTTTCGCAACGCTCCGGCCGCGCTGGCAGGCAGATACGAAATGACGTTCATACCGCACCTCTGCAATCGCAACGGCGTTCCGTATGGTTATGCCGTTATCACGATCGAAGAGAAGGGCAACCAGATAGCGGAAGTTGACCGCCAGTCCTGCTACGAAGGCCCACTGTAGCCGAAGAGCACGAGCGTGGCAAAGACCAGCAAGCGCACTCAGGGAACGAAGTCCGGGCTGCAGTATCGCGGTTCCGTCATGGCGGCCGTCCACGAAGCTGCCGAAGATCTCCACTCCGTCGGCGCTATCAACAAACGGACGATGCGCGAGTTCGATTTGGCTTGTCTTACGCCGGTTCGGCCGTTGGATGCCGATGGTTCAGAAAAAAGGACTCGATCCGTCGCCTGATCTAAAAACGGAGCTGGCTGAAAAATCTAATCCAGATTCGAGACGGAACTGAGGAGAATGGTCGTAACGACACCGTTCTCAACGGTGTAGTCCCAATGAATACCGTCGATCGCGCCATAGCGCCAGACGTTACCGCCGATCGTATCGGGCTTCCCGCGCAACGCCGTGAGACGTTCGGAAGTGTCCTGCAGCGTCACACCATAGGGATCCACGATCTTCGTCGTTCCGTTCTCTTCGTTCGTGATCGATACCGCAACGACGCTCTTTTGGTAGTAGACTGTGAGCATGAGACCATCGGGGTATTCATTGAAATCCCCCATGACGCGTTCGTCGGAGCCCGGGATGGGCCGCGAGTCCAAATCCTTCAAGACGCGATACTTGTCGTCACCGATGCCGATCCCGGCAAGACATCGTCCCGCGCAAGGAATCGTGTCGCTCGGGGAGGGCGACGGCGACGACATGGGCGACGCGGCGATGACGACGGCTGCGAACAACGGCACGATCACGAGCCGATATGCTCCATATGGTTCGCCTTTTCGACCTGCGATTGTCGGTTTCCGGCCTTGTGGAAACCGGCCTTGGCCCCGGGGGCGCAACCCTGCTGATACCGATTTGGTCCAAGACGGTATGCAACAACGCAAACTTGGCAACCAAGGCCTCTCCGTCTCGGCGCTCGGGCTGGGGTGTATGGGGATGTCCGAATTTTATGCGGGCCGGGACGATGCGGAATCGATCGCTACGATTCACCGCGCGCTGGAACTCGGCGTCACGTTTCTGGACACCGCCGATATGTACGGCCCGTTCAAAAACGAAGAACTCGTCGGGCGCGCGATCGCCGATCGCCGCGACAAGGTCACGCTGGCAACCAAATTCGGAAACGTCCGCGGAGCCGACGGCGCGTTCTTAGGTCTGGATAGCAGCCCCGACTACGTCCGCAGTGCTTGCGACGCTTCCCTCAAACGCCTGGGCGTATCGTACATCGATTTGTACTACCAGCACCGAGTCGACCCCAAGACGCCGATCGAAG
>DATCDS010000119.1:0-7633 GCA_036510515.1 Vulcanimicrobiaceae bacterium
TCGACGAGTTGCGTGGCTCCCCAGAATGCTTGACAGCCATCGGGAAGCGACACGTCGGGATTCAAACCGGTCAGCCGCGTCGCGCTGCGCGGATAGTCGCCGGTCGCGAGGACGACGCCGACGCACGCGCGCGGTGAAAGCGTGGCCAGGCTCAAGTCCATCGCGCCGCCCGCGGCCGACGCCAGTAGGGCAGCCAAGTCGCCGTTCACGCGCGGCATCAGCACTTGGGCTTCCGGGTCGCCGAACCGCACGTTGAACTCGATGACCTTGGGACCGTCCCTCGTCCACATGATGCCGCAATACAGCACGCCGATGTAGGTTTCGCCTTCGGCCATAAGGCCGCGCAGCACCGGCGCTAGGATGCTCTCTCGAATGCGATCGAACATGTCGGTCGGGAAATCGCGTGGCGGAGAGTAGGCGCCCATGCCGCCGGTGTTCGGTCCGCTGTCGCCGTCGCCGGCGCGCTTGTAATCACAGGCGGCCGCGATCGGGATCATCGCTCGTCCGTCGGCGAACGCAAAGACGCTGACCTCGCGGCCGTCCAGCCGCTCTTCGAGCAAAACGTCCGCGCCGCCGCCGGGAACCTTCTTCTCGCCGTACCACGTTGCAAGCAACTCGAGCGCTGCGGCCTTATCGTCGCAAACCACGACGCCCTTGCCCGCCGCCAAGCCATCGGCTTTCACCACGACGCCGCCGCTCCACTCTGCGAGCGCTTTTCGCGCGGTGGCGACGGAATGCACGACCTGTGCGCGCGCGGTCGGAATGCCGTGCCGCTCCATAAAGCGTTTGGCAAAGACCTTGGACGATTCCAGGCGCCCGCTCGAACGATTGGGCCCGAAGACGCGCAGGCCCGCGTCGCGCATCTTGTCGGCTAGCCCCGACGCGATCGCGGTCTCGGGACCGATCACGACCAGGTCGATCTTCTCCATCTGCGCGCGCTGAATCAGGCGTCGACCGTAGGTTGCGGGAATACCCCAGTTCTCGCCGCGCGACGCCGTGCCGGCATTTCCGGGCGACGCGAAGACCGCGCTGCAGGACGGCGACTGTGCTAAACGCCAGGAGAGCGCGTCCTCGCGCGCGCCGTTGCCGATTACGAGGATACGCACGGTGACACGATTATTCCCATTCGACGGTTGCGGGTGGCTTTGAGGTGATATCGTAGGCGACGCGATTGACGCCCGCGACCTCGTTGACCAAGCGGCTTGAAATACGCTCGAGCAACTCGTGCGGCAAACGCGCCCAGTCGGCGGTCATCCCGTCTTCACTGGAGATCGCCCGCACCGCGACCAAATTGGCGTAGGTTCGTCCGTCGCCCATGACGCCGACGGATTTCACGGGCGTCAAGACCGCGAAGTACTGCCACGGCTTGGGATCCAGCGTCGAAGCTTCGATCTCTTCGCAGACGATCGCATCGGCCTCGCGCACGATTTCCAACCGGTCGTGCGTGATCGCGCCGATAACGCGAACCGCCAAGCCCGGCCCGGGGAACGGCTGCCGCCCGACGATCGCCGGCGGAAGCCCCAGCACGCGTCCCAACTCGCGCACTTCGTCTTTGAACAATTTGCGCAGCGGTTCGATCAGCGCCAAATCCATGTGCTCGGGCAGGCCGCCGACGTTGTGGTGGGATTTGATCTTATGGCCCACCTTGCTGTCGGGCGTTTTGGACTCGATGACGTCGGGATAGAGCGTCCCCTGCACCAGATACTTCACGCCGCGGATCTTGGCGGCTTCTTCTTCAAAGATCGCGATGAACTCGTGGCCGACGACCACGCGTTTGCGCTCGGGATCCTCGACGCCGGCTAACTTTGCGAGAAACCGTTCGCGCGCGTCGACGGCGATCACGTTGAGATGCAGGACGTCGCGGAACGCGGTGACGACCGCCTCCGCTTCGCCCTTGCGCAGCAACCCGTGATCGACGAAGATGCAGGTCAGCCGCTCGCCGACCGCGCGTGCCACCAGCGTCGCCGCGACCGCCGAATCGACGCCGCCCGAGAGCGCGCAGATCACCTTATCGTCGCCGATCGTCTGCGCGATCTCGCCGATGGCGCCCTCGACGAACGAGTCCATCCTCCAGTCGTCCCCGATGTCCGCGATTCCGTGCAGAAAATTGCCCAGTAGGGCGCGCCCGAACTCGGTGTGTGCGACCTCGGGATGAAACTGCGTGCCGTAGATCTTGCGCGCGGGATCGCCCATCGCCGCGACCTCGCAGCGCGCCGTCGACGCCAAGCCCGCAAACCCCACGGGCAACGCGGTAACGGAATCGCCGTGCGACATCCAGACGCGCGACGCTCGCGCAAAGCCGTCGAACAGCGGCGACGCTCGAACGGGCGTTTCCAACGTTGCCGGGCCGTATTCGGCGCGGTCCAGTTTGACCAACGCGCCGCCGAAATGGCGTGCCAGCAACTGCATGCCGTAGCAGATGCCCAAGATCGGCAGCCCGCTCTCCAGGATGGCTGGGTCTAAATCCGGCGCGCCCGACGCCATCGTCGATTCTGGGCCGCCCGACAGCACGATCGCCGTCGGCGCGCGCGCGGCCAGCACCGCCCACGGCGTATCGTACGGGACGATTTCGCAATAGACGCCGTGCTCGCGCGTGCGGCGCGCGATCAGTTGGCTGTATTGCGCCCCGAAATCGAGGATGAAGACCGGATTCACCGTCGTCCTACTGACCGGCCGCCTTTGCCGCAGCGATGGTCGCATCGTACGACGGCTGGTCGGCGACTTCTTTGACCAGCTCGACGTATTGGATCGTCTTGTCCTTGCCGATGACGAAGATCGCTCGCGCGAGCAACCCGAGTTCTTTGATCCGTACGCCGTAATCCAGTCCGAAGTCATGCGTGCGATAGTCGGAGAGCAATCCGAGTTTGACGGCGTTTTCCGCCGTTGCCCAACGCCCCATCGCAAACGGCAGATCCATGCTGACCACGTAGGAGGCCACGGAGTCTCCCAAGTCGGCGATGCGGTCGTTAAACGTTTTTGATTCCAGCGAACACACGCCGGTATCCAACGACGGCACGACGATCAGCAGGGCGGCGCGCTTGCCGCCGTCGGTGACGGTGTCCAGCGTCGCGTCGGACAAGTTCGAGGCGGTTAGATGAAACTCGGGCGCCGGATCGCCCAGGTTGAGCTCGCGGCCGAGCAGGGTCATCGGCTGGCCTTTGAAGGTGATCGCGCCGGGGCGCTCCGGTGCGGTTTGCGTAGACATAGGTCCTCCAGGTGTTTTTGAGATGCGTTAAGTGAGAATGTCGGCGAGCCGGTCGGCGTCGCGGGCAAAGACGACTTCCATCGCGATGCGTTCGCCGACGGAGAGGTCGCGCCCCCAGCGATAGGCCGAGTACGGTGTATAACGCGTTCCCGGCGAGCCCGGGATGCGCAGTGAGACATCGTAACAGACGAACGCCTTGGGCGGCCCCGCGACGATGACGCACTGCAGGGCAAACGGCCCGACGACGCCCGGGGTGCCCGCTCGCTGGGTCGCGGCAACGAAGCGCTCGCCCATCGCAAAGGCCTCCTCAAGCATCGACTCGGTCAGGGTGGCCGCGATGTGCCCGGCCTCTTCCAGGCGCATGGGCACGCCGCGCAGCGCGTCCAGCGACGCCGGCGGCACGTTGCGAAACCCCTCGAGATTGGTCTGCCGCCGCGTGTCGGTTCCCATCAACTCGAGTTCGCCCAAGATCGGCGAATAGAAAAAGTTCAGGTTGATCGACGGGCCGAGCGCGTACTCCTCGATGACCGCTGCCGCCAAGCCCTCCGCCGTCACCAGCCCGTCGCGCGTCAGCCGTTGCGACGTCTCTCGATATTCCAACGGCGACGAGCACAAGAAAAAAGCCCGCTCGAACGACACCTTCGCGTGCGGCGCCTTCACGATCGCCAGCCGGTCGATGTCGCCGGGCGATGCGAACTGCCGCGGATGCACGATCTCGGCCGCGCGCAGCAGCGCGTACTGATTCCCGGGCTCGTCGCGCTCTTCGGCGCGCAGCAATGCCCGATTCCCAAAAAACGGCACGCCCATCTTCTGCTCGATCTCATCGTAGGAGAACCGCTGATGCAAATACACTTCAAACGAGCGGTTCGCGACGAAGATCGCGTTGGCAGCGAAGAGTGCCTCCTGCACGTCGTCGCGCAGGATATCGGGGAAGGTGTCGACGGCGAGCGTCCGCTCGACGCATCCGCGCGCCGGTGCCTCCGCCCGCGCGTAATGATATGCGTAGGTCCGTTCGCGCCCCTTCGCCGTCACGATCACATTGCCCAAGCCCATCGCCCGCGCACCGCACGCCACATCCAGCGCGGAGTGGCTTCCAATGCAACACAACGTCAACCGCGCACGGTCGTACGACGCCAGAGCCCGAGCCACGCAAGAATGCACGCCCGAAGGTACGACACCCCACCGACCCCCTCATGCTCCACGGTGTTATGGCGCGAGGGATGTTATGGCGGCGCGCGGTCTCATGGCGAGGTGTCATGGCGAGCACCGAGGCTGTGGCTCGACTCCGCGCCTCTCGGGCGCTATGCTCGCCATGACACCCGGTACTCGCCATGACACTGCCAGGACGTCGGCCAGGGAAGCGACCGGGGGTCCTTCGAACAGGGCGGGGTGACGGAAACGCTGCTGATTCGCAATGCGAGTCGCATTGAGACGTTTGACGATACTTGGCGCGCCCACGAGGGCGCGTCGATTTTTGTCCGCGACAACGTCATCGAGGCGATCGGGTCCGCGGACGACTTGCCCTCGACCGCCGATCGGACCGTTGACGCAAGCGGCACGATCGTGCTGCCGGGCTTGGTCAACACGCACCATCACTTCTATCAAACGCTCACCCGCAACGTTCCGGGCACCCAAGACGTCAAGCTCTTCGACTGGCTGGTGACGCTCTATCCGATTTGGAGCAAACTGACGCCCGAGGCGATGCGAGCGTCGACCGCGGTCGCCTTGGCCGAACTGCTCAAATCCGGCTGCACGACGGCCTTCGATCACACGTACATCTGGCCCAATGGCTCGCGCGTCGACGACCAGATCGAGATCGCGCGCGACATGGGCGTGCGCTTTCATGCGTCGCGCGGCTCGATGTCGCT
This sequence comes from Vulcanimicrobiaceae bacterium, assembly GCA_036510515.1. GTDB lineage: Bacteria > Vulcanimicrobiota > Vulcanimicrobiia > Vulcanimicrobiales > Vulcanimicrobiaceae > JALYSX01. The sequence continues at coordinate 5,074 of DATCDS010000119.1, forward strand.
GGGAGAGTCCAAGGGAGGCTTGCCCCCCGATCGCGTGGTCGAAGACGAGGACGCGATCTTGACCGACTGCGAGCGCGTCATCGACGCGTATCACGACGCGTCGCGCAATGCGATGACGCGCATCGTGCTGGCGCCCTGCTCGCCGTTCTCGGTCTCGCGCGAACTCATGATCGAAAGCGCTGCCCTGGCGCGCCGCAAAGGCGTACACTTACATACCCACCTCGCAGAAACCGTCGACGAAGAAGCGTTCTGCGTGGAACGTTTCGGGCGCCGGCCGGTCGAACTTGCCGAAGATCTCGGCTGGACCGGTGCGGACGTCTGGCACGCACACATGGTGCACCCGTCGCCGGACGAGTGCGCGCGTTTGGGCGCGACGCGCACCGGCGTCGCGCACTGCCCGACGTCGAACATGCGGCTGGCATCGGGCATCGCACCGATCGGCGCGCTGCGCAAAGCCGGCGCTCGCGTCGGCCTGGGGGTCGACGGCTCGGCTTCCAACGATTCCTCGCACTTGTTAATGGAAGCACGACAGGCGATGCTGCTGCAGCGCGTCGGCAGTTCGGATCCAGCCGCGCTTACCGCGCGCGATGCGCTGTGGCTGGCGACGCGCGGCGGCGCCGCGGTCTTGGGTCGCGACGACATCGGGTATCTGGCACCGGGTATGGCCGCGGACATCATCGGCTTTTCGCTGGAGACGATCGACCTCGCGGGCGGTGCCGTGCACGACGCGTTGGCGTCGCTGGTCTTCTGCCGGCCGCCCGACGTCGACTTCGCGATCGTCAACGGGCGCCCGCTGATCGAAGGCGGACGTTTTCTGAACCTCGATACCGCCGCGCTGGTGCGCCGGCACAACGAGATCGCGCGCTCGCTGATTTAAATTGAGCCCTCTATAGGTCCACTACACGCTGTGATGGGGAGAAGATATGGGAGCACCGATGCCGATCGCGCTTACCGTGAGAAGATGCGTCTGCGTAGCCTTTTTGTCTGTGGCCCTATTTCTATCGTGGGCGGCATCGGATCGAGCAATTGCGCAGGTCCGTATCACACCTACCGCCCACCCCGCCCCTGCCGTCGATCCCAAAATCGAAGCTCGCGCGAAAGAGTGGCTTTGGCGTCTTCAAACGGGGAGGCTTGACCGGTCGCAGCTCAACGCGCGTTCCAATGCCGCGGCCACGCCCGCGCTCATCAAGGATGCGGCCGCAACGTATGGACCGTTGGGTCCCGCCACCGCTTTCTCGTTCTTGACCTCGTATACGGAAGTCGGTCCGGTGACGCACGCCCGCTATCTGTTTTACTCATTTCTGGCAACGTTTCGAGAGCGGCAAAGCGTCTTTCAGCTCGTGCTCGATGGCAACGGAAAGATTGCCGGGATTTTTATTTTGCCCTACACACCGCATCTCAGTGCAAACCGGCTACTGCCAGCCCTCCGTGCGGAATTGTTGAAAGATACCAACGCGGGTCAGTTCTCCGGAGCGGTGATGGTTGCCAAAGACGGGAAGGCGGTCTTCGATCGCGCCTACGGTCTTGCCGACCGCGGCCGCCGGATTCCAAATACGGTTGGGACCCGGTTTCGGATCGGCTCGATGAACAAGATGTTCACGGCAGTGGCGGTCTTGCAACTCGTGCAGGCGGGCAAAATCGATTTAAAGGCGCCGTTGGGAACGTACCTGACCGCCTATCCGAATAAAGACGTTTCGTCTAGGGTCACGATCCACCAGCTGCTCACGCATACCGGCGGAACCGGCGACATCTTCGGCCCGGAATTCGACGCGCATCGCTTGCAACTGCGCACGCTCGACGACTACGTGAATCTTTACGGCAAGCGTGGACTTGCGTTCAAGCCTGGGAGCCGGTACGAATACAGCAACTATGGCTACATTTTGCTCGGCGTCGTGATCGAGAAAGTGAGCGGCCAGAGCTACTACGACTATGTACGCGAGCACATTTACGATCCGGCGGGGATGACGTCGACGGGCTCCGAGGCGGAAGATCAGATGCTTGCGGGTCGCAGCGTGGGTTATACCGCCGGGAAAGGCACGTTGGTTGCGAACACGGATACGCTTCCGTATCGGGGAACGTCGGCGGGCGGCGGCTATTCCACGGTGGACGACCTCCTGCGCTTTGCTAACGCACTAGAGTACGACAAACTCCTCGACGCGCTGCACACCCAATTGCTCACCACCGGAAAAGTTAGCGTGCCTAGTACTTCGGATAACCCCCGCCACTATGCGTACGGCTTCATGGACCAAGAGATTGGCGGAACTCGCTGCTTTGGCCACGACGGCGGGGCGCCCGGTATGAATGGCGATCTGGAAATTTGCCCCGCGGCCGGCTATGTGATTGCGGTGCTCGCCAACATGGATCCACCCGCCGCCGAACTGATATCGGGCTTCATCACAAATAGCCTACCCTCGAGGTGATTGAAGCTGGCTCGGTCCGGTGGACAGTATTTCATTGGACATCAGGCGGCTTGATTCCGTCGTTCGAACTCGGCTGGGGATAACATGCCGAGTGCGGTGTGCCGGCGGTGCGGGTTGTACCAGCCGTTGATGAACTCGAA
>DATCDS010000120.1:0-2382 GCA_036510515.1 Vulcanimicrobiaceae bacterium
TGATCGGCGGCAGCGACGAACAGAAGCGGCGCTTCTTACCGAAGATCGCCTCGGGCGAACATATCGTCGCCTACGCGCTCACGGAAGTCTCCAGTGGTTCCGACGCGCTGGGCTCGATGCGCACGCGCGCCGAGCGACGCGGCGACGACTACGTCCTCAACGGCCAGAAGATTTGGATCACCAACGGCAGCGTCGCCGATGTGGTGTGCGTCTTTGCCGTGACCGATCCGCAAAAAGGCCCGGGCGGTATCGATGCGTTCATCGTCGAGAAGACGTTCCCGGGTTTCCGCGTTGGAAAGCTTGAGAAAAAGATGGGCATTCGCGGCTCGCCGACCGTCGAGCTGATCTTCGACGACTGCATCGTGCCGGCGGCCAATCGCTTGGGCGCCGAGGGCGAGGGATTCAAGATCGCGATGAAGGTGCTCGACAAGTCGCGACCCGGTATCGCCGCACAAGCGCTAGGTATCGCGCAGGGCGCGTTAGACTTCGCCTCGCAGTACGCGCGCGATCGAGTTTCGTTCGGCAAACCGATCGGGCAGCATCAAGGCGTCGGCTTCATGCTCGCCGATATGAAAACCGAGGTCGAGGCCGCGCGTTTGATGCTCTACGAGGCCGCGCGCAAATGCGATGAAAACGCGCCCGACGTCACCTTGTGGGCCGCGATGGCCAAGCTCAAGTGCGGCGACGTCGCGATGGCCGTCACGACCGACGCGGTTCAAGTGCTGGGCGGCTTCGGCTACTCGACGGAATATCCGGTCGAGCGCATGATGCGCGACGCCAAGATCACCCAAATCTACGAGGGCACCCAGCAGATCCAGCGGCTGGTCATCTCCCGAGCCATCGTCGGCAAGAGCAAACCCAAACCAGCTTAGGAACCTAGCGGCCCAAGTCCGACAGGCTCCTGGCGCCCGCGGAAAGAAAGGTTGGGGGCGCACCCCGTTTTCGGAGTGCGGTATTCATTCGTATTTATTATTCTTAAGGAGTACCTCGTGAAGAGAACGATCGCAACGCTCGCTGCGGCAGCATTCCTCTTGACCGGCACGGCCATGGCGTCGGCCGCTCAAGCCAGCAACGCGAAAGCCACCGTGAAATCGGCCAAACCGGCCACCCAGGCCGCGAAGCAAGCCAAGGCCGCCACGGCCGCCAAGTCCGCCAAGGCCGCCAAGTCCGCCAAGGCCGCCAAGGCCGCCACGACCGCCAAGGCCGCCAAGGCCGCAACGAAGACGGCCGCCAAGGCCGCCACAACCGCCAAGGCAGCGACCAAAACCGCCAAGGCAGCGACCAAAACCGCCAATGCAGCGACCAAAACCGCTAATGCAGCGACCAAAACCGCTAAGGCAGCGACCAAGGCTGCTAAGACGGCTAAGGCAGCGACGAAGCCGGCCGCCAAGCCGGCGCCCAAGAAGACCCAGTAACTCCAAGGCAAAAAAAGGGAACGGCCCGGTGGTTACCACCGAGCCGTTTTTTTTTCTTCGCGGCCTTAGCCGCCGATCGACATCGGAGCGTGGCCGAAGAGCGGCGGTATGAAGTGGCCTGCGGCCAGCGAGATCGCAAACACGATCGTGCCGTAGCCGACGATCTCCAAGCCGCGCAGAATCGGTCGGCGTCCCGAAAGCCAGCCCGCGTAGCAGCCGATGGCAAACAGACCCGCCAACGCCAGCGCGACGCTGACACCTAGGGCCGCCAGCGACGAAATCGGCAACGCGTACGGGACGATCGGCAGCACGGAGCCCACCGAATATGCCAGCGCCATCGCGATCGCCGGGCGAACGCTGGAATCCTCGGCAATGCGCGGATCGATACCAAACTCGTCGCGCATCATCTCGTAGAGATAGATCTCCGGGTTCTTGGTCAGACGCGAGACGATCGTGTGCGCTTCGTCGGCGGAAAAGCCCTTGGTTTTATAGTACGCGACCTGTTCGGCGAACTCGTCTTGCGGATTCTCTTCCATCTCGCGACGTTCCATCTCGATCGAAGCCTGCACGACGTCGCGTTCGGATTTGCTGCCTTGAAACTCGCCCACGCCCATCGAAAGCGCGCCGGCGAGCAACGCCAACGCGCCCGAAATGACGACGGTCGCGTGATTGCCGGTGGCCGCGCCCAAGCCGGTCACGATCCCCATCGTCGTCAGGATGCCGTCTTGCGCGCCGAAGACGATCTCGCGAACCCGCCGTTGCGACTGCAGCTGGCGACGCTGCGGCGTATCGGGAATCCGGGGCTTGACGTTGCGCCAGCCGGGCGCATCGACGACCACCGGTGCCGCGGGAAAACGGGTATCGGTCACACCGCACCTCTGCGCGAAGGAGGACGAGCAGGCCTTCCCAACACCCGAGTTAGGCAAAGCTGGATCATACGTTCGCCAGCCAAAATTTATACATCCGT
>DATCDS010000121.1:0-3309 GCA_036510515.1 Vulcanimicrobiaceae bacterium
TCAATAGCTTGCCCGGTTCTGGGGAGGGCGAAGCCTCCAGGGCCTCGCCCAGTTCGTAGGTCAGGATTCCGGCCAGCCAATAGCCGTCGCGCAAGGCGTCCTGCGCGGCTTCCAGCGACGCGTGCGCCTGCGCGGGCGTGACCGCGCGCAAGACGGCGTGCGGCCGCTCGAAGGTGCGTCCCGGTTCCCAACCGATCACGACGCGGAAATCGCTCACGGCCGTGCCGTTGTGCGCGAGGGGCGGCCGTCCTGCCGGACGGGCGATGGCCCCTGCCGAAAGACGCCGACGTGCAACACCGGGCGTATCTGGGCATCGGGTCCAATTTGGGCGATCGTCAATCCAACATTTTGGTCGCACTGCAGCGTCTGCGCGCGCGCGCGCGCATCGATGCGGTCTCGGCGTTTTACGAGAGCGACGCCGCGGACGGCGCCCAAGGCCCCGCCTTTCTCAACGTCGCCGTCGAGATCGCGACGGATTTGGATCGAGACGCCTTCGAGCACTTTGCGGGCGATGTCGAGCGCGCGGTCGGGCGCACTGGCCGCCAGCGCTTGACCGCGCGTCCGATCGATCTCAACCTCCTGCGCTTCGACGATGAGGAGCATCCCGATCTGGCGTCGCGGGCGTACGACCTGGTGCCGTTGGCCGAGATCGCGCCGCAGTATCGGCCGCTGGCCCAGCGGCTTGCCTCCAACGGCGTGCGGCGCCGCGAGCGCAGCCTGCACTTCGATGCGAACCGTCAAGAAGAGACGCCCGACGTGCAACTCTCGCTAAACCGCGTCGGCGTTTCATCGGTCAAGCGCATCCTGCGACTGGACGTCGACGGGCAGCCGCGCGTGTTTAACGGCGAGTTCTCGATGGTTGCGGACCTCGCTCCCGACAAAGCCGGCGTTCACATGTCGCGTTTTTCAGAGATTCTCGAAGAGACCACGCTCGACGTGCTCGCCCGTCCGAACCTGCCGGGCAGGATCGAACGGTTGGTCGCAACGATCGCACGCGAGATCGTCGCTACCCAGCGTGCCGTGCGCGCGGACGTCCGCTTGCGCGCCGAGTTCGGCCTGGAACGTTGGACGCCGGTAAGCGGAAAGCGCGGCGAGGAAACCTACACGCTGGTCGGCATCGCGCACGCCGACGAGCGCGGCCGCACGCGCTGCGCGATTGGCGTGGAAGCCCAAGGCATGACCGCTTGCCCGTGCGCGCAATCGATGGTTCGCGAGCATTCGATGCGCGAGCTGATCGAGGCGGGATTTTCAAAAGACGAGGCGTCGCGCGCGCTCGACGCCCTTCCCGTTGCCACGCACAACCAGCGCGGGCGCGGTACGATCTTGCTCGGCGTCGACGACGAACGTGCCGAGGGCGTGCGGGCCGAAGACTTGGTGGAGATCGTCGAAAACTCGATGTCGAGCGAAACGTACGATCTGCTTAAGCGCCCCGACGAGTTCTTCATCGTGAACAAAGCGCACCACAACCCGAAGTTCGTTGAAGACGTCGTACGCGGCGCGCTCGCGCGCGCCCTGGACGTTTACGGCGACTTCGGCGACGACACGTTCGTCTTTGCCAGCCAGGTCAATTACGAATCGATTCACAAACACGACGCATTCGCCGAAGCCTTCGGAACGTTCGGAGAACTGCGTGACGAACTGCGCAGCGGACGCTACGTGACGCAAAAGACCGACCTGGCCAGTTGGTTGGGGACGCGCCCTTCGCCGATCGTCTTCTAAGACATGTTCGTCCTGACCGATGCGCGGGTCTACCGTTACGATCCAACGGCCGCGCTCTATACCCGGCACGACGCGCTGGCGATCGATGGCGACCGGATCGTCGCGCTCGACGCCGATGCGGTCGGCGCCGGCGTTGTACGCATCTCGCTGGGCGGCGCGACCGTGCTGCCGGCGTTTGCCGACTGCCACGTACACCTCACCGACACCGGCTACTTCTTGGGAACGCGCAACCTGGGCGCCACGCGCTCGTACGACGACTTCGCCGCGGCGATCGCGCGCGTTCCGCTCGAAAACGGCATCGCCTTTGCGGGCCAGTACGACGAGAGCTTTTGGCAAGACGGGGGGCTGGCCGACGCCGCGCCCTTAAATCGTTTGCATCCCGACGCGCGCGCGATGGTCGTGCGCGTCGACGGTCATTCATGCGTCGTCAATCGCGCGACGTTAGCATGGTTGGCCCTGCCGTCTGAAACGGCCGGGATCGAACGCGACGCCGCCGGCCACCCGACCGGCAAGCTCTTGCTGGATGCCAACTGGCGCGCGCAAGCCGCATTCATGGACGCGATTCCAATCTTTGTCAAGCGTGCCGCCGAATCGCGCGCCGCGCAAACCGCGCTTTCGCGCGGAGCCCTGCACCTGCACGCACAACTCGTGGGATTTAAACGCGAAGAATACGCGGACGAAATCGCCGCGCTGCGCGCCCTTCCCGGCAAATGGTATCCCAAGATCTGCGAACCCGATCCGCAGTTGGCCGCCGAACTCGGCCTGCCGTACGTCGGCGGCGACGTCTTCCTCGACGGCTCGATCGGCAGCTGCACGGCCGCGGTCGGCGAGCCGTTCGTCTCGGGCGCCGCCGCCGATCGGGATGCGTGCGGCGAACTGCGCTACAGCGACGATGCGGTCTACGCGTACTTCGCGACGGCCGAGGCGATGGGCATCTCCGCCGGCGTCCACGCGATCGGCGATCGCGCGATCGAACAGTGCATCGCCACCTGGGAACGCGTGCTCGGCGGTCACCCGTCAACGCGCGGTACGCGCCACTTCATCGAACATTTCGAGATCGCAACGCCCGACCACATCGAAGCCTGCGCGCGCATGGGCATCTATCTTTCGATGCAGCCGCAGTTCGACGCGCTCTGGGGCGGCCTCGGCAACATGTACGAAGCGCGCCTAGGCACCGCCCGCATGCGCACGATGAACGCTCTGGGCCGCATCCAACGCGCCGGCGCCGTCCTCTGCGGCGGCGACGACAGCCCCGTCTGCAATCTCGACCCGCTTGAAGGCATGCAAGCCTGCATCGAGCATCACGAGCCCACCGAACGCCTCACGCCGCAAGAGGCGCTCACGACCTACACCCACAACGCCGCCCGCCTCGCCCACGTCGAACGCCAAACCGGCATCCTCGCGCCCGGCTACGCCGCCGACTTCGTCGTCCTCGACAACGACCCGCTCGACGGCAAAGCCTTCACCGATTGCAAGGTCCTACAAACCTGGAGCGACGGCAACCGATTGTTCTAAGTGTGTCATGGCGAGCGTAGCGAACGCAGTGAGCGGAGTCGAGCCACCGACGCGACGTTTGGGTGTGCGTGGCTC
>DATCDS010000122.1:0-19974 GCA_036510515.1 Vulcanimicrobiaceae bacterium
CCGGGAACGCTGGAGGGACAACCGGCACGCAGGGCCGCGGTGCGTCCGACGTTGTTGCCGGTCGCGCCTTCGGGCAGCCCGCAACCAATCACGACATCGTCGACATCCGCGGGATCGACGTTCGCGCGCTCGATCGCGCGCGCAACGGCGTGGGCCGCCAGCGTCGTCCCGTGCGTTTGGTTGAACGCGCCGCGGAAGGCGCGCCCGATCGGCGTGCGTGCGGCCGAAACGATCGCCGCCTCAGACACGAGCGGCCGCCTCGTGCGCGGCATACCACATCGGACCGCCGTGATACGGCGGGAAACCGTAGCCGTAAACGCAGACGACGTCGATATCGCCGGGACGCAGCGCGACGCCTTCTTCGAGCAAGCGCGAGCCGCGATCGGCTAGGGCGCGCAGCAGGCGTTCGCGGATCTCGTCGTCGCTCGCGTCGCGCGGCGCGATGCCGGCCGCCGCGGCCTCGCGCGCGAAGAGCGCGTCGATCTCGGGATCGTGTATGGGTTGGCGTCCCTTGCCGACGGCGCGATCGTAGACGTAGTAGCCGGCCATCGTCTTCTGACCCAGGCGCTTCATCTCGACCAAGCGATCGAGGACCTTCGTGCGCGCGGTCACGACATCCGGGCGTACGCGGGCGATCTGCTGCGCGATGTCGATACCGGAGAGGTCGACCATCGCAAACGGTCCCATCGCAAAACCAAAATCGGTCATCGCCGCGTCGATGCGTGCGGGCGGGATCCCCTCTTCGGCCAGCGCGCCGGCCGCAGCAACGTAGTCGAAGATCATCCGGTTGCCGATGAAGCCGAACGCATTGCCCGACAGCACCGACGTCTTGTGCAAGGCTTTGCCCAGCGCAAAGGCCGTCGCCAGGGTTTGCGGCGAGGTCGCAGCGCCGCGCACGATCTCGAGCAGCGGCATGATATTGGCCGGCACGAAGAAATGTAAGCCGAGAAACCGATCCGGCCGCGCCGTCGCGGCGGCCATCTCGTCGATGTCCAGCGTCGACGTATTGGAAGCGATGATGCACGCGGGCTTGACGATCGCGTCCACCCTTGCCAGCACGTCTTTCTTGACGGCCATCGATTCGAAAACGGCTTCGATCGCGACGTCGGCGTCGGCCAGCTGCGCGAAATCGTCGGTGAAGAGAATCGACTGCCCGCGCTTCCAGGCTTCCTCGGGCGTGAGCTTGCCCTTTTGCACGCGGTACGCGAACATCCCGAAAACCGTCTGTTTGGCCTTTTCGATCGCCGCGTCGTCGGCGTCGACGACCACGCAAGCGATGCCGGCCTCGGCCAGTGCGATCGCGATACCCGTTCCCATCGTTCCCGCCCCGACGACGCCGGCCGTGGCGATCGGCAACGCTCGTGCGGCCGGGAGGCCGGGAATCTTCCCGAGCTCGCGCTGCGCGAAGAACAGATGCCGCAGGGCCGCCGACGGTGCAGAACGCACCAACTCGTCGAAGAGCCGCGCCTCGCGTGCGATGCCCAACGCAAACGGCAGTTCGACGGAGGCCTCGACCGCATCGATCAGTTTGTGTGCGGCGTAACCGCCGCGATCTTCGGGTGGGACCATCTTGTGCGCTTGCGAGACGACGAACGGCACGGCTTGCATCGTGATGCCGTTGCCGAGCGTCGCCGCGCGAGCCGAGACGCGGCGCTTGGGCCCGGCCGCCAGGGCGATGGCCGCATTGACGACGTCGCCGCGCGCGATCTCGTCCAGGATCCCCAGTTCGAGCGCCGTCGCGGCGTCGACGCTCTTGCCTTCGAGCATGAACTCAAGCGCGGCGCGCGCGCCGATCAGCCGCGGGAGGCGCTGCGTCCCGCCCGCGCCGGGCAAGAGGCCCAGTTTGACTTCGGGCAAGCCAACCTTGGAGCGCGGCGTGGCGACCCGGTAGTCGCACGCCAGGCATAACTCGAGTGCTCCGCCCAACGCGTTGCCGTCGATGGCGGCTACGCAGATCTTCTCGGCGCGCTCGAGCGCGCCGACGACGTCGCGAACGCTCTTACTCTCGGGCGCCGGTTCTCCATTAAAATCGTTGACGTCGGCGCCGCCGGAAAACAAGCCGTTCGCACCGGTAAAAATCAGCGCAGTAATGGCGGGATCGCGTTGGGCCTCTTCGATGGCCTCCAGCAGCCGCGCGCAATAGGCGAACGAGAGCGCGTTAACCGGAGGATGGTTCAACACGATCGTGCGCGCGCCGGCGCGATCTTCGATACGCACGCGAACGCTATACGCGGACCTTGACGGTGCGGTCCAAGCCGAATCCAGCTTCGTCCAACGCCATGACGTCGCGGGCGCCGTCGACGATCTGACGTTTGAGCCACGCGCCTTGGGAGAGAACGTGATGCGCGTAGAATGTAGCGGTGGCGATCTTGGCTTCGAAAAACGCGCGCTCGGGATCCCCCGCGGCGATTTTGTCTCGGGCGACCTTAGCGGCGCGAGCCATCTGCCAGCCGCCCGCGGTGATACCCCACAGCTTGAGATAGGGCACCGAACAAGCGAAGGCGTTGCTCGGGTCGCCCATCGCGTTCATGCCGATCCACTGCGACACGTCGGCAAGGGTTGCGATGGCCTTGCCCAGCGGCTCGGCGATCGCCTCGAGGCCGGCATCGCTCTCGAGCTCGGCATGAAACGCCTGCATGGTCTTGATAACGGCGGTCGCCGTCGACCCCATGTCGCGAATCAGCTTGCGTCCGACCAGGTCCAACGCTTGGATGCCGGTGGTTCCTTCGTAGATCGTCGTGATACGCACGTCGCGGTACTGCTGGGCGATGCCGGTCTCTTCGACGTAGCCCATGCCGCCGAAGACTTGCAGCGCCATCGAACAAACCTCGACGGAGGTCTCGGTGCACCAGCCCTTGACCACGGGCGTCATCAGCTCGACGAAGGCCTTGTGCTGCTTGCGCACGTGTGGGTCGGGATGCTTGGCGGCGTAGTCCAGCGAGGCGGCGGTAACGTATGACAGAGCGCGCATCGCTTCGATCTGCGCCTTCATCGTCATCAGCATCCGGCGTACGTCGCCATGCTCGAAGATGCGGACCGGTTTGGAATCGCGCGAAGCGACATCGCGACCCTGCACGCGTTCCTTGGCGTAGCCTAGCGCGTGCTGGTAGGCGCGATCGGCGATTCCCATGCCTTGGACGCCGACGCTAAAGCGCGCGGCGTTCATCATGACGAACATATTTTCCAAACCCTTGTTCGCCTCGCCGATCAAGTAGCCGATCGCGCCGTCGCCGCGCTCGCCGTAGTTGAGCGTACAGGTTGGATTCGCGTTGATGCCGAGTTTGTGTTCGATCGACGCGCAGACGACGTCGTTGCGCTCGCCCAGGGAACCGTCGTCATTCACCAAGATTTTCGGGACGAGGAACAGCGAGATCCCCTTGGTGCCTTCGGGCGCGCCCGGGATGCGCGCGAGCACCAGGTGGACGATGTTCTCTGCCATGTCGTGCTCGCCGAAGGTGATAAAAATTTTGGTTCCCGAGATGCGATAGCGGTCGCCGTCCGGCACGGCTTTGGTGCGAACCTGCGCGAGATCGGTGCCGGCCTGCGGCTCGGTCAGACACATCGTGCCCGTCCATTTGCCCGACACCAAGTTGGGAATGTAGCATTGCTTCTGTTCGGGCGAGCCGCAGAGTTCGATCGCTTCGATCGCACCTTGATTGAGCAGCGGCCCGTTGGCGAAGCCGACGTTGGCAGCGTTCCACATCTCCAGCGTCGGTCCCAGCAGCAGCGAGGGCAAGCCTTGGCCGCCGAACTCCTGGGCGACGGGCAATCCGATCCAACCGGCGTCCGCAAACGCCTTGTAGGCTTCCTTGAAACCAGCCGGCGTCGTGACCGATCCATCTTTCCAGGTACAGCCTTGCGTGTCGCCGGCCCGATTGAGCGGGGCGAGGACGCCGCCGGCGAACGCCGCCGCCTCCTCGAGAATCGCGTCGCAGGCGTCGGAAGCATCGCCGTATCCCGGCAGTTTTGCGACCTCGTCGATGCCGGCGAGGTCGTGAAGGACGAACTGCATATCGCGTAAGGGGGCCCGGTACTGGCTCATAGGACATTTTACTATACGCGAATGCCTAGCACCGGCCTCTCCCTCGTCTGCCTCACAGTTATCGTTAGGGTGATGGTGGAAGGATGGAGGCATGAGAATGCTTGCTTTTTCCCTGGTCTTGGCCTTGACGCTCGGCGGCGTGGCCACGGCCCAAAACGCTTCCCCTCCGCCACTAGCGCCGCCCGCGGTCGCGTCGGCTCCGCCGGCGGGCCCTGCGCCCATGCCCAAGGCCGACTGGACCAAATTGCGGGCGATGATGAAGCAGATGCAAACCTCGATGCAGCAAATGCGCGGCTGGCGCCAGGCCGAGCGCGCGTCCATGCTGGGCGCGCTCAGCGGCGCGCATCGCGCCTACCTGGCGTCGGTCGTCGGCGCGCTGGCGATCGCGGCGAAGCCCGATCCCAAGGCGGCCGCCGCCAAGATCGACGCGATGCTGACGTCCGGGGAGCGTGCGGCGATCCTGACCGCGCAAAAAACGTACCAAGCCAAGGTCATGACCGCGCACAGAGCGATGTTTAAGTCGATGTCCGCGGCGATGCCGCATCGCACGATCGACATTACGACGAGAATGTCGGGCGCGTCGTCGATGGCGCGCATGCATCGCGGGCACCGGACGATGACGGCCGGAATGCTGCTGCTCGCCCAAACCGGTTTTGGGCCGATGGGCTCGCCGATGGGACCGATGATCACGATGCGCATGCGGAATTCGATTGGACCGATGGCCCCGATGGGGCCGATGTCCCCGATGCGCCGCATGCCGATGGGCCCGGGTCCGGCGATGCCGTCGCCCCCGCCCGCAGCGAGCGCATCGCCTTCTCCGTAGGCAAGGACAACCGGGGGCCCGTCGAACGTACGCGCGATGGCTACAACATTGACCGCGTTGAACTGGGTCGCCCGGATCGTCGGAGTGGTCCTCATCATCTTGGGGATATTCTTCTGGACCGGTAGCGCGATCGGACTGATCGGTTTGCACATGGCGCTGGGCGCGATCTTCGTCCTCGTGTTATGGGCGATGGCGATCGTCGCCGCCGTCGGTCGCGCGCCGATCGCGACGGTCGTCGTCGGCCTGATCTGGGGCGCGCTAATACTCTGGGTCGGCCTCACCCAAACGACGATGCCGCTCGGATCGGCGCACTGGGTCATCCAACTGATTCATCTGCTGCTCGGCGGCATCGGCATCGGCGTAGCCCAACGTCTGGCAACCGTAGCGCCTCGTACGGCGACCTAGCAGGCCCGTCGCGCCGGCACGCTTACGCGGGTTCGTTCTTGCGGAAGTTGAGCGAAAGAGAGTTGATGCAGTAGCGCGTGCCTTCGGGGCCGGGGCCGTCGTCAAAGACGTGGCCGAGGTGCGAATCGCAACGCTTGCAGCGTACTTCGGTACGGCGCATCCCCAGCGACGAATCGTCGAGTAGGCGGACGTTGAGCTGCTGCTCCGGATGGGTGAAGCTCGGCCAGCCGCAATGCGATTCGAACTTCGCATCGGAGCCGAACAGTTCCGCGCCGCACGCCCCGCACGAGTAGGTTCCGTCGTCGGAGACTTCGAGCAGGGAGCCGGTGAACGGCCGCTCGGTGCCCGCCTCGCGCAGGATATGGTAGCGCTCGGCGCCGAGTTCCTCGCGCCATTGGGTTTCGGTTTTGTTCACGTCGGCGGCATCGTGTTTCATCTACGTTATAACGTTTCACCGATGACGCCGGATGCGGGTTCGGCGGCAAACATCGCCGCCGTCAGACGAACCAAGAGGACGACCGCAGCAGCGCAGACGATCGCAAAGATCGCTCCGGCCTCGACTTGCCCGAAGAGGAACTCACCGGCCCCAAACAGCGCGCAGTAGATCGCGGCGACGCCGCAGACCCACGCCGCCAGCGCGCGGGGCAGACTGTCGGGTGAGGGCGGCAGATTGTAAGCCGCGCGAATTCGCGCCCAGCCGCTGCCGGCCGGACGCACCTTGCGATAGAAAGCGGCGAGGGTTGCGTCGTCCACCGGCGGCGTGAGGAACGTGACCGCCAGCCAGACGACGGTGGTAAATCCGACCGTCGAGAGCAGGGCAACGTTAATGTCGACGGGATGTCCGTATTTGCCCATAACGAAGAACGTCAGCGAGACGACGAACGACGAAGCCATCGCGGCGACCTCCGTCCAGGCGTTCACGCGCCACCAGAACCAGCGCAGCAGGTACACTAGTCCGGTGCCGGCGCCGACCGTAATAAGCAGATCGAACGCTTCTCGCGCGTTTTGCAGCGCATACGTCGTGGCGACCGCGAACAGCATGATGCCCAGCGTCACCACGCGCCCGACTAACACGTAGTGCCGTTCGGGATGCCCGGGTGAGATAAAGCGCCGGTACAGATCGTGCACCATGTACGACGTTCCCCAGTTGAGGTGCGTCTCGAGGGTCGAGCGGTAGGCGGCGAAGAGCCCGGCGACCATGAAGCCGGCAAAGCCCGCCGGCATGAAGATCAGCATGGCGGGATAGGCGATGTCGTCATTGAGCAGATGCGCGTCGAGATACGGAAAGCGGTGCGCGATGTCTCCGACGGTGGGGAAAACGATCGACGACGCCAGCGCCACGACGATCCATGGCCACGGGCGCAGCGCGTAGTGTGCCGCTTGGAAGAACAGCGTACCGAAGACCGAGTCGCGCTCGGTCTTTGCCGACAGCATGCGCTGTGCGACGTAACTGCCGCCGCCCGGCTCCGAACCCGGATACCAGCTCGACCACCATTGCACCGTCAGCGGTACGAGAAAGACGACGGCCGTTGTTTTCCAGTCGCGAAAGTCCGGCAGGATGCTCAGCCAGTGCGGATGCGCGACCGTAACGTGTCGTAACGCGCCGGCCAGGCCACCGACCCCGGGTGCGTGCAGCGCGAAATAGGCTGCGGCGAACGCGCTGGACATCGTGATGCAAAACTGGATCATATCGGTGACCATCACGCCCCACAGTCCCGCCATGGATGCGAAGATCACCGGAAACACGGCCGCGACGCTCAACGTCTCCCATTCCGGGATGCCGAACAGGATGTTGGCAATCTTGACGGCGGCCAAGTTGACGCCGGCGAGGATGAAGCAGTTGAAGAACAATCCGAGATACACGGCGCGAAAGCCGCGCACGAACGATGCGGCCTTTCCCGAATATCGATGTTCGTAAAATTCTAAGTCCGTGAGCACGCCCGAACGCCGCCACAACTTCGCGTAGAAGAACACCGTCGCCAGGCCGATGAGCAGAAACGCCCACCACTGCCAGTTTCCCGAAACGCCGCCCTGGCCACGGACGAAGCCGGTGATTAAATTGGGCGTGTCGGTGCTGAAGGTCGTCGCGACCAGCGAGACGCCGATCAGCCACCACGGCGCTTGGCGGCCGGCGGCAAAGAACTCGGTCGTGTTGCGTCCCGCGCGTCGCGCCAGCAAGATCGCGGGCACCAGCGTCACCGCTAGCGACAAGACCAGGATGATCCAATCCAACGACGTCAGATGCATCGTCCGTCCATTTTACCAAGCGACCCGTAGGGCCTGGGTTGGTGCGGATGGAATCCACGGCCGCCTATGCGTAGATTCTTTATCTGCGGCTCCGCGCTCAACGGCCAGCCGGATCACCAAAATCTCCAAGGCGCCCGTTTCGCCGGACCGGTTCGCACGGCGCCCAAGTACCGCTTGCATTCCGTCAAAGACGGCTGGCATCCGGGCATCTACGAGGTGCCCAGCGGCGGCGTTTCGATTCTCGGCGAGTTATACGAGCCGACCGAAGAGCAATACCAATCGCTCATGGCCGGCGAGCCGCCGGACATGTACGAAGCCGAGATCGCGCTCGAAGACGGCAGCATCGCCAACGCGATGCTCTATCCGCGCGCGCTGATCGAGGAGCACGGTTACCCCGACATCTCGCACTACGGCGGCTGGGCCGCCTACAAAGCCGCCGAAGGTCCCTAACTACCGCGGTAGGTGGAGTAACTCCAGGGCGCCAGGAGGAGCGGCACGTGGTAGTGCTTGGTGTCGGGGTCGATGCGAAACGCGACGGGGATCCTGTCGAAGAACGACGCGGTTCCCGTTTGCGCGAAATACGGGCCGGCGGAAAAGAGCAGCTCGTACGATCCGGATTGCAATTCGCCGCCGAACGGCGAGACGACGCGCCCGTCGGCGTTGGTGACGCCGCGCGCGATTTCGGTGCGCTTTCCTTGCGCAACGGCAAAGAGCGTGACCTCGATCCCGCTCGCGGGCAAGCCGCGTGCGGTGTCCAGAACGTGGGTCGATAACGACGACATTTAAATCTTGGCTCCTCCGTCAATCCACTGCCCGACCAAGGCTCGTTCGGCATCGGTCATATTGGTGAGGTTGCCTAGCGGCATCGCATGGGTCGAGACCGCCTGCCCGTAGGCGCGTTGGGCGTTGGATGCGATGTGCGTCGGCGTATCGAGCAAGACGCCCTCGGGCGCGCTGGTAAATCCCGGCTGGGTCGGCTTGGCCGCGTGACAGACGCTGCAGCGCTGCGCAAAGATCGGCGCGACCTGCGCGAACGTGACGGGCGTTGCCGCCGGCGCGCCGCCGCGCGGTGCGATCGCAAACGCGACGACGACCAAGATCGCGACCGCGGCGACCGGCAGTCCGATGACGATCTTGTTCTTGTGCGACAAGATGAAGAAGTAGCGCACCAGCACGCCGGCCAAACCGATCGCCGCCAGCACGAGCCAGCCGTACGCGTTGGCGTAGGTCATCGGATAGTGGTTGCTGATCATCACGAACAGCACCGGCAGGGTGAGATAGGTGTTGTGCACCGAGCGAATCTTGCCCAGTTGTCCGGGTCGCGGATCGGGTTTCTCACCGCGCCGAATCTGCTCGAGCATCTTACGCTGGCCGGGGATGATGACAAAGAAGACGTTGGCGACCATGATCGTTCCGATGATCGCGCCGACGTGAATGTAGGCCGCGCGCGCGCTGAAGATGTGGAAGAGTCCCCACGACGCCAGCACCAGCGCCGCGTAAATCGTCACGCCGAGGACCAGCGGCCAGCGCTCGAGCACGCGGCACAGCACGTCGTAGACGACCCAGCCCACGATCATCGTCGCGATGCTGATGGCGATCGCGACCGGCGGCGTGATGTTCAAGACGGACTTGTCGATCAGAAACGTCGACGCCCCGGCCCAATAGATGATCGCCATCATCGCGACGCCCGAGATCCACGTCGAGTAGGCTTCCCATTTGAACCAATGCAGATCCATCGGCAGAGGTTGGGACGTGGGCCCCGTCAAGTATTTTTGATTGTGGTAGAAGCCGCCGCCGTGTACGGCCCACAACTCGCCCGAAACGCCGTCGGCGGCGGATTCGGCCTTGCGCGGGGCGATCAGGTGGTTGTCGAGCCACACGAAATAAAACGACGCGCCGATCCACGAGATGCCGGCGACCATGTGGAACCAGCGCATTGCCAAACTGAGCCAATCCAGCACGTATCCCCAACTCACGGCGTTAGCACATCCTTCAAACGCAAGCGCGCGATCTTTCCAATTTCGGCCAACGCCGTCGCGATCTCGTTCTCGCGCTCGTTCTGCGAGCGCCGGTCGAGTTCGCGCAGGATCGAGGCGGTCGTCTGTTCGCGCGCGCAGATCACGAACGGAAATCCGAACCGGTTGCGGTAGGTGGCGTTCAACTCGCAAAAGCGCGCGAGTTCTTGCGCCGTCAAGCGATCCAACCCCGCAGCCGACTGTTCGTCGCGCGATGCGGCGGTCAGCCGCCCGCCGCGCGCGACGCGTCCGGCCAAATCGGGATGGGCGGCGATCAGTGCGAGGCGTTGCTCGTTCGACGCTCCATCCAGCACGCCCAGCAATGCCCCGAACAGGTCGTCGACGTCGGCAAACGGGCGCCGATCCCAGGCCGATTGCGCGATCCACGGGGAGTTCTCGAAAGCAAAACCGATCGACGCAATGAATTGCGCGCGATCGGCGGCGTTGAGTTGGGCAACCGTCATCGGCGGGGGCTTCGCTACAACGGCGCCATTTCCGTCCCGGGGGATGTTCGGGCGTTGGAGAAGGAAACGGTCGTGTCGATCCTCACGCATCTTTGGCAGGCGCTGTATCTGGCCGTGGGCATGCTCTGGCAAGTCGCTTGGAGTCTCGTGCTCGGCTTCGTGCTCTCCGGGTTGATTCAGGCGGTCGTCTCGAAGGAGCGCATGCAGCGGACGCTCGGGCGCGAGGGCCCGCGCGAGATCGCACTGGCCACGATCTACGGCGCGGCGAGCTCGAGTTGTTCCTATGCCGCCGCCGCGATGAGCAAGACGCTTTTCAAAAAGGGTGCCGGATTTATCCCGTCGCTGGCGTTCTTGTTTGCATCGACCAACCTGGTGGTCGAACTCGGACTGATTCTCTGGCTGCTGATAGGCTGGCAGTTCACGGCTGCCGAGTGGATTGGCGGCGTAGTGCTGGTCGTCATCATGTCGATCGCGGTCAAGATCACCTATCCGCGCGCGCTGGTTGAAGCGGCGCGGCATCGCGTTGACGAGGCGCACGGACACGATCACGGCGACAACACGGTCGAAGGTGCGAACCTTTGGGCGAAACTGCGCGATCCGCGCACGCTGCTGGCGGTCGCTCGGAACGCCGCGATGGATTGGTCGATGCTGCGCCAAGACCTGCTGTTGGGATTTCTCATCGCCGGCATGCTGGCGGCCTTTGTACCCGGCGGCGTCTGGCAACATCTCTTTCTCGCCCATGCGAGCGCACCGGTTCGGGAGATCGGCGATGCGGCAATCGGGCCGCTGGTCGCGATCGTCACGTTCGTCTGTTCGATCGGCAACGTGCCGATGGCCGCGGTGCTGTGGGGCAGCGGCGTTAGTTTTGGCGGCGTCTTGAGCTTTCTCTACGCAGATTTGCTGGTGCTGCCGCTCTTGGATATCTATCGGCGGTATTACGGATGGAAGATGGCGGTCTACATCGGCATCGTCTTCTACGCGACCATGGTGCTGGCCGCGTTGGCAATGGATGCGGTCTTTCACGGGCTGCACCTCGTACCGGCGGCGCGCGCGCTCTCGATGTCGCCCTCGGCGCTCTTCCGCTTCAACTATACCTTTTGGCTCAATCTCGCGTTTGGCGCGCTCGCGCTCTATTTGTGGTGGTTGGACCGGAGCCACCCGATGGAACACGGCTGTCACCATCACGAGCATGCGGACTGAATCCCGCGAACCGACTGCGAATGTCTTCGCCGGAAACACTGCAACCGCTTCCGCGGTGATTTCAAACGTAGAACGTTTGGTTCGCTCGTAGATTTTTTGTGGTGCGGATAGGCGCTAAACCCGCCCGGAGCGAAGATTGCGCGCCCAGGGCGATTAGCTCAGCTGGGAGAGCGCCTCCTTTACAAGGAGGATGTCGGCGGTTCGAGCCCGTCATCGCCCACGTTTCAGTCGCCCTTAGCAGGTTCTGCAATTCATGGTGTGATTGTAGCGGCTCAGCAGGACGTTGAGGGACGTCGCTTGTTGGCGCGCGAGGAGGGCGCGCGCGTAGAGAGCGTTCGATAGCCAAATGGTTCCGTATTCGGTCTTGTCGGGATTTGGGTAGAGAGCGATCACATAAGCGTCGCGATAGTTCAGCCAGGCTCTCTCTGCGATTCTGACCTTGGCGGCCGCCCCCGGTTCGCGCGCGGCCTGCGACAGCAGGTTACGATACGAGATGTTGAGCGAGTGCTCGGCGCGCTCTAGGTTGGCAGCCGCGCAGGCGTTTATTGCGGGGTCCGTCATCGCGGTGTTGAGGCACGCCTGCAACGGCGATGCTTTGGACGTCGCCGCACCGGGCGCCGAGGGGAGTACGGCGATGAGGGCGACGAGCGCAAGAGCTTTCATGGGGTTCGCCTTTCTCTGATAGGATGGATGAAAATCCGATGCGGGTTAACGAGCAACCTTTAATTAAGCCGAGCGCAGAAAACGTGCTGTTATGAACGATGCTGGAGGGCCTGTCATGCAAGGTGAGGATCGGCCGGGCGTTCGGGTGGAGATCGACGGCGGGACGGCGATCCTGACGATGGATCGGGCGGAGAAACGCAACGCGCTGTCGCTGGCGATGATGCGGGAGCTGACGCGTGCGTTTCGCGACGTCGGCGAGCGGAAGGGGACGCGCGCGATCGTCCTGCGCGGCGAGGGGCCGGCGTTTTGCGCCGGGCACGACCTGCGCGAACTGCAGTGCGCCGACGCCGCCGCCGCGAGCGAGATCTTCGATGCGTGCGTCGAGCTGATGGAAACGATTCAAGCGGTGCCCCAACCGGTCATCGCCGAGGTGGCGACGATCGCTACGGCCGCGGGCTGCCAGTTGGTCGCGACCTGCGATTTGGCCGTGGCCGCCCAAGAAGCCACCTTTGCGACGCCGGGCGTGCGAATCGGACTGTTCTGCACGACGCCGATGGTAGCGCTCACGCGCGCGATCGGGCGCAAGCGCGCGCTGGAGATGCTACTGACGGGCATGCCGGTCAGCGCGCGCACCGCCGCCGACTGGGGCTTGGTCAACGCGGTCGTTCCCGCCGGCGAACTGCGTGAGGCGACCCGCGCGTTGGCGGAGCGGATTGCCGGCGCCGCGGCCGCGACCGTGGCGCGCGGCAAGCAGGCGTTCTACCGCCAGATCGACTTGGAACAAGGCGCGGCCTACCGCTTCGCTAAGGCGGAAATGACCGCCAACTCCCAGGGCGAAGACGCGCGCGAGGGCATCGGCGCGTTCGTTGAAAAGCGCCCTGCCAGGTGGCAAGATTAAGGCTTTCCATCGCTTTGGTAAAGGTTTGAAAAGTCGCCCCAATGCGGTAGGGGGCCCCTAGGCGCCTGCGAATACGCCTCCTACCGAACGAGTCGACGTGGGCGCGACCGCCGGGACCTCCCTGAAAAAGGTGAGAGAAATACAAGCGTCGCCCACACCCGGTATGCGGGCAACCGCATACGCGACGGCAGGGGGCTCGCCTACGGCGGGCCTTCCTGTTTTTTACGCGAATGTTGGCGCCTCGTGAACATCGGATCGTCGCAAACGCGCTTTTCTGCGCTCGTCCTTGTCGTTGCGCTGCTGGCTTGCCTGACGGTGGTCGCCTTTCGCGTCGCCATCGAGCACCATACACGTCACGTCGAGATCGCGATGGATTATAACGAAGTCCTCAAGACCGCCAAGGCCTTCGCGTACAAGCCTGACGCGTTTCTGATCGCGCTGCGCCGCGCGGGGCTGACGTCGGTCGCGCTCTCCGAAGAGCTCGGCGGCGACGTGGCCAACTCCCCCAACGTCAACCTGCTGACCGGAACGCAGCTGCTTAATGCGGCCAAACTTTCGCCGATCGTCGATCCGACCTTAGGCGGCCTGCTGCGCGCGCACGCGATCAAGCCCGACGAGCTCTATTTCGTTATCGACGATCGCGCGACGTTCGACCGGTATCGAACGATGCTGCCGCTGCACTTCGACGCCAAGTCGATTCACGTCTTGCGGTCGACCAAACCGTGGATTCTCGCGCTGCGCTCGCAGATCGACTACTTCAACGGCGTTTCGTTGGGGATTCCCGACGATCAACTGGCGTCGGCGCGCCGGCTCGGGTTGGAGATCATCCCGCGTTTTCAGAACGACGATCGCTTTCGCATGCCGCAGATGCAGACGCTGATCGCAAGCCTGCACGGCGATCGCCGCATCTCGACGTTCGTCTTTTTCGGTCTTCGCAACGACGTCGTCGGGTATCCCGACCACATCGACGATATGGCCGCGTTGATGCGCGCGCATCGGTACACCTTCGGCTCGATCGAAATCTACGACAACTCGCAGATACAAAAAGGCGGAGAGACCCTGGCCGCAGACGTTCCGGGCCAAACCGTGCGGGTGCAAGCCATCGCCAAGGCCGAGCTGGATAAGCTCAAGCCCGAAGAAGTCGAGGCGCGCTACGTGCTGGGTGTCCGCGAGCGCAACGTCCGCGTCGTATACCTGCGGCCGTTTCCGCACCAGATCGGCGACCTCTCGGTCGAAGCCAGCAACGCCAAACTCGTCGGCGACATCGCGAGCCAACTCAAGGACGCGGGCTTTTCCCTGGGCAAGGCCTCACCGATACCGCTCTATCGCGGCAACAACCGGATCCTAGTTGGGGTCGCCGCGCTAGGCGTCCCCGCCATCTTCGCGATCTTGCTGGGCGCGCTGGGCTGGTACCGCCGGCGTTGGGAAATCGCCGCATACGTCGCGACGATCCTGCTGTATCTTGGCGGCACGCTGTCGAACCACGACATCGCCGTGCGGTCGGCGATCGCCCTGGTCGGTGCCCTCCTGTTCGCCGCCGCGGCGTTTTTGGTCGCGGCTCGCGCCTTTACGCGCGAACCACGCGGTTCGACGGGCGCGCAGATCGTCGATAGCCTGCGCTGGACGCTGCTCGTCACGGGCGTCTCGCTCTTAGGGGCGCTGATCGTCGTCGGGCTGATGTCCTCGCCGCTGACGATGGAGGAGATCGAGCGCTTTCGCGGCGTGAAATTGGTGCTGGTCCTGCCGCCGCTGATCGCGCTGGCCCTCTACATCTTCTCGGGCCGTTACGGTGCGCAGACGCAGCGCGCGGGCACGCTGTTCGGCGCGCCGGTGAAGGTCTATCACCTCGCCGCGCTCGTCGTCGTGGCAATCGCGGGCGCGTTGTTGGTCATGCGCAGCGGCAATCAAAGCGACATCGCCCCGTCGACGTTGGAATTGAGCTTGCGGCACGGCCTCACGACGCTGCTGGCGGTGCGCCCGCGCTTTAAGGAATTCGCGGTCGGCTTCCCGCTGATGATGCTCGCGCCGGCCCTGCTTCCGGCCCATCGTCGCGCGGTCGGCTGGCTTTTAGCATTGGGCATCGGCGTGGGCATCGGCGACATCATCGATACCTTTTCGCACCTGCATACGCCGCTGACGATTTCGATCTTGCGGGTCTTTAACGGGTTGGTGCTCGGCGCGGTCGTCGGCATCGTCGCGATCGCCATCTATCGTGCGGTCCTGCGTCGCATCGCTGCTCGAGCGTGAGGCTGCTGCTGTCGGGATACTATGGCTTTGGCAACCTCGGGGACGAGGCACTGCTCGAGGTCATCGTGTCCAACGTTCGAGCGCGCTTTCCGGCCGTCGCAATCGACGTGCTGTCGGCCGAACCGCAAGCGACGACGCAGCGCTTCGGGATCGACGCGACGCCGCGTTGGGACGCGCGCGCCGTGCGCGCGGCGATCGGTCGCGCCGACGTCGTCGCTTCGGGCGGCGGCGGATTATTGCAGAATAAGACCAGTCTGCGCAGCCTGCTGTACTACACGGGCGTCATCCATCAGGCGATCAAGGCCAAGCGCAAGACCATGATCTTCGCGCAGTCGATCGGACCGCTGGATCTCTTCGGACGCTTCATCGTGCGCGAGGGCTGCAACGGGCTGAGCCGCGCGACGGTTCGCGACGCGCGTTCGCGCGAACTGCTCTCGTCGGTCTTGCCCAAGGTGAGCGTGGAACAGACGGCCGATCCGGTCTTCTTGTACGACGCGCCCGATGAGGCGGTCGACCTTTCGGCCGAAGGGCTGGGACCGCAAAGCCGCCCCTACGCCATCGTCAGCGTGCGCAAGGTTCCGGGCTTTAACGAAGGTGTGGCCACGATCGCTCGTGCGATCGACCGATTGCATGCCGAGCACGGCATTCGCAGCGCGCTCTTGCCGCTGGGCGGCGCGCAGGATGCCGAAGTCTCGACGCTGATCATTCGAAAGGCGACGTCGTCGCCCGTGCTGCTGCCGGAATGCTCGCTGGCGCGAGCGGCCGCAATCGTGCGCGGCGCGCACGTGGTCGTCGGGATGCGACTGCACGCGCTGATCCTGGCCGCGCGGTACGACGTCCCGTTCTTGGCGATTCCCTACGACCCGAAGGTCCAATCGCTGTGCGAGGATCTGGCCTATCCGTTGCCGCCGCTCTGGGTGCCGGGAAAGATGCCGCCGCAGGCGCAAGAAGCCATCGACTTGGTGGACCGACTGATCGAGCGGCGCGACGCGATATCCGCGCACCTGCACGAGCGCGTCGCCGTCGTGCGCGCCGCGGCGGCACGAAACTTCGACGTCCTTGGCGAACTCTTGATCGAGCCGTGAGCCAAGCCGACGAGCGCGACTATCGCCCCACCTTGAATTTGCCCAGGACCGATTTCCCGATGAAGGCGGACTTGCCGGCGCGCGAGCCCGCGCGCGTGGCCTGGTGGCGCGAGCGCGACGTCTACGAACGCCGCCTAGCGCACAACCGCGAGCACGGCAAGGGCCCGTGGACCTTTCACGACGGACCGCCGTATGCCAACGGCGAGTTCCACATGGGGCATTTCTTGGGCATGGTGCTCAAAGATGTGTTCGTGAAGATCGCCCTGCTCGACGATCGCGAAGCGACGTTCGTCCCGGGCTGGGATATGCACGGCCTTCCCATCGAGCTGGAAACGCTCAAGCATTTGGGCATCAAAGATTTTCATGCGGTCGATCCGCTGGAGTTGCGCGAAAAATGCCGCGAGCGCGCGCTCTACTGGCTCGATCGGCAACGCGACGTGCGCCTGCGCATGGGCGTGCTCGGCCGTTTCGACACGCCCTACCGCACGATCGATCCCTCCTACGAAAAGACGATTGTCGAAACGCTCGCGACGCTGGCGGAGCAACGGCAGCTCTACAAGGGGTTGCGCTCGACGCTCTGGTGCATTCACGACGAGACCGCGTTGGCCGAAGCCGAAATCGAGTACGAGCCCAAGAAGTCGCCGTCGGTGTACGTGCGCTTCGCGGCAAACGACGACCAGCGCGCGGCGCTGCTGAAAGCCTTTTCGCTCGACGCGAACCACGCGTTGCCGCACGCGACCTCGGTGCTGATCTGGACGACGACGCCCTGGACCTTGCCCGCCAACGTGGCTATCGCCCTGCGCGCCGACGCGGAGTACGGCCTCTACCGCCTGGACGACGAGTTATTGATCCTGGCGACCGCGCTAGCCCCGCAAGCCCTGGGCGAACGTTTCGGCGACGCGCGACGGCTGGCCGTCGCGCAGGGAGAACGCCTGGACGGGCTGGCGGTGCGCCATCCGTTCGCGGACCGCGATTCGCTGCTCGTCCTCGCCGACTACGTGGACTTGGAGACCGGAACCGGCGCCGTGCACACCGCGCCCGGTCACGGGGCCGACGACTTCGACACGGGCGTGAAATACGGGCTTCCGATTCTTAACCCCGTCGATGCGGCCGGCAAATTCACCGTCGAGGCTGGCCCGTATGCGGGCATGCATATCTGGAAAGCCAACAAACAGATCGTCGAGGACCTGCGCGCGAGCGGCGCGCTGTTCCGCGATTTCGAGCTCGAACATTCCTATCCGCATTGTTGGCGCTGCCACAATCCGGTCATATTCCGCGCCACCGCGCAGTGGTTTATCGCGATGGACATGAACAATCTGCGGCAGCGCGCCATCGATGCGGCGCGCGGCGTCGTCTTCACGCCCGATTGGGGCATGACGCGCCTGGTGCAGATGCTCGAGAATCACCCGGAGTGGTGTATCTCGCGTCAGCGTACCTGGGGAACGCCGATCCCGGCGTTGATCTGTCGCGCTTGCAACGAGTCGTTCTTGGATCCCGCGGTAGCGCGCTTGGCGGCGGATCGATTCGGAGAGGTCGGCGCGAGCGCCTGGTGGAGCGACCCAATCGAAACGTTCTTGCCGCCGGATCTCGTCTGCCCGAAGTGCGGGGTGGCCGATTTTGAAAAAGAGAAGAACATCGTCGACATCTGGTTCGAGTCGGGCGTCTCGCACTTGGCGGTGCTCGACAAACCCGGCCTATCGTGGCCGAGCGACTTGGTGCTCGAAGGCGGAGATCAGTATCGCGGATGGTTCCGCAGTTCGCTGTTGACCGCGGTCGCCGTCAAGGGCGCCGCGCCCTACAAGCACGTCGTGAAGAACGGCTGGGTGAACGACGAACAAGGTCGCGCGATGTCCAAGTCGACCGGTACGGGCATCGCCGCGCGCGAGGCGATGGAACGCTGGGGCGCCGACGTTCTGCGCTTGTGGGCGGCCTCGGTGGAGTTCGTCGACGACGTACGCTTCGGTCCTAACGTCGTCAATCAGGTCGGCAACGTGTACCGCAACATCCGCAATCGCATCCGTTTCATGCTCTCCAACCTCGACGACCTGGCGCCCGAGGCCGTCGCGCCGCCCGCCGCGATGGAGCCGCTCGACGCGCTGGCGTGCACGATGACCGACGACTTCGTCGCCGGCGTGAAGGCCGCGTACGACTCCTTCGAGATCCACGACGCTTATTTGCGCATCGTCGAGTTCGAAAGTTCGCTCTCGGCATTGTATTTTGACGCCGTGAAGGATCCGCTGTACTCGCGTGCGATCGAGGACCCGCGACGACGCAGCGCGCAGTCGGCGTTGCTCTACACGCTCAAGCGCTTCTTGTTGGCGGTCGCGCCGATCCTGTCGTTTACGGCCGAAGAAGCGTGGCAGTCGATTCCGGCGGCACTGCGCTCCGACGCCGAGAGCGTCTTCGACGCATCGTTTGGCGCGCTCGTCCCGGCATCGGGCGAAGATCGCGCGCTGTGGGCGACGTTACGCGACCTGCGCTCGCAAGTGTCGACCGGCGAGCTGCGCGATTTCGAGGCACGAGCCGACGTCGGCGCCTCCGCAGCGTTTTACGACCGCATGGCAGCGCTCGGCGATAACTTGCGCGAAGCGTTGGTCGTTTCGCAACTGACGCTGACCGCCGCCGCGCGCGACGGTGCGAGCATCGTAAAGTCGCCTGCCGACGGACAAAAATGCAGGCGCTGCTGGAAGTTTCGCGAGCTGGGAACCGATCCGTCGCATCCAACCATCTGCGCCGACTGCGCCAAGGTCGTCAACGCGACCTAAAGAGGCTCAGGCGCCGGGGGGCGGGGGATGGGCGACGCTGAAGGCGGCGTAGGCGCGCTGGTCGTCAAGCAGCGATCCGATGCACGCATCGAGCACGTCGAAGCGATAGGTTCCCGAGAGAACCATGCGATCGCCGATGGCATTTTCCATGACGAAGGTCGGGCGCAGGTCGCATCCCAACGCGCGCAGATCGGCGATATTGGCGTGCAAGACGGCGCGGACGGCTTCGCCGCGCAATCCTTCGAGCACGCGCGCGGGATCGACGCCGCCGGCGGCCGCAGCGATCGCGCCGACTTCCTCCGCGCTTCCGACTTGGCGTCCCTCGAGCAACCCGGCCGACTGGACGGCCCGCCGCACGACGTCGACGCCGGCGCCGAGTTGCTGCGCTGCGAGGGTCGCCGCATTGGCAAAGAACGTGGTAGCGCGTTCGTCCGCGATCCACGCAACCGTGGCGATGCCGGTCATCGACTCGCTGCGATCGAAATACCAGCGCAAGGCTTCGGGCGAATAGCCCAGCGGGCCGCCGTCTTTGACCGGCGCGATCCGCACGTCGAACGCGATGTCGTCGCCGTATTTCTCGCGCAGTCGTTCGACCGCTCCGTCGGCAAACAAACACCACTGGGATAGGACGTCGATGTAATACGCGATCTTCATAATAAAAAAGGCGCTTCGCCGATGCGCGAAGCGCCCCTTGAGGATCGACCTTTAGGTCCTAGAACCAGAAGCCTGCGATCCAGATGTACAGCCCGCCGTCGGACTGCCAGTTTCCGGGCTGCCACTGTGCGCCGAAGAACGGCGGCTGGACGTATTGCCCGTCGGTCCAGTCGTAGCCGCCACCGTTGCCTTGGTAGTAGCCGGGTTGCCACACCATGCCGTCGCGCGGCGCGTTGGGCCGACGCTCGTAGCGATTTTGCGGTGGCGGGGCGTTGTACCCGCGCTGGCCACCGTACTGCGAGTTGCCGCCGTACTGCGAGTTGCCGCCGTACTGCGAGTTGCCGCCGTACTGCGAGTTGCCGCCGCGCTGCGAGTTGCCGCCGTACTGCGAGTTGCCGCCGTACTGCGAGTTGCCGCCGCGCTGCGAGTTGCCGCCGCCGTACTGCGAGTTGCCGCCGTACTGCGA
>DATCDS010000123.1:0-7324 GCA_036510515.1 Vulcanimicrobiaceae bacterium
TTCCACGGGCACCAACCCGAAATCTTCCTCGCCTGGAAGAATGGCGGCGCGCGCCGCGCCAAGCAGTTCGTTACGGCGCGCGTCGTCGACGTAGCCCAACATCGTCGTGGTCGTTCCGCGCGCCAAGGCGCACAGCGCGTCGTATGCTGGCCCGCTTCCCGCGACGAGCAGACGCACCCCGGCACGTTGCGCGGCCTCGATCGCCAGATCTACGCGCTTGTATGGCAGCAGGCGCGACGCTACGAAGAAATAGTCGCCGTCACCTTTGCCGATCGTGAAGCGATCGATGTCGACCGGACAATGCAGCACGTCGGCTTCTCGACCGTAGTAGCGTTGGATGCGGGCCGCGACGTTAGCCGAGTTGGCCACCAAGCGCGTCGGACGCATCGCCGCGCGCTTATCCCACTCGATCAGTCGTCGGACGATCGGCCGCGCGAGCGCGCCGACGCCGGTCGCACCGACGTAGCGTTCGTAATCGAAGGCGAAACGGGCGACGGTGTTGACGTAGCAGACGTGTATGGCGCCGGGCGGAACGATCACGCCCTTGGCCCACGACGTCGTCGAGCTCACGATCGTATCGAATCCGCGCAGATCGAACGCCTCGAACGCGCGCGGATACAACGGCGCGAGATACCGAAAGAAACGATGCGCGCCGGGTAGACGGTTCAGTCCCGACGCGCGGACCCGCGCTGGATCGACCAGATCGCCGGTTTGCAGCGGGTCGAAGAGCGCGGTATAAACCGGTGCCTCGGGCCAGGCGTCGGCGATGTGCGCGAAGACGCGTTCGGCGCCGCCACGCTGGTTGAGATAATCGTGGACCAGTGCGACGCGTGTTATTGGGTGGCGCTCGCCCGCGGCACGACCAGCGCGATCGCCGGCTTGCCGAGATACTTGCGCGCGACCCGCGCAACATCGGCCGGCGTCACGGCCGCGATCTCCGCGAGCGTTTGATTCAAATAGTTCGGCGAGGCGCCATTGCCGGCAAAGACGCCGGCCAGCCACGCGCGATCGGCGATCCGATCGCTTCCGGCAATGTAATTGCCCCGAGCCAGCGCTTTGAACTCGTCGAACGATCCGGACAGTTTGACGGTGTTGATCACCTTGACGAAGGCCAGCGTGTTCGAAAACGTCGTGGACGCATCCCCCAAACCGCCGTCGACGTAGATCACCAGGCTGGCCGGCTTTTGGTCGTAGTTATAGATCGTGCCGACGACGCCGTCGGCGATTCCCCGCGATACCGCGGTGGGAACCTGCGCGGTTTCTTGCAGACCGCGGTCGACCAGCGCCGCAAGCACCAGCATGGCGGCGAAGTCCTTGCTGCCCACCGCAGGCGCGGAAAACTGCGCGAGCATCCACGGGGCACCGATGTCCCGACGCGCGATCAGTTCGCGAGAGGTGCCTTGCAGTGCCGCGACCTTGGCGGCGACGGCGGTCGAACGTCCGGGACCTAGCGTGCCCGCCAAGCGTTCGATGGCGCTCGATGCAAACGCCGTAGGAGGACCGACCGCGCTGATAACGGCGCCATCGCGGCGATAGTAACGCGTGTAGAATCCACGGACGTCGGCAGCGACGAACTGCGCGAGCGCGGTCGCCGTTCCGTATTGCGGTAAGCCTTGATTGGCGTTTCCGAAGAACTGCCGGTCGAGCATATCCATTCCAACCTGGAACGGAAGGCGGTCGTCGTTTGCGATGTTTGCGTCGAGGACGGTCCGCGCCGACGCGATCGTCGCGCCGTCCAACGCCGGTGCGGCCAACGCTTGGGAGAGCAGCCCGACCAGCGCGTCCTGGTCTTCGGCGAGCCCTTCGATGTAAAAATGGACGTCGCTCGGCGACACGCCAAACGAGATCGAACCGCCCATCGCGGCCACGGCGTCCTGCAGCGGCCGCGGCGCGTCGCCGGGCGCGGCGGTAACGGGCGTTTGCAAGATCGATTCAGCCGTCAACGCCGCTAGGCCGTTCTGCGAGAGCGTTTGCCGATCCAACCCGGCGCGCACGAAGAGCTCGACGCCGGCCAGCGGCGACGCTGCATCGCGCTGGCGCACGACGGTCGCACCCGAAACGGTAGAGACCGCCGGCGGGGGGACGACCTGCGCGACGACCAGCGCAGCCAGGACGGCGTGCGCGATCACGATGGGGACCCGTTTGCGGCCGTGGCCAAGCGAACGACTATCGGCGTTTTGAGAAACGTGCGAACGATGCGCGCGACGTATGCCGGGTCGAGCGAGCGCGCGTCGCGCAGATAGGTGCCGTCGGGATTTCCCGGCGCGTACGCGGCGTCGTCTTGGGCCGCGTACCAGCCCACGTTATCCGCAGCCGCCTCGAGCGGTTGCGACTTGCTCAAGGTGTGATAGACGAAGGCTCGCTGCGCGGCGGCAAACGTTGCGGAATCGAGCGGTTGGCCCAGCGCCGCAATCGCCGCGAGCACGCGCAGACGCGCCGCGTCGGCGTTGGGTCCCGAGATCGTGACGATCATCACGCCGGGCTCGTGCAGGGTCACGAACTGACCGGTGAGTTGCGTCGAGGAGGACGCAGCGTCGCGCTGCAGCGTGCCGGTGCCGTCGTCGAACAAATAGTCGTTGACGAAGTCCAATGCGGTCGCGGCCTTTTCGTCGGAAATCGGCGGTCCGGACCACGCCAGACCGATGCCGTCGACGCTGCCCGTTTGGCTGAGGTCCTGCGGCGTCGGATCGACGGGCGAATCGTAGGGCGGATCGATCGCGTTGGGACCGTCGCCGTCGGTGACCGCGTCGAAGGCCGCAACGTCGACGTTGCCCGCTACGGACAGCAAGGCGTTGGACCCGCGAAACGCACGTCGCGCGAAGGCTCCGATCGCGTCGAGCGACGGCGCCGCAGCCGGCGCCGTCGAGTCGGCCAGCGGAGACCGATGCGCGGGACCGCTCGAGAACAGCTGTTGAAACGCGACGTCGTGGAGTGCCAATTCGCTGGAGTATTTTCGCTCGATCGCTAAGAGCGCTTCATCTCGTTGCGCGATCGTGAGCGCGTTCTGATTCACCGTCGGCGCGAAGTATGCCGCGGTCATCGTCGCGATCGTGCGCCGAGCCGCCGAGGCCGGAACCATCGCGCTCACCGAAACCATGTCGGGATAGACCGCAACGAAGAACCGTCCGCCCACGGAGTGGAGGAAGTCGATCAGCGATCGCCCCGCCGCCAGCGGCACCGCAGCGACGGACACCGCGGCGAGTTGAGCGATTCCCGGCGTCGCACCGTCGTAGCCGTCGGATGGGGCGCGAAACCACAGTTCGACCGCCGCGCCGGCCACCTCGGGATCGCGTTGGAGAAAATACGTGCCGCCGTGCGGCAACGCGCCTTGCAGCAGCGTTGCGTCCGCGGCCCGGGCCGGCAACGCGCCCAGCGCCGACGCGAGCAGCGCGAACGCGAGTGCGATGCAGCCGGCGCGCATCAGGCCGGCTCGGGTGAGACTGTGGGCGGAACCCGTTTGGGTTCGCGCTTTGGCTCCTCGACGGGAATCTTGACCGGGTCGGGCGTCGCGACGACCACGCCGCTATCGCGATCGTGCGGGCGCTTTTCGATGATTGCCAGCACCTCGGCGGCATCGACCGTCTCGTACTCGAGCAGCGACTTGACCAGACGTTCGACCATGTCCCAATGTTCGGTGAGGACCTTGCGGCCGTTGGAGTAGCAGGCTTCGATGATCTTTCGAACCTCGTCGTCGATCTTGCTGGCCACTTCTTCGGAGTAGTTGCGCTCGTCGCCGAAGTCACGACCCAAAAAGACCTGATGAGACCCGCGTCCGAACTGAATCGGTCCCAGATCGCTCATGCCGTATTGCGTGACCATCCGGCGCGCGAGTTCGGTGGCTTTCTGGAAGTCGTTGCTGGCGCCGGTCGTCACGTCGCCGAACTGAATCTCCTCGGCCAAGCGGCCGCCCATCGCCATGGTGATCTCCGCGACGATCTGCTCGCGCGTCATTTGATGACGGTCGTCTTCGGGCAGGGACCAGGTGAGGCCCAACGCCATCCCGCGGGGGATGATCGTGACCTTGTGCACCGCGTCGGCCTTTTCGAGCAGGCCGCCGATGATCGCGTGGCCGGCTTCGTGATAGGCCGTCAGCTCTTTCTCTTTGGCGCTCATCACCGTCGACTTGCGCTCGGGGCCAACCATCACACGATCGATCGCCTCGTCGCAGTCGTTCATGTCGATCGCGGTCTTGTTGCGACGCGCGGCCAAGAGCGCGGCTTCGTTCAATAGATTCTCAAGGTCGGCGCCCGAAAAACCCGGCGTCCGTTTTGCCAAGGTCTCGAGCGCGACTTCCTTGGAGAGCGGCTTGTTGCGCGCGTGAATTTCTAGGATCTTCGTGCGACCGCGGTAGTCGGCGCGATCGACGATGATCTGACGATCGAAGCGCCCGGGGCGCAGCAGCGCGGGATCGAGAACGTCGGGGCGGTTGGTGGCCGCCACCAAGATCACGCCGGTATTCTGATCGAAACCATCCATCTCGACGAGCAGTTGGTTGAGCGTCTGCTCGCGCTCGTCGTGGCCGCCGCCCAAGCCCGCGCCGCGCTGACGTCCGACCGCGTCGATCTCGTCGATGAAGATGATGCACGGGGCCGATTTCTTGGCCTGTTCGAAGAGATCGCGAACCCGCGATGCGCCGACGCCAACGAACATTTCGACGAAGTCCGAACCCGAGATCGAGAAGAACGGCACGCCGGCTTCGCCGGCCACGGCGCGCGCGAGCAAAGTCTTGCCGGATCCCGGCGGCCCCAACAGCAGCACGCCCTTGGGAATCCGCGCCCCGAGGAGTTGATACTTCTTTGGAAATTTGAGGAAGTCGACGATCTCGGCCAGCTCTTCTTTAGCTTCATCGACGCCCGCTACGTCGCCGAAGGTGACCTTCGGCCGATTTTCCGACAACATCTTCGCGCGCGATCGTCCGAACGACATCGCTTGATTTCCGCCGCTCTGCGCTTGTCGAAAGACGAAGAACACCAGCGCGAACAAGATCAAGAACGGCAGCATCGTTCCCAGGTAGTTCACCAGGTTGGTGTTGGGGGCGCTGTCGTAGGTGACCGGGCCCTTGACGTGCTTCTCCACTTGGGCGACCGACAGAGAATCGATCGGGGGAACCGAGACGGTGTACTTGGTCTTGTCCGCCAAATCGCCGCTGACGTTGTTGGCGACGGCGTGGTACGAGGTAACTTGCCCCGCGTCGAGTTTCTTGACGAAGGCGCTGTAGTCCAGCGCGTTGACGGTTTGACCGGGCTGCGCGATGTGCTCGACGAGAAAGACCACCACGGCGGCGACGGCCAGTACGAGCAGGATGGAGCGGAGATACTTATTCACGATGGTATTGCGACGACCTTACTGGGCGAAAACCCTTGAGCGCAACTGCGCGAGACTGGGCAGGTTCCGAAAAAGTTCTTGATAGTCCAAACCGTACCCGACGACGAATTCGTCGGGCGAAATCAAGCCGACGTAATCGACGTCTACGGCCACGCGCCGGTGATACGGCTTGTCGAAGAGCACGCACGAACGCAGGCTTGCCGGATTGCGCCCCCCCAGCAACGTTTGGAGGTACTCCAGCGTGAGACCGTTATCGATAATGTCCTCGACCACGACCACGTTGCGATCGGTCACCGGCTGGGTCGTATCTTTGAGCATCCGAACTTCTCCCGACGATCGCGTCTGGTTTCCGTAGCTCGAGACGCAGAGATAATCGACGCAAACCTCGCTTGGGCCATCCTGGATGCCCGCGATGGCGCGAGCGAGATCGACCGTAACGTAGAGCGCTCCCTTTAACACGCCCAGCAGCAGCAACGGTTGCCCGCGGTAGTCCGCGGCGATGCGCTCGGCAAGCCGATCGATCGCCTGCGCGATCTCGGCCTGGGTAAAGAGCGTGCGCTCGATGGTCCCCTCGTAGGTGTCCATAGCCTTCATTCTTCTACTAGTCTGCCCCGCTCGACGACCAGCGACGTGCCGGCCTTCATAAAGAATCGGCCGCTCGAGCCGTTTTCCAACGCTCGAACCGCCGCTTCGACGTGATCGAAGTCCACGTCGCGTAGGCCTTCCTGCTCGCGCAGAGCGTCCCGCACCTGCCGACGCAACCCCGCCCGCGCGCTCCCCGCACGCTCCTGGGCCACGACCTCGGCGGCCCGCGCGACCGCGACGTCTAGACCCGGAAAAGCCGGGCGCAAGGCATCCAGCGCGGCCCGGACGGCGTTGCGTGCGTCGGCGGCTCGGTCGTTCGTGGGGTCGATCGCGTAGGGCAAGCCCTCGAAGCGGCAGTATGCAGCCAGATCTTCGGAGGCCACCCGCAGCAGCGGGCGGATCAGATCGATCCCCTCGCCCAGCGGTCGCCGCGCCGGCATTCCCGCCAGCCCGGTCGGTCCGGCCCCGCGAAAGAGCGCCAGGAGGACGCTCTCGCTTTGATCCTGGGCGTGATGGGCGGTCGCGACCGCGCCGGCGTCCACCGCACGCGCGATCGACAACAAGGCCGCGTAGCGCGCTTCTCGCAGCGACGCCTCGTCGGCCCGCACGCCGTCCAGCGCGACGATCCGAAGCGTCAGGCCGAATCGAGCCGCAATGGCCAACGCGACGCATTCGTCTTGCCAAGCCGACGCGCGCGTACCGTGATTGACGTAGGCCAAGGTCAAGGTCAGGCCCAGGGGCTTGGACAGCGCGTGCAGCACGGCCGACAGCGCGACGGAGTCGGGACCGCCGCTGCACGCCACGACGACGCGCTGACCCGCGCGCACGATGCCGTCGACTTCGACGCGCCGTTCGATCGCGCGTTCGGGATGCGCTCCTCTCATGACGAGTCCTTACCGTTAGCCGACGTGCCGGGCGATCTCTCGCTCGACGTCGCGTTTGGCAACGTCGGCGCGCTTGTCCCACAGTTTCTTGCCCTTGGCCAGGCCGAGCTCGACCTTAACCTTGCCGCGCGTAAAGTACATCCGCAGCGGAACGATGGTCAGGCCCTTTTCGCCGACCCGTTCTTGCAGATGCGCGATCTGAGACTTGTGCAGCAAGAGCTTGCGCGGACGATTGGGTTCGACGTTCGCATAACTGCCTTGCTTGTAGGGCGGAACGTGCAATCCCATCAGCCAAGCCTCGCCGTCGCGAAAACGCGCGTAGGCTTCGTTGAGGCTCAGGCCGCCCGCGCGAATCGCTTTGACCTCGGTTCCGGTCAGGCTCAAGCCGGCTTCGAGCGATTCCAAGATAAAAAATTCGTGACGTGCGCGGCGGTTATCGTATGCCGGCGAATTGGCAAGCTTTTCTTTCGCGCTGGCCGCAGCGCGCTGCTGTTTCATTTTTGCCACGACGCGCTAGCCTGCGTTCCCGG
>DATCDS010000124.1:0-5547 GCA_036510515.1 Vulcanimicrobiaceae bacterium
GATGGCGAACGCACGAACACGCCGCCGGGCTACGCCGTCGCGCCGCTCGACGGCAGCACGGACGAGGCGCTCGCGCAGGCGAGATCCTACGGGATCGACTTTGCGATGTTTACGCAAACCGATCGAGGCCGCACGCACGGATTGCTGGTACTCACGATGGATCCAACGATGCTCGACGCGCGCGCCGGCGCGGCGATGGGCGTGATCGATCGCTATCGTTCGCTGCCAGCGATCTTGCGCGATCCCGTCGACGGCCAGCTCAAAGCGCAATTTGGGATGACGGGATCGCAGCTGCTCGATCCAAACGCGCCACTGGGCGCGGCGCTAAGCGCCTACGACGCGGTGAAGGCGACCCATCAGCGCGCGATCGTGTTGATCGACGCGCAAAAGCGATAGCGCCGCTAGCGTATGACGATGCCTTCGTGAACCAGCAGGCGTCGGCGCATCCGCGCTCCGGGCAGCCCCTTCAGGCGTCCGTCCGCCCCGACGACGCGGTGCGCCGGTATCAAGAGATCCAGCGGCGTACGACGCATCGCCGCCGCGACGCCCCTGTGCGCTAACGGTTTTCCGAGCGCGCGTCCGACCTCGCCGTACGAGATCAGTTCGCCGAACTCCAGCGAGGCGACCAGACGCCAAACCTCAACGGCGAACGGTGGACCGTCGAGTGCGAGCGGAAGGTCGAAGCACCGCAGTCGCCGCGCGATGTACGCGCGCACTTGTGCGGCCACCTCGCGAGCCAGCGCGCTTTCGGGCACCCGCGCGCGCTTGGCGGGCGTTCGGAAGTCACTGGCGTGGACCCGGTCGTTTTCAACTACGACGACCAGATCGCGCCCGAACGGCGTGGCCAATCGAACCTGTTCCATGGCCCCCGCGTTCGCGATCGCGCTACGGCGCCTTCCAGAGCGCGGTGCCGTCGGAGCCGAAGAGTGACGCGCCGCTGGTGCCATCGTCGTACACACCCATCACGGCACGCTCGGTATGCGACGTGTCGAACAGACGAAGGAACGGATAGTCACCGCCTTGCAGTTCGATCTGATCGCGCGCGCTGGCGTCGTCGAGGGTGAACAGGCCGTTGTTTGCCGTCGAAACGCCCAAGAACATGCGCTCGGTGCCGGCTTGGCTCATGCGCATGAACGGTTGGGCTTGGCCCTCGACCGAGACGATCTCTTTGCCCTGCGGATCGTACATCCTCATCAGCCCGTCGCCTTGCGTGGTCAGGCCGAAATACGCGCGGTTCGCGTGCGTGGCATCGCCGAAGCGCGCGAACGGCTTGTCGCCACCGTTGACGAAGAACCGATCGTTGCCCTCGGTACCCTGGAACTCGATTTCCGCAATTTCATTCGTGGCGGCGTCCAGGTCGTATTCCGAGCGTAGGTTGCCGTGTTGGTCGTACTGTTCGATTCCGGGAATTTGCTTGGGGCTGAGATACAGTGATTCGCGCAGGCCGCCCGATGCATCGTACAGGTGCACGACGGGCTGGCTCTTGGCATTAAAGCCAACCAAGGCGCGTTGTTTTCCGCGGGCGTCGAACACGTGCAGGCCGCTTGCGTCCAGGCGCACGCGGGTATGTCCGGCCGAATCGACGACGGTAAATGGGGCCGAGGTTTTGGCCGCCGATGCGGCGCCGATGGCCGTCAGGCCGACCAGCGCGACGCACGAAATTGCGGCGAAGACTTTGAAGCGGCGGCCGTCGGCGCGTAGACGGGAGGCCTGTGCTTCAAGTTCGTCGATCCGAGCGGCCAGCGAGGCAAGTGAAGTATCGAGCATAGCGGTACCCTCCACGAACGATTTTCCCTTGCCCCTACGTTCGACGAGGAAGCGGGCGGTTACCCGGGTCAAGAATGGGAGAATTTCGGGTATACCGGCTCGGTGAGGAATCGCGCGCTCGCCTGGTTGAAGGCATTAGGTCCGGGTCTCATCACCGGCGCCGCCGACGACGACCCGTCGGGCATTTCGACCTACTCGGTCGCCGGCGCTGTGACCGGCTATTCGATGCTTTGGATCGCCCTGATTACGACGCCGATGATGGCGGTGATTCAAGGCATGAGCGCGCGCATCGCCTTGGTCTCCGGGGAAGGCCTGGCATCACTGATGCGCAAGCGGCTGCCGTTTTGGGCGGCCCTCGGTCTGGGGCTAATCGTCGTGGTTGCCAATACGTTCAACATCGGCGCCGATATCGCCGGCATGGCTGCGTCGGCGCATCTGGTTCTGGGATTGCCGGTATACGTGTGGGTCGTGCTCTTTGGCGCGTTGCTGGTCCTCATGCAAGTCTACTGTTCGTATACGGTCTTGGCGCGTATCCTCAAATGGCTGGCGGTCACGCTTTTTGCGTATATCGTGACGGCGTTCATCGTGCATCCGCCCTGGGCGACGGTGTTGCTACGTCTGGTGATCCCGCAAGTACAGTTCAACGTGCAGTGGCTCTCGACCGCGGTGGGAGTCATGGGAACCACGATCACGCCGTACTTGTTTTTCTGGCAAGCCGGCTTAGAGATCGAGGAAGAGAAGTCCGCCGGCAAAGGAACCGTTGCTTCTCGGCGCGGCAGCAACCCGCACGAGATCAAGGCTATGCATGGCGACGTCAACGCCGGCATGATCTTTTCCAACGTGGTCGCGCTGTTCATTATCATCACGACCGCTTCGACCTTGGGCGCGCACGGCAATCACCACATCGCCACCGCCGCGCAAGCCGCCCAAGCGCTGCGTCCTTTGGCGGGTCCGTTTGCCTATCTGTTGTTCGCCATGGGGATGGTCGGCACGGGCATGCTCGCCGTACCGGCGCTAGCGGGATCGTCGGCCTACGTCGCGGCCGAACTCTTCAGCTTTCGCGAAGGTCTCAATGAGAAATTGCGCCGCGCGCCAGGCTTTTACGCCGTCTTAACCGCGGGCGTCGTGGCCGGCGCGATCATGGCCGTGGTCAGCGTCAATCCGATCGGCGCGCTGTTTTGGTCGGCGGTTCTTAACGGCGTTGCGGCGGTGCCGCTGATCGCGGTGATCGTCTGGATCGCGTCCGACCGTGCGCTGATGGGCAGATGGCGCAGTTCGCTCCTGGCGCGTTGGTGGGGCTGGGCGACCGTGGCGCTGATGGGCCTCACGACGCTCGCGATGTTTTATTTCATGGCCAGAGGCAGCTGATCGGAACGCGCAAACAGCGCCGTGAGAATGGCGACATCGTCGGGCGGCGCGGCGTCGCCGAAAAGTCGGGCGAAGATGTCGCGCGATGGATCGCCGCGTTGGACGGCCGCTAGGGTCGCTGCCTGCAGCAGCAGCTTTTCTCCTCGATCTAGATCGCGTTCGTATTCCAGCGCGCCGTCGGTATAGAGGACGAGCAACGAATCGGGCGCCGCGACGTAGCGCATGACCGGATAGATCGGGCGATCGAGCGCTCCCAGCGGCGGGCCGTCGCGATCGAGAAACGCGGCCCTGCCGTCCGCAACGATCAGCGGCGGCGGATGCCCGGCCGTCGCATAGCGAATTTCAAACGTCCGCGGATCGATAAAGCCGCACAGCGCCGTGACCATCGTCACGTCTTGTAAGATGAGCGCGGCGTTGGCGCGCGCGAGCACGACGCCGGGATCGTTCTCGTGCAGGGCCGTTGCGATGATTGCTTGGCGAACGCGGCTCATGACAACCGCGGCGTCCAGACCGTGGCCGGCGACGTCGCCGATCGAAAACAGTATCCGCTTATCGGGCAACTCGAATGCGTCGTACCAGTCGCCGCCAACTTGCGCTTCTAATTTTGCGGGCACGTAGATGGCGCTGAGTGCGAGGTGTGCGACGTGGGGCAACCGCTGCTGTACGAACGCCTCTTGCAGTGAATCGGCGATGCGCTTCTCGGCCTCGTAGGCATCGTGCTGCGTGCTCAGCGCCTCGTTCAAGCGACTTTGGACGATCGAGTAGAAGCTCAGAACCAGGGC
Source organism: Vulcanimicrobiaceae bacterium (assembly GCA_036510515.1). Classification (GTDB taxonomy): domain Bacteria; phylum Vulcanimicrobiota; class Vulcanimicrobiia; order Vulcanimicrobiales; family Vulcanimicrobiaceae; genus JALYSX01. The sequence continues at coordinate 3,918 of DATCDS010000124.1, forward strand.
GATGAAAAAACCGAATCCTAACGTCAGGCCCAAGACGGTCGCTATCAGCCGCGCCGAGGCGGCGTCGACTCTATCGGCGGCGGTGCCGAGCTGAGCCGTGACGGTCGCATCGCGCGCGCGGAACGAATCGATCAGCGTCTTGCCGCGCAAATCCAGCGCGTCGTGGTCGGCTCGATGAGGATTGGCGATCAGCGGGGCGGCGACGACGTGCAGCCAGCGCGCGTTGATCGCGCGCTCGGCTTGGAAGAGCGAAGGGTTGACGCCGGCCGCCGTTCCCGAAGGGTACAGGATCGAGAAAGCGATCGGCATTCGAACGAGCGCAACGTTGTAGGGCTCCAAGAACGCCTTGTCGCTCGTAAGCTCGAAGCCGCGCAGCGAGCTCTCTTCGTCGATTTGGAAGCGCAAGACCGCCGAGCGTGCGACCTGCGCGCGCCGAATATTCTGCTGTTGACCGATGGCGTGGCGGACGCCGGTCGTGAACCAGATGGCCGCCGCGGCAAAGAGAACGAGCAGAACGATGTTGGAAACGATCGACGAGGCGACGAGAGGCCGTACCTCGCGTGGTACCTCGAAGAGGCGGGTCACTCGTGGACGCCAGCTTCTTCCAAGGTGTCATACATCGGGAAGACTTTGTCGAAACCAGAGAGTTGGAGCACGCGCCTGGCCGGGCTGTTGCCCACGATGAGCCGCATCGCCTGGAGGTTGCCGTCCGGGTCGCTGCCGTCGCGCTTGCGACGAAGAAGGAGCAGCTCGGTCAGCGCGCTGGAGTCCATGTACGTGACCTCGCGAAGGTCCACGATGGCGATCTTGGCCGAAATCAACGGCTCCAGCTTCGCGCGGAGCTCAGCCTTCGAATTCACGTCAATTTCACCGTCGAGGCGAGCAATAATAATGCCGTCCATCTGTGCAGCGGCGTTGCCCCGACCGGGCGTAAATCCTGCTGGGAACACGAGAAGATGGCTTTGGCCGCGCCCGGGTACCGACGATCCTATGGCCGGACCTGCGTTTCCCCGTCCAAACTGGGGCAACGGCTGCCGGCCGAGGCACTAGGCGATGGCATCATCACCGCAGCGCGGTTGGTCGCGTCTGCCCCCAGCGAAGCGACGATCCTCCGGCGCGTGCTCGCCTTGGTTCGAGAACACTATTTGGCGCTTAGGAATTCCCAACGACCCTACGAAACGGCAGTGTAACCCGCACTTCGGTTCCAAAGCCAGGCGACGCCTTCATGGCGATGTCGTCGGCTAGTCGCTTGATCAAGAACAGGCCGCGCCCGTTCTCATCGAGCGGGTCGCCGGGCAGGTCGTGACTGATGCTATGCATTCCAGGACCCGAATCTCGCACGATCATTGTTGGCTCGGCGCCGCGCCACACGATTCGAATTTCAACCAGACCGGGCGCGTGTTCGACGGTATTGGCCAAGAGTTCGCCGACGATGAGTTCGGTTGCGAACATATCCGCAGATTCGGACACGAAGAGGGCGAGATACGCGACGATCTCACGTCTAGAGGTTTGGGCGGAATGGGCGTCGCTGGAGTGAAAGCGCCAGCTACGGTCGGGCGGTGCTTCGTCCAGCCAGGCCGGTTTCGTTGCGAACGTCGAGAAATGCAACAGCAATATTGCCGCGTCGTCG
>DATCDS010000125.1:0-16470 GCA_036510515.1 Vulcanimicrobiaceae bacterium
CGCCGGCCCCGGCTCGTTCGGATCGTCCTTACGGCCGCCCACGATCGTATGCCGCTCAACGCCCAAATCCGGCGACCCCGGCCGATACCCCTCGACCGCGACCCCATCCCAACCGCGCTCCGTCGCGCGCACTACTCTGCCTGCCATGAGGCGGCCTTATTCCCCGCGACATTTGGGACCTCTTGCGACTTCAGAACGGACGCTTACTCGTAACACCCGCCGAAATACCAGCAAGAAGATCGCCAAACCGGCAGCGGCTAGCGCTAGTGCGACAGCGGCGAGGATGACGTCGACGCGGCCGGCGGGGTTGCCGGTGCAGGCGTCGAAGCGCGCGGCGGTCATTTCGGTTTGGGCGCAGCGGGCGTAGCGGTCGGTCGAGGTCTGAATGGCTGCGGGCGGGCGCCATCCGCCCGTCATCCGCGCGTGAATCGCGGCGATCGATCGCGCGTCGATCCCGTGCACACCGAAGACGCGGTTGAAATCGTAGGCCGAGCGCCACGACGCGGTCGCATAGTCATAAATCTCGGCTGTGTAGTCGGCGAGCGTTCCGTTCGCGGCCATCGTGGCTACGAAGAACGACGGGGCGCGACCGTAGATCGGCGAGATCGATGGGACGACGAGCATGGGCACGTCGTCGAGCGCACGCAGTTCGAGTTCGTGCGCGTGGCCGGCAAGCGCCGCATCGACGCGATTGCCGGGGTTCGCCAGTGCCGCGATCAACCGCGCCGAGTCCGCCGGATGCAAGAACGGCACGGTTACTGCGCCGTGAACGAACCCTGTCGAGTAGCCGTCGATGCCCGGTGGGACGTGCATCACGATGAGATTGCGTTCGCCGGCCGGCGTTGCCGCTAGCGTTCTATCCAACCACGCGAACTCAACGTTCCCGGCGGCCGCGGGCGAGCATGCAGCGTTCGCACGCCACGACCAGTAGACCGAGTTCACTACGACGACGCGCAGATTGGCAATAGGCAGCGCGGCGACGTAGGCTCCGTCGGTAGAGAAGTCGCGAGCGAATCCCGGCGCAGCATCGTTACGATCGACCAGCGGCGCCCAGATCTTGGCCAGCGCGCGGAGGTACGGGCTCGCATACGAGCTGCGGTAGTCGCCGCACGGGTCGTCGTTGTTGCCCAGCGCGATCAGGAATCGCGCGCGCGGAAACGTGCGTCCGAACTGCCGCGCGATCGACGCCATCGTCTGCAATTCGGCCGCCTCTAGCGTCATGCGCGGCGCGTTCTGCTTCGCGAGCCGGTCGAAATGATGCGCCAGGAAGTCGCCCGCGATCACGACCACCGCCGGGTCGGGTGCTTCCAAACGCATGCGCGCGATGGCCGAGTTCAATAGCGCCGGATTACTATCCGCGCCCGGCCGCGATGGCGCCGTCGCTCGATCGAAGGGATTCCGGTGAATGTCGCTGACGAGGAGCCAGCGCGCATCGGCATGGGCCGGTGCAGTACCGACGAGCAGAAACGCGACGCACGCGCAATACATCGTGGCGAGCCAGCGCGAGCAATGGTGTAGGCCCATGGCTCGACTCCGGCCTTTCGGGCCTACGCTCGCCACGACACTCGACTTAAGGCGTGTAGGTGAAGCCTTGGATGTAGGCTTTGCCGGATGCGCGGTCGCCCCAAACGCCCCAGATGGTGCCGGTCTTGGGGTCGATGGCGACGGTATGGATGCCGGATGCGACGTCGACCTGCGCCACGACCTTGGGCGGATTGGTGCCGTCGTTGGCGATCAAGACGATCTTGCCGCCGCCGGCGCAGGCCAAAAGATGGGTTCGATGGTCCAAGTCGCACTGATCGACGCGCGCGATCGGGATATCGATCGTCGAGAGCCGCTTCCCGGCCGAGGTGTAAACGGAGAGTTTTCCGTTGGTGCCGCCCACGAGCAACTGGTCGAAGACCGGGTCGTACTGCAACGGATGGTTGTGCAGGATCTCGGGCGTCGGAATCGTGCGCGTCACCGCGAACGTCACGGGGTCGATAACGGCGATCTCGCTTAGATTGTCGATATTTTGATAGATCTCGTGCGTCTTGGGATTGATCTGAAGATATTCCGGCTTGTGACCCGGCAGCGCAACGGTCCCGATCTGCTTGAACGTCTTTGCATCGATGACGAAGACGCGCGTGCCGTCGTCTTCGTCGCCGTAGATCCGCCCGTTGCCTGGGTCATAGGCGATCGCATCGACCGGTCCGTCGACCGAAACGCGCTGCAATTCGGTCAGCGCGACCGGGTCGACCTCCGAGAACGCCTTGGCGTCGCCGTCGCCGGTGTAGACGTGTCCCGTTGCCGGATCAGGAGCGCTGCCGGCCATCGGGCCGATCTTGACGGTGCCAATGATTTGGCCCGTCTTGGCATCGACGACGAGCAGACCCGACGCGCTGCCGCGAGAGGCGGCGTAGACGCGCCCGTTTGCCGAGTCGACGGTCACGTAGTCGAAACCGCCGGAACCCGGGACCGAAACGGGTGGCGCCATCGGAACGAACGGCATGCATGACTCCTATTTCTGCAACAGCCCTGCCCCATTTTGCACGAACGTCGCCACCCCTTTTCCCCAAAGCGCGACATAAGGTCACGTTAAGGTGATGTTGACGGACAGAATGTCTGTGGCATAAGATAAGACCGTGGGCTTGGCAGCAAACGCCATTGCCGTTGCTATTGACTTGAAAACGGAGGCTCTTGTGTTCAAGCCGTTTGCATTCGTCCTCGCTATCGCATTCGTCCTCGTCAGTGCCATTCCACTGTCATCCGCGGCTCAAACCACGGCCACCGTGACGGGAACGATCGCCGACGAATCGGGAGCGCCGATCTCCAACGCGACGGTCACCCTTCGCGGTCCGAGCGTACAAACGAGCACGACCGACGCGCGCGGCGCGTTCACCATCTCCGGCGCGATGCCGGGCATCTACACCTTCTCCGTGTCGAAGCCCGGATTTTCGACCGCCGTCCAAAACGACGTTGCCCTGCTCGCCGGCCAGACGACGGCGTTAACGGTTCGTATGCAAGCCGCGACGTTTTCCTCACTGGAAACCATCGCGACGGTCCGAGCGAACGGGCGCGGGGCCATCAATACCTCGCCCGCCTCGGTGAACGTCGTCACGACGCAGACGTTCATCGATCAGGCCCAGCCGCAAGTGACGCGGGTCCTCAGTCAGATTCCGGGCCTCCAAATCTCGTTTCCCTCGACCTCATCCAACGCCGCAGCGCCCGGCGCCATCACCATCCCGAATATTCGCGATGCGACGTCCTATGAGACCGCATCGCTCATCGACGGGCACCCGATTTCCGTCGGGCAATACGGGGATAACGTCACGACGTTCCTCAACAGCTTCATGTTCGGCTCCGTCGAGGTCATCAAAGGCCCCGGCGCCAATTCGCCCGAGGTCAACAATGCCATCGGCGGCACGACGAACTTTCGCACGAAGGATCCGACGCTCTTGCCGTCCGCACAGCTGATCGCCGGCGCGACCAACCACGGTGGAACCTACACGAACTTCAGCCTTTCCAACACGGTCGGGCGCTTGGGATTCGTGTTCGATTTCGCGACCAACAATAACCCGTCCGCGCTTAACGGGAAGGGCGTCTATTACGACCCCTCCGGCGGGTCGCTCAACGGCAACACGCTGTCAGGTAACTCGACGAGCTCCACTGTGGGAACCACCGCGAGCACCATCACGACGGGCTACCCGCTTCTGGCCTGCTGCTATCAGCTCTACGGCAACCTCGATCAAACCGCCGAACTGCTCAAACTTCGCTACAAGTTCTCCTCCGCGACCACCGCGACGGTCAGCTATCTTGGCGGTCAGACCGTCAGCGACCAAAACGGGAATACGTCGGCCTATACCGACGCGCAGTTCACCCCTGACGCCGGCTATACAGGACCGCTGCAACCCGGCGCGATACAGGTTGCTAACGTCTTTCCCGGCGCGTTCAGTGGCGAGTTCAATAACGAGCCGATCTTCCAAGCCGAGGTCTTGACGACCGCCGGCCAGGATTCGCTCCTGGCACGCTATTATCGCGCTTCGATCACGCGCTTTCAGTATCAAGGCGGCAATCCAAACGGCCTAGATTACAACGTCGTGAAGTTGTTTGGCACGGATTCGGGGAATTCTCAGACGTTCAACGGCACGACCGGGAACGTTGGATACAACGATTACTACCAAGAGCCCGAAACCGACAAACTCGCCGGCGGCTCGTTCGAATACCAGCATCCCTTCGGAAACAACGATCTGTTGACGTTTTCGATCGATCGGACGTCCGCGCAAAGCATCGACTACTCGGTGTTTTCCGGGCCGTTCTACTCATTCAACCTGCCGCCGGGCACGTCACAACTCTTGACCACCGCGCTGCTTCGGGGCCATTTCTACCTTGGATCGAAACTCGACCTTACCCTGGCCAACTATTTCAATACGTACAGCAGCACGTATCCGATCGCTTGCGCGAACGGCGATTGCAATAACCAAGCGGCGGCACAGTTCGGAACCGGCGTCTCGTTCGGAACCACCAAGAACGCACACGACGATCCGCGTATCGGCCTGGTGTATCGGCCGAACGCCGCTTCCTCGATCCGCCTGGCGGTGGGCAGTTCGATAGCCCCGCCGTTCCTCGGGCTGCTCAACCAGATCACGTCGACGCCGACGTTCGACGGGCACGAGGCCATCGAACAGCAGAGCAACGGAAATCTCAAGCCCGAAACAGGGTTCGGCTACGATCTCGGTGCCGACCTTCGCTTGAAGGACAACGTGACGACGGTTTCCGGCGACATCTATCTCACCAACCTCTTCAATCGCTTCTTCTCGCAGACGGTCGACACCGGTCAAACGTGCGGCACGGCGGGCACCTGTCAAGGTACCGGACCCATTCCGCCCAATACGCCCATTCTAAATCAGACGAACACCAACATCAGCAACGCGCGTTTTGAAGGCATCGAGCTTTCGATCCGCCGCTCGCCCACCGTCGGATTCGGATACCTGCTCGCGGGATCGGTGCAGAAAGGCTACTACTACGACCTGCCGCCGTACTTCTATTGCTCCATCCCTGGGCCTGGCTGTACGCAAGACCAAAACATTAACATCATCGCCGGGCAAAACACCAACGGTGACGGCGTGGGGATCGGCGGGTTATCGTATAACGGCAACATGCGCATCCCATATTCGCAAGGCAACGCTGAGGTCTCATACTCGTTGGCAAACGGCGCGTTTGCATCGCTGGGCGAAACGTACTACGGAAACAACAACTCGCTCAACCAACCGGCCTTTGGAATCGGTTACGCGACGCTGCGCTATCCCCTCAGCAAGACCCTGTCGCTGCAAATCTCCGGCGACAACATCTACAACAAGTTCCCGGGGATCCTTCCAATCTACGGGGGCGGCGTTCCGATCGAAGTCATCGGCGGCCAAACGGCCGCTACGATCGGCAACGTCCTTGGGCCCGCCACCTGGACGTTCGTTCTTTCAACCAAACTTCCATAACGCGGACCGCATCGAGCCTATGATAGGATAGGCTCGATGCGGTTATTGGTAATCGAGGACGACCCGGCGTTGCGAGACGTCGTACGGCGCGGCCTGACCGAACAAGGTCACGTCGTCGACACCGCCGATGACGGCTGTGACGGCGAAGCGTTAGCTCTGACCGCCGACTACGACGCCATCGTGCTGGACTGGAACCTTCCCGGGAAGGACGGCATCTCGCTCGTCCGATCCTTACGCGAGACGGGAGCGTCGACGCCGGTCCTCATGCTGACCTCGCGGGATCTCCCCGCCGATGCTATCGAAGGGCTCAACGCCGGCGTCGACGACTACCTGCGCAAGCCGTTCGTCTTCGGCGAACTTGAGGCGCGGTTACGGTCGATCACGCGACGTTCGGCGGCGATCCCATCCGACGAACTACGGGTCGGCGACGTCGTCTTCGACCGGGCGACGCGTCGCGCGACGCGGGCCGGCCGTCGCATCGATCTCACCGCGCGCGAAACGTCGTTTCTCGAATACTTCATGCGCAATGCCGAGTCGATCGTTTCCAGGCGGATGCTCGAAGATGCGCTGTGGGAGCGCGACGCCGGCGTCGAATCCAACGTGGTCGACGTGTACGTTCGGCGGCTGCGCGCGAAACTAACGGCGCCCGGCGAGTCTCCCGTGCTGCACACGATTCGCGGCGCCGGATACCGGTTTGGTACCTAGATGACCCTGCGCACCCGTCTAGCCATGACCTACGGTATCGGCCTGGCGATCGGGCTGATCGTGTTCGCCATGCTTTCGATCGTCACGATCGATCGTACGCTGCGGACCGGGCTGGACGACCGGCTGACCACCGCAGCGCAAGCCGCGGCCGCCGTCGCCGCCGTCGACGGCAACGAGGTGGCGGTCGGGGGGGACGACCGCAGACAACTCGCGTCGATCTTTCCCGCGGCGATCTCCGGAGCGATCGTCGACGCGCGCGGACGCGTCGTCTTTCAAAGCGGGAAGAGCGTGGCCTCGGGGATCGTGTCGGCCCTACGATCGCTGGTCGGCACTCGCTCGTTCGACGCCGGCAGCGGATCGAATGCCGTTCGGGTCGTCGGGGTGCCATTGCGCGATCTAAACCGCGGCACGATCGTGGGCGCCGCCTTCGCATGGGCCGACGACGCGTGGATCGGCGATTTCGATCGCAGCGCGATCGCCGCGTCGACGGCCGTCGCGATCACGATCCTCGCGCTGGCGCTGCTTTTCTCGGGATGGCTCGCGGGGCGCGCGCTGGCGCCGCTGCGCCGTCTCTCCGCACTCGCCGCCGACATCGAAGCCCGCGATCTTTCGCGTCGATTGGACGAAACCGGTTTCGACGAGCTCGCGCGATTGTGCGAAGCCTTTAATCGGATGCTCGATCGTTTGGAGGAAGCGTTCAAACGCCAGCAGCGCTTTACGGCCGACGCCTCCCACGAATTCCGCGCGCCGATGTCCGTGATCCGCGCCGAGGCCGACCTCGCGCTGCGGCGCGAACGCTCCGCTCGCGAGTATCGACGGGCACTCGAGGTGATCGCAACCGAAGCCGATCGGATGGAGGGTTTGGTGGAAGCGCTGCTCGATGCCGCGCGCGCGGATGAAGGCAGCGGCTCGCGAGAGGCGCTCGATCTGTTGCCCTTTGCGCAGCAAATCGCGATGCGGTTCGAGCCGAGCGCGCGCGCTAAGACCATCGCGCTCCACGTCGTCGGCGTCGGACGCCCGATAGTCAACGCGAACGCCGACGCGCTTTCCCGCGCGCTGACCGCCATCGTTCACAACGCGATCCTCTGGACACCGGCGACGAGTCAGGTCGATATCGTCGTCGCGGGCGATCGGCGGGCCGCAACGATCGTCGTGAAGGACGACGGCCCCGGCTTTACTCCCGAAGCGCTCGAACGCGCGACGGAACGCTTTTGGAGAGGCGACCCCGCGCGGCGAGCGGGCAGCAGCGGCCTAGGATTGGCCATCGCCCGCGCGCTCGTCGAGGGAAGCGGCGGTTCGCTGACGCTTGCAAATGGGCCGCGCGCGGGAGCGTTGGTTACCATCGCCTTTCCAGCCTAACACGCCGTTCATCGTGGTGTCATAAACGGTTGCTATGCTTGCCCCATGAAGCGTCTTTCCATCCTGACGGCCCTTTTGGTCGTCGCCTATACCCTGCCCGCCGCGAGTGCCGTGCCGCTCAAGGGCACGCAATATCTCAAGAGCGTCAAGGTTTCGCCGGCGAAGGCGCGCTCGACGGCGCTGGCCGTCGAACGCGGTACGCTCGTCGGCTGGGAGCTCGAGCCCGAGCTCGGCGGCAGCGGGCTGCGCTATAGTTTCGACATTCGCGTCGGGCACAGCGTTCGCGAAGTCGGCATCGACGCGATCACTGGAAAGGTGCTCGAGGATTCAATCGATACCGGCAACGACTAGGGGCGCGCCCTGAGTCTGGACCGGTTCGCGCTGCGGCACGAAAAGAGCCTCATCTTCTTGGTGGCGGCTCTCACCGTGCTGGGCGTCTATTCATACGTCACCATTCCCGCGTCGATCTTTCCGACGATGACGTTCGCACGCATCGACGTCGTCGCCGATGTCGGCGATCTTCCGCCGGATCGCGTACGTATCGAGGTCGCGCAGCCGCTCGAACGAGCCTTCGACGGTTTGCCCTCGGTGACCAGAACGCTGGCGACCTCCGCGCAGGGGAGCGCCGAACTGATCGTCGAGTTCGTTCCGTCGACCGACGTCCAAACGGATCTCCAGCACGTCGACCAGGCGATCGCGAGCGCGCGCGCCGCGCTGCCCGCCGGCGCCACCATCGAAGCGACGGCCATCAATCCAACCACCGAGCCGGTCCTCTCGTATGCGTTCGTGGCGCCGACGCTCTCGCAGACGGTCGTGCGCGAACTGATTCAGCAAAGCCTCATCCCGCAGTTCTATGGGACGCCGGGCCTGGCGAGAATGCTCGTCGTCGGCGGCCCGGCGCGCGAGTACCACGTGGATCTCGATCCGGCCGCGCTGGCCGCCCACGGCTTGACCGCCGCGGACGCCGGCAAAGCCATCGCCGACGCCAACGCCGTCATCTCGCCGGGAATATCGAGCGCGTACGCGCAACGTCAGGTGCTCGTCATCGACAACGGCATCAGCGACGCCGCCACGCTTTCGTCGATCGTTGTCAGCGACGCCGCTCACAATCCAATACCGCTGCGCGCGCTTGGCACCGTGTCGTTGGGCGTCGCGCCCTTAACCCAGCAAGTTTCGTTCGACGCACACCATGCCAACGCGCTCAACTTCTTCGGCTTGCCGCAGGCCGATGCGGTCAAACTGGCCGATGCCGTCCAACAACGCATGGCCCGATTGATTCCACACCTGCCCTCGGGAATATCGGTTCACAAATACTGGGACCAAACCCAACTCGTCAGGGACTCGCAGAAAAGCCTGCGCGACGCGATCTTGCTAGGGGCGTTTCTGGCCATCGTCGTCATCATGCTATTCCTGCGAAACTTACGAATGACGCTCGTGGCCGCGCTGGTTATTCCCGTGGCCATGGCCGTGACGATCTTCACGATCGGCCAGTTCGGGCAAACCCTCAACTTAATGAGCGTTGGCGGCTTAGCCGTCGCGGTCGGCCTGATCATCGACGACGCGATCGTCGTCATCGAGAATATTGCCCGCAACTTGCACCTGCATCCCGGCGAAAGCAAGCAAGACGTCATCGCGCGCTCGATGCGCGAGCTGATTTCCCCGATGACGGCCTCGTCGCTAACGACCGTCGTGGTGTTCGTTCCGCTCTTACTGCTCACGGGGGTCAGCGGTTTTTTCTTCCGCGCCTTGGCAATCACGTTGGCCATCGCACTGCTCGTGTCGCTGGGTCTGGCTATTTTCGTTACGCCGATTTTTGCCGATAAGCTCGTCGGCAGCGCGTCGCAAACCCACGACGACGTGGGCTTCGTTGCGCGCCTGCTCGCCCGCTACGAGCCGCTGCTCCGCTGGGCGCTGAACAACCGCTCGAAGGTCTATCTCGGATCGGCCGCGGTCCTGCTGGTCACCGGACTGCTGCTCGCACGTCTTCCCAGTGAGTTCTTGCCTTCGCTGGACGAAGGGCAATTCGAAATCGTCTACCGCATGCCGGTAGGATCGACGCTGGCCGCAAGCGACACCGCGGCGACCGCGCTCGAGCGCATCGCACTGTCGGATCCCGCGGTCGTCGACGTCGGGCGTTTCACGGGCATCGACACGAACGGCTTTTCACCCACGCCGGCCCGCCAAGGAACCATTCGTATTACGCTCAAGCCGCTACGCGCGCGCGACGGGTTTCAAACCGTCAGCGATCGCTTGCGCGGCGCGATGCAGGCGGCGGTGCCGGCCGTATCGTTGGACTTCCACCAAATCCTCGAAGACATGATCAACGACGTATCGGGCGCGCCCGCACCCATCGAGGTCACGCTGCGAGGCGCCGATCAAGCCACGCTCGTTGCTGCGGCCGGCGATGCGGCGAAGCGACTGAAAAAGGTTCCCGGCCTCACCGACGTTTATTCGGGCGTTACCTACGACGATCCGACCGTCAAGATTTCCCCCGATGCGGCGCGCATGGCGGCGCTGGGGCTCAACTCGGCGGATTTCGCCGACGCGCTGTCGGCCGCTTCGCAAGGAACCGTCGCAACGGTCCTGGCCGAACCGTCGATGGTCGTGCCGGTTCGCGTGAGCGTTCGGCGACCCGGCGATTCCGCTGCCGCGCAGTTCGTCGTGACGCCGGCGGGCATCGTGCCGATTTCAACGGTCGCTCGCACGCTTCCGGCACGCCTTTCCAGCGACGTCACCGAGGAGAACGGTCAGCGGGTCGTCCGGTTGACCGCCAATTACGGCAGCCGAAGCCTTTCGGCCGTGGTCGACGACGTACGCGCGGCGCTCTCGGCAATGCCGTTCCCGCCGGGCTACACGTGGTCGATCGGCGGAGAATATCAATCGCAGCAACAATCGTTCCGCGAGTTCGCAAGCGTGATCGCGATCGCCATCGCGCTGGTCTTCTTCGTGATGCTCGCGACCTTTCGATCGTATCGTCTGCCCTTGGTCATCCTGACGGCCATTCCCCTCGCGCTCATCGGCGTTGCGATCGCATTGTTCGTCACCGGAACGCCGTTTAACGTCTCGTCGTTTATGGGGCTGCTTCTGCTCGTGGGTCTGATCGTCAAGAACGGCATCCTGCTGATCGACGTTGCGAACCGCCGCCGCAGCGAAGGCGCGTCCATCGAAGAAGCGTTGGTCGCGGCCGGCCGCGCGCGCCTGCGGCCGATCGTTATGACCACGTTCGCAGCGATCGGCGGGTTGTTGCCGCTGACGTTCGCGCTTGGATCGGGATCGGAGATGGAGAAACCGCTGGCAATCGCGGTTATCGGCGGGCTATCGACCGCAACCGCGTTCACGCTGATCGCGGTACCCGTTTTGTATGCCGGCTTTGCCGGGAGGGAGCGACGCGCATGATCTTCGCGGTACTCGGTGGACTGCTCTCCCTCGCGGACGTCGAACGAGCCGCCCTCGCGCGCGCTCCGCTTGTCGTCCAAGCCCGAGCCGTCGTGAGCGAGCGCGCCGCGTTGCTCGATGCGGCGCGCGGCACCGGCCTGCCCCAAGCCTTTGCCACCTACGCGCAGGCGCCGCAAGGCGGCGCTTCCGAAACGATCGTGCAGCGGATGACCACCGCGGGCCTACAGTTCTCGATCGGCGATGCCGCCGCTCGTTCGCCCGCCGTGGCACAAGCATCGTTTGAGGACCTTGCCGCGCGTGCCGACGAGCTCGCCGCCGAACGCGTCGAACGCGTAAAGGCGGCAAGTTTGTACTTCGATGCGATGCGCGCGCGCGACATCTTCGCACTGCGACAAACGATCGTTCGATCGGGTCGAGCGGACGTTCGCGCCGCGCGCTTGCGCTTTGCGGCCGGCGACGCACCGAGATTGGACGTCGTACGGGCCGACGTCGCGCTCGCGCAAGCCCAAGCCGATCTCGCAACGGCGCGCGCGGACGATGCCAACGCGCGGCACGCCTTGGCCGTCGAAATCGGCCGCGACGATGCGACGCTGGCGTTACCCGATCTGGGCACCCTTCCGCTGACCGCCGCGATACCCGCGTCTCCAGAGGCCGCCGTCGCGATAGCGCTCGCGCACCGGCCCGAAGTCGCGTCGGCGCGCGCGGGCGTTTGGGCCGAGCAGGCCGCCGTGCGCGGAGCGCGACGCGCGACCCTTCCGGGTATCAGCGCGCAGTTGGGATGGAGCCGCGGTATCGATTCGGGCATTGCCGTCTCTGGCCCCAGCGCGATCGTCACGCTGAACGTTCCGTTGTCGCACGCCGCCGCCGCCCGCGCGGATGCCGAACGCGCGCGGTTGGCGCAAGCGCAAGCACGATTCGATGCACAGGCACAGAACGTCGACGTCGAGGTATCCTCGGCGTTACGCACCTATCTTGGCGCCGTCGACTCCGCCGCGGCCGCTTCTCGCGCGCGCGCGGAAGCGATGACGGAGGTGAGCGCGACCGAAGAAGGCTACCGCAACGGCGCGTCCTCGAGCTTGGACGTAGACGACGCGCGCCGCGCCTACGCGCAAGCGGCGGTCAACGCGACGGTCGCGTCGGCGGCCGCACGGGAGGCGGCGGCGATACTTGCAATCACGATGGGGATATCACCATGACACGTTCGCGTTGGTACCTGGCCCTGGGATGCGTCGTCGCGGCGATCGCGCTTGCGATCGTGGTGGCATCGCTGCGTCGATCGTCCGCGCCCGGCCCCGCCGCGGTTTCACCATCGGTCGAACTCGCAATCGCGCGCGCCGGCGAAATCGAGGTCACCGTTCCCGCCGTGGGACGATTGGGGCCCAGCGCCGGCTCGCAAAGTCGCCTCGCGTTTGCCGTGAGCGGACGGCTCGCGTCGGTCCTGGTCACCGTCGGCGACCGCGTCGTCACCGGTCAGCCGCTTGCAGCCGTCGATACGAGCGGCTTCGCGCTGACCGGCCGGCAGGCCGATGCCGACGCGCTCGCGGCGCGCGCGCAAGCCCGGGCCGCCGAAGTCGATCGTACCAGCACGCGCCTGGAGATCGATCGAAATGCCGTAACGCGCGAACGGCGGCTCTACGCGGCCGGCGTGGCGGCGTTGAAGGATGTGCAAGCGGCCGGCGCGCAGTTGGCGGCCGATGAGGCCGACGCGCGGGGAGCGCACGCGAACGTTGCCGCAGCGCAAGCCCAGGCGCAGAGCGCCGACGCGCGGGCCGCGCTCGCGGCCCGCGACAGCTACAACGCCGTACTGCGCGCACCGGCGGCGGGAATCGTGACCGCGATCTATCACAGCGTTGGAGAATCCGTCGATCCCAGCATCGCGGTCGTTGGCCTCTCCCCGGGCACCACCGGAACCGTCACGCTGGAAGTAGCCGGCTCCGATCTCGCGCGCATCGCCCCGCGCGACCTCGTTCGTCTGCGCGTTCAAAGTACCGGAGTCGTCCTCGCGGGTCGCGTACGCGGTATCGGCGGGGCCGTCGACCCGACGACGCAGAGCGCGCAGGTCGTCGTCGATGCCGACGTTCCGGCCGCATTCTCGGGAAGTGCGGTGTCCGCGGAGATCGTCGTCGCCCGCGATCGCGGCATCGTGATTCCGCAGCAGGCGATCGTCGCCGATCCGCAGTCGCGAGCGACGCTCGTCTTTCGCCAAGCGCGCCGGGCCGATGGGACGACGACGTTCGAGCAGCAATCCGTTCGCGTCATCTTCTCCAACAACATCAACGCCGAGGTGACCGGCCTGCACGCCGGCGACAAGATCGCAGCACGAGGCGCCTTCGAACTGCTCGCCCCAAGCGCCGGCGGCAACTAGCCTAGGAACCTAGCCTTGACATCTTCGTGGGGAAATACTCTAATCAGGGCAGGTGATGTAGATGCGATATTGGTTGTTCAAGAGCGAGCCCGAGTCGTACTCGTTCGAGCGGTTGCGCAAGGAAAAGGTGACGCCGTGGTCGGGGGTTCGGAACTTTCAGGCTCGCAATAATATGATCGAGATGAAGGTTGGGGATCTCGGTTTTTTCTATCATTCGTCGTGCGCGGTTCCGGGCGCCGTCGGAATCGTGAAGGTCGTGCGCGAGGCGTATCCCGACGATACGGCATTCCAAAAGGGCGGCGATTACTACGATCCCCGCAGCCGGCCCGACAAGCCGATCTGGAAGATGGTCGACGTCGAGTACGTCGAGCCGCTGGCGCACGAGGTGCCGCTGTCGCGCATGCGCGCGGAGCCGCGGCTGTTCGGCATGGCGCTGCTGCGGCGCGGGCAACGTCTGTCGGTCCAGCCGATCATGCCCGACGAGTGGAAGATCGTCTTGGAACTCAGCAAGACCCAAGCACCGCAAGACGAGCAATGAAAAGAGGCCCGCCGAAGCGGGCCTCTTTCTGTCAGCGACGCGCGTGCGTCGTTAGGTGCCCAGCAGCGATATCGCACCGACCCAGATGACGTTTCCGTCGGCCGGGGTCGGATCGGGATCGTTGAAGTTATCCCAGATACCCAGATCCACGATGACCGTTCGACCGACGTATGCACTTAGGTCGTATGGCCCTTCGAGTTTCCAGTAACCGCCATTGTCCTCGTTCGGGTACGTTCCGCTGCCGCCGTCAGCGGTGGGGATGCACCCGCTCGTCGTTCCCGGCCCCAGGCCGATAACGCCCGGATTCCACAGGCAGTTCAGTTCGGCCAGCAACGTCGTCTGGACGGTGGTGCCGGTCGAGTCGAGGATCGTTGCTTCTTGGTCCGCGTACTTGAAGTTGTACTGCGTACCTGCCTCGTAGATATAGAAGCGCAGTTGCGTCGCGTTTGCCGCGACCGTAACCGTTTGGCAGATGCCCGCCGCGCCCTTGGTTTCGCCTTGCGCGTCGCCAATCATCACCACATTGTTGCCAAGCGCCGGCGGGATCGTCGCCGAGGCGTGGGCAGCTTGCGTGTTATAGGTTGGCGGCGGGGTCGCAAGTTGGACAAGCGCAACCGGATTGCCGGGTACGATCGAAGCCGCTGCAATAGGCGCGGTCGATCCCGTTGGTTGCGGCGACGCAACGGCCGGTGTCGGGTTCGCATTGACCGGCGCGACCAAGCCGACGTGCCCGTACGAACATGGCGTCCAGCTCGTCAGGCCGTTGCTGAACGTTCCGTTGGCGATCCCGTTGGGGGTCGGCGACGCGCTGGGTGTCGGGCTTGGCGTTGGGGTTGGGCTCGGCGTCGGCGTCGGCGGCTCTACGATGCCGTTATAGACGACGAAGTAGTCCGACGCGCCCGAAGCCAGGCTCTGCTGCGCGGTAGGCAGCGTTCCGCCCTGGACGGTGATCGTCGTACCGGAAATCGTTCCGGGCGTGGCCTTAAGCGTTGTCCACGCCGTGCCGTTCCAGTAGGCCAGGAAGTAGCTTCCGGAGGCGGGGGCCGTGTGGGTGTCCACCGACGCGGGGCCGACCGATGTCAGCGTTGCGGCGCCGTTTTGCGCCGTAATGCTGAAGTAGAACACCGCGGTGTTCGGCGCCGTGATTGCAGGCAGCGATCCTTGCGGACCCGCACTGCCGGTCGCCGCGACGGTTCCGACGGTAGCCACGGTGACTTGGCCCGAGGTAGTACCAACGGGGGTGATGGTGAGCGTGCCGCTTTGACCGGTCGCGGGGTTGGGGAATACGACCGTTGGTCCGGTGCCGTTGCCCCCGCCGCAGGCTGCGACGCCGAGCACGATGAGTGCAGCGACGACGCTGAGACGTTTGTTAAACACGATAGTCCTTTCTACCGCGACGAGTTGCGGGAACGGCCGTTGCCAGAGCCGCTACCTAACGCTTTGGTTAGGATGAAGCGCCATGTGGCGGGGCCAAGTACGTTGCCATAGGTTGCGCCGAGCGCGGGTGTACCCACCGGCGAACCGGTCGGGACGCCTGCGAGCGGGATCGGAACGCCGCCGCCTTGGATCGGGAACAGGCCGCTCAACGTGTTGAACACGTTGTCGCCTGAAACTTGGATCGCCAGCGTCGAGCTGAGCGGAATGCGTACCGTCACGTAACCGATGCTGAACGGCTTCTCGTAATACGAGTTATTCTTCCCGTAGAACGTCGCACCGAACGATGCATAGGCGCCGCTGTCGTCGCGATAGTTGATCTCGGCATTGCCGTTAAGATACGGAATGCTCTGATTGGAGAATCCGTTTTGGCCGCCGTTTTGCGGGCTGTCGGCGTTACCGCTGCTGTTGGATCCCGGGATGATTGCCAGGTTGGTATTGAAGGCCGAACAATTCCCGACGGTCGTGCTATAGAAGCACGGCCCGAGATTGTAGGTGTAGGCCTTTTGGACGCCCGCTGCGGCGTTGAATCCGATGCCGCTGTTCGGGCTGTCTTTGATTCCCAGCTCGACGCCCTCGTACCGTTCGTTCGAGAGGTTGACGTTGGCGTTGAAGTACAGTTCGCCCGGCGTCGTGCACACCGAGCTGTACGTCGTGTCGCAGATGATTCCGCTATCGTACGTCTGCGAGATGAACGCGTTGTACAAGTTGGTCAGATAGATGTCGCCGCTGACGACCGCGGCACCGCCAGCCACCCGAAGGTCGCCGCCGACATCGTAACCGAAGGCCGTTTCGGGGACCAGCGTACCGGCGTTTTTGGTCTGCGTGTAGGTGCCGGTTCCGGAGGGACCGTGACCGACCGTTCCGTTGACCGTCGAAAGCAACGCGATATATGGCGGAGCGATCGACGAACCGGCCGAGACGCGGCCGATCAGGTTGGGATTGAAACGATACGTCGCGCCGAACCGCTCGTCGAAGTGACGGGTCGTATTCGTCATGAAGTTCACGCCGTCGGTCGCCGCGGGCCCCAGCGTCGAGGCATGCGGCGAGTTCGCCGTTGCGAACGTGCTGCGATAGGTATTCTCGTAGAGGCTCAACGTCGCGTTGAGCTTGCGGCCGACCTGGACGGAGTCCCGTGCCAGGTAGGTGTTGAAGATCTGGCCCGAGCCTTGCGGCGTGATGCTGCTCCAGAAGATCGTGTG
>DATCDS010000126.1:0-18929 GCA_036510515.1 Vulcanimicrobiaceae bacterium
CGGTGAGGCGGTCTCGGGCTCCGACATCAAGGAATCCGCGCTGATCGACGAGCTGCGCGGCGAAGGTGCGCGCGTGACCGTGGGTCACGACGCCGCGAACGTCGGGGGCGCCGCGCGTTTGGTCGTTTCGTCGGCGATCGACCGCAGCAACCCCGAGATCGCTGCCGCGCAGCGAGCCGGCGTGCCGATCTTGCATCGCGGCGAACTGCTCGCGCAACTGATCCGCGAACGCCGCGGCATCGCAATTTGCGGCACGCACGGCAAGACGACGACCACCGCGATGATCCACGCGGTCCTGCGCGATAGCGGCATCGACGCGAGTTTGGTGCTCGGCGGTGTGGACGGAGTGCTCGCAAGCAACGCGCACGACGGAACCTCACCGTGGTTCGTCACCGAAGCCGACGAGTCCGACGGCTCGTTCGCGCTGCTCGAGCCGGCAATTGCGGTGGTCAACAACATCGAGAACGATCACCTGGCCAGCGACGACGATCTGCCGCAGCTCGTGCGCGCGTTCGACGAGTTCCTGAAGAAATTACCAGAAGACGGCGTAGCGGTCGTCGGCGTCGACAACACCTTGAGCGCGGGCTTGGCGGCAACGCCGCGCCGCGCGCGCACGGTGACCTTCGGCTTGCTGCCGCAGGCCGAGATTCACGCGACGAATTTGCGCTTTGCGGAGTTGGGCGCGACCTTCGATGTGATCGCCGGCGGCGTTTGCTTGGGGACGGTCGCCCTGCCCGTCCCCGGCGCGATCAACGTGCAGAACGCGCTGGCCGCGATCGCGGTCGCGCGCGAACTGGGGGCGCCGTTTGCGAAAATTGCCGCCGGCTTGCGCGGCTTTCGCGGCGTGCGCCGCCGCTTCGACATCTTGGCGCGCGATCGGCGCATGATCGTTATCGACGACTACGCGCATCATCCGACGGCCGTGCGCGCGACGATTGCGGCGGCGCGCGACTACCACCGCGGACCGATCGTCGTGGCGTTTCAGCCGCACCGGTACTCGCGTACGGCCTATCTGGCGCGCGATTTCGCCGACGCTTTGCGCGGCGCGGACCGCGTGTACCTGGCGCCGATCTACGCCGCCTCGGAGCCGCCCATGCCCGGCGTGAGCGAACGCTCGATCGGCGAACCGCTCGCCGCGCTGGGCGTGCGCGTCACGTACGTGCGCGATGTCGGCGAGTTGGAGGAGCGCATCGATGCGGAGGCGCCGCAGGGCGCGCTGGTGCTGATGCTGGGCGCGGGCGACATCACCGACGTTGCCGCCAAGCTCGCGCGCCGCATGACCGAACGCGCGAAGACGCCGGCGTGAGCGCGACGACCAAGGCCGCGATCGCGTCGATCCTGAGCGATCGAGATCGCGACGACCTGCGCGCCATCTTCGGCGACGACGTAGGTTTCGATCGCTCGCTGGCGCCGTTTACCTCGTGGAAGATCGGCGGACCGGCCGACGCTTGGATCGTCGTGCAGACGCGTGCGCAGATGGCCGACCTCATGCGTTTTTGCCTGCGCCGGCGGGTGCCGTGGTTCGTCCTGGGCAGCGGCAGCAATCTGCTAATCGGCGATGGCGGCATTCGCGGCATCGTTATGCGGCTGGCAGGCGAATTCGCGGAGATCGAGGCGGACGCCGACGAACGCAGCGTAATCGTCCGCGCGGGCGCCTCGGCCAACATGGCCCTGCTCACGGCCAAGGCGGCGTCGCTGGGGGCGGAGGGCGTCGGCTCGCTGGCCGGTATTCCCGGCAGCGTCGGCGGCTCGCTGCGCATGAACGCCGGCACCGACCGCGAGATGGGCGAGTTCGTGCGCGAGGTTTGGGTGCAGTCGCCGGGCAAACCCGAACCGCACGCGGTCGGGGTCGAATATTTTTACCGGCAGACGACGCTGGCGCGCGACGCGGTGGTCTCGCGCGTCACGCTGGCCTTCACGCGCGGCGATCCCAAGACCGTGCGCGACGAGATGCAGGCGCGGCTGGTCCGCCGCAAGGCCACCCAGCCGATCGCCCTGCCCAACGCCGGCTCGTGCTTTCGTAACCCCGACGGCGACAAGGCCGCGCGCCTGCTCGAGGCGTCCGGCGTCAAGGGGTGGCGCGAAGGCGGTGCGGAAGTGTCGCCGTTGCACGCGAATTTCATCAATAACGTCGATGCCGCGAGCGCGGCCGACGTCGCGACGTTGCTGGCGCGCGTGCGGCGCGCCGTGCAGGAAAAGTTCGGCGTCGAACTCCAGTTGGAAGTGCACCTCGTCGGCGTCTTCATCGAGAAGGGAAGCTAGTGCAGGCATCGCGGACCGCGAAAGTCGCGGTGGTCATGGGCGGCAGCAGTTCCGAGCGCGAAATTTCTATCGCGACGGGTTCGGGCGTGATGCGCGCCTTGCAGACGCTGGGCTACGACGCGCAATCGCTGGATTACGACGCGTCGTTCGTCGATGCGATCCGCACGCTCGCGCCGACGGTCGTCTTCAACGCCCTGCACGGTCCGGGCGGCGAAGACGGACAGGTCCAAGCGATCCTGGACTTCATGGGCGTTGTCTACACCGGCAGCGGCGTCGAAGCCGCAGCGCTGGCGATGGACAAGCACCTCACCAAGAAATTGCTCGCGGCCGAAGGCCTGCCGACCGCCGCGTGGGATCTGTTCGATCTTTCCGGTGGAACGCTGCCGCTGCTGCCGGGTTCGCTGGATCTGCCATTGGTGATCAAACCGCGCTACGAGGGTTCGTCGTCGGGCGTGGTCATCGTCAAGACCCACGAACAGTGGACGCATGCGATGCTGGCCGCGGCCAAAGCCTATCCGCAAATCTTGGCCGAAGAATTCGTCGAGGGCCGCGAGTTCACGTGCGGCGTTTTGGGTGAAGAAGCGCTGCCGGTCGTCGAGATCGTCGCCAACAAAGACGGCTTCTACTCCGCGGCCGCTAAGTACGAGCCCGGCGGCAGCACGCACATCGTGCCCGCCGAGATCGACGCCGATCTGGCCGCGCGCATGCAGATGCTCGCGCTGTCGGTTCACCGCTTGATCGGCCTGCGCGACTACTCGCGCACCGACTTCATCGTCAGCAAAGAAGGCCGCCCGCACATCCTCGAAGTCAACACCTTGCCGGGCTTGACGACGACCAGCCTACTTCCCGACGCCTGCAAAGCCATCGGCATCTCCTACGAAGCCCTGATCGATCGCCTCATCGGCTACGCCCTCGCCCGAACCGACCTCCGCGCCGCCGTCTCATAAAACGTCGCGATAGGTTCGCGCTATGCGAACGAGGCTTCGTCGTCCTTGGCGAGCATGTCGATGAGAGGTGTTTCGAGCGGCAGCGTTTTGGCGACGGGCTGGCGCACGAAGAAGGCGGGATCGTCGGCGCGATCGGCGATCGTGCGGGCGGAGAGCTTCTCATCGGAAGCGGCGCGTTGTTCGGGCGTCGTCTGCCGTTTCACCCACGCGACAACGTCGGCATCGCCTGCGGCGTTGGCGACGATTCGTTGGAGTTCGGCGCCATCGAGGCCGAGGTTCTCGAGCATCCGGATCGTGAAGCCCTCGATTTTGTATTCGCCGAGATTGCCGCCCGGTAGGCTCGCGCGATATTTGTCGATGCTGCGGGCCAGCATGATCGTCGAGAGTTCGCCGGCCGGCGCGCGCGGGCTGCGCGGCGGTGCCTTGGTCAAATCTAATGGGTCCATAGGCGGCCATTTCGCCATCCAATGATGCCCAACTGCCTCGGGAGTTTTTCAGCGACCTGCTAGGGGTAACCGGCGCGCGCCCGAAGATTCGTGGTCTCAGAAATTTTTGGAGGATGCTCAGCTGTCTACCACCGGTTTAGTTGTCGACCGCGGCCTCGAAGGGGTGATCGTCGGCACGACCATGCTCAGCAACGTCGAAGGCAAGATCGGTCGCTTGACCTATCGCGGTTACGATATCGACGATCTCGCGCCCAACGCCACCTTCGAAGAGATCGTTTACCTGCTGCTGTTCGGCCACCTGCCCAACGCGCGCGAGCTGGAGGAACTGCAACGCGAACTCGGCGCGCGACGCATGATTCCCGAGCCGCTGGTCAACGCGCTGGGACGCATGCCAAAGACCGCGTGGCCGATGGACGTGCTGCGCACGATCGTGAGCGGCTTGGGCTTGTTCTCGCCGGTGAACAAACGCGGCGAGCACGTCTCCGACGTTCACACCGCGATCGAACTGATCGCCAAGATGCCGACGATCTTGGCGGCGTGGGACCGTATCCGACGCGATTTGCCGGCCATCGAGCCGCGTCACGACCTGTCCCAAGCGGCGAACTTCCTCTACATGCGAACCGGCGAAGCCCCTAGCGAGATCGAAAGCGACGCGCTGGACACCTACCTGGTCTTGCTCGCAGATCATTCGTATAACGCATCGACGTTCGCCGCGCGCGTCACCGCATCGACCCGGGCCGATATCTACGCGGCGGTAACCAGCGCGATCGCGACGCTGGAAGGCGACCTGCACGGCGGCGCGGCCAGCGCCGCATTCAACATGATCGTCGAAGCCGGCTCGCCCGAGCGCGCCGAACCGTTCGTGCGCGAAGTGCTCGCGCGCGGCGAACGCATTATGGGCATGGGCCACCGCGAATATCGCGTGCGCGATCCGCGCGCGCGCCACCTCGAAGCGATGGTCAAGAAGCTCAGCGAGTACAAAGGCGACCGCAAGTTCTATCCGATCGCGCGCGCCCTCGAAGACGCCAGCAACAAAGTCTTGCAAGAGACCAAGCCGGACAAAAAGATCTACGCCAACGTCGACTTTTACACCGCGCCGCTCTTGGCCGATTTGGGTATCCCCGGCGACGAGTTCACGTGCGTCTTTGCCTGCGGGCGCATAGCCGGCTGGGCCGGGCACATCCTGGAACAATTGGCCGACAATCGCTTGATTCGCCCGCAGGCAACCTACGTCGGGCCGCCGCCCGGCCCATTCGTGCCGTTGCAGCAGCGCGCCAACGGCGTTACGGCCTCATAGTATGGCGGGCGAACGGCGCCGCGGGGCGGTCTCCCGCTCGACCAAAGAAACCGCGATCGAACTGAGCGTCGATCTCGACGGGGGAGCGTCGGAGATCGCGACGTCGATCGATTTTCTCGATCACATGCTCGGCGCGTTTGCCACACACGCTGGCTGCGGTCTGCGAGTACGCGCCAGCGGCGACGGCATGGACAACCATCATGTGATCGAGGACGTCGGCATCGCGCTGGGCAAGGCGATGCACGACGCGCTGGCCGAGAAGCGCGGCATCGCGCGTTTCGGATCGGCGATGGTTCCGCTCGACGAAGCGCTGATCGCCGCCGCGGTCGACATTTCCGGGCGTCCGTATTTGAATTTTCGCGTTTCGTTCGCGCGTCAAGATCTAGGGCAGATGCCCACCGAGATGATCGGGGAGTTTTTTCGCGCGGTGACCGATAATGCCAAGATCACCGTGCATTTGATTCAAATGCACGGCAACGTCGCGCATCACGTCTGCGAGGCGACGTTCAAAGCATTCGCCGTCGCGTTCCGCCAAGCGGTCGCCACCACCGGGACGAGCGACGTTCCATCGACCAAAGGTCTGCTCGAGTAGGACGCGTGCGGTGCTTACGATCGTTGACTACGGGGGCGGGAATCTCGGCTCGTTGATCGGGGCATTGGAGCGTCGCGGCGTCGACTACCACGTAACCGCCGACCCGCAGCCCGTAGCGGGCGCGCGCGCGCTGGTATTCCCCGGCGACGGTGCGTTCGGCGCGACCATGGATGCCCTGCGCGTTCGCGGCCTCGACCTCGCGATCCGCGAAGCCATCGAGGCCGGAACGCCGTTCTTGGGGATCTGCGTGGGCATGCAGATTCTCTTTGACGGCAGTACCGAGTTTGGCGGCGCGCGCGGCCTGGGGATATTCGCCGGCGAGGTGGCGCGTTTCCAGCGGGCGCCGCGCGTTCCGCACATGGGATGGAATCGCTTGGAGCCGACCGGCGAGCACGCGTTCGCGGCCGGTCTCGAGGACGGCGACTACGCCTACTTTCTCCACTCCTACCGCGCGCCGGTCGGCCCTCAGACCGTCGCCGCGACCACCCACGGCGACCGCTTTTCGGCTATTGTGGCGCGTGGTAACGTAATGGGAACTCAATTTCATCCCGAGAAGAGCCAGCGCACGGGCGCGAAGCTCATCGACAACTTCCTGCGCGTAGCGGGGATTACCGTTAAGGAGAACCGCCCATGATCGTCATTCCCGCCATCGACCTGCGCGGCGGCAAGTGCGTGCGCATGAAGCAGGGCGATCCCACGCAAGAGACGGCCTACGATAACGATCCGGTCGAACGTGCCAAGGCCTTCGTCGCGGCCGGCGCGCGGCGTCTGCACGTGATCGATCTGGACGGCGCCTTCGGATCGGGCGAGAACGATGCCGCGATCTCGAGCATCTGTCGCGCGGTCGACGTGCCCGTGCAAACCGGCGGCGGCATTCGCACCTTCGAACAAGCGGAATCGCGTTTGAAAGCGGGCGCATCGTTCGTCATCTTGGGAACGGTGCTGGTCGAGGACGAACGCGCCGCGCGCAACATCATCGGGCGGCTAGGCGAGAAGGTCATCGCCGGCATCGACGCGCGGGGCAACGAGGTTGCGGTGCGCGGCTGGCAAGAGCGCACGCCGGTCAATCGCGACGCGCTGGTCAAACGCGTCGCGCAGTGGGGCGTCACCCGCGTGATCTTCACGGAGATCGCGCGCGACGGTATGGGCAAAGGCTACGATCTCGAGGCCCTGCGCGCCGTCGCGCAAGCCGCCCCCATCAAGGTCACCGCCAGCGGCGGCGCGCAAACCGTCGACGATCTCCGCGAACTCAAGAGTGGCGTTCCCGCCGAAGTCGATTCGGCCATCGTCGGCAGCGCACTCTACCAAGGCACGCTCGATCTCGCATCGGCCATCGCCGCCGTCGGTTAGCGTACGAAGCCCAAATCGCGACGCGTTACTCGATAAACGCGCGCGGTAACGCGGCGGGCAATCTGGCGACGATTTCGTAGTTGATCGTGTTCGCCCAGCGCGCCCAATCGTCGGCGCCGACGCAAGCGTCGCCGTCGCTACCGATGAGCGTGACCGGCGAACCGACGCGCGCGTTGGGCGCGCGGGTAAGGTCGAGCATCGTGGCGTTCATGGCGACGCGGCCGACGATCGGGCAGAGCGCGCCGTCGATAGCGAACGCTCCGGTGTTGGACAGCGCGCGCGGAATGCCGTCGGCGTAGCCCAGCGGTACGACCCCGATGCGCGTCGGCTGCGCGGCGCGATAGCTGCCGCCGTAGCCGATCGTTTCCCCGGCGACGACGTCGCGCGTGGCCGCCAGCGACGAAACGAACGACAGCGCGGGTTCCAATGCGATGCCTTGCCCGTCGAGCGCCTCGCGAATCTGCGGCGAAGGCCACAGCCCGTAAAGTGCGATGCCGACGCGCACCAGATCCAGGCGCGTTTGGGGGAAGAGCATCGCCGCGGCCGACGCGGCGATGTGCGCCGTCGGCGCGATCTCGCGCTGGGCGAACAGCGGCGCGACGCTCGCTAGGACCTTGGCGAAGCGATCGTTCTGCAGCGTCGTATAGGCAGAGTCGCGCTCTTCGGCCGAGGCCAAATGCGAAAACACGCCGGCGACGCGCAGTTCGGGATGGCGCAGATATTCTTCGATCGCATCGACGGCGTCGTGTGCCTCCAGGCCGTAACGGTTGACGCCGGTATTGATCTTCACGTGCACGTCGACGCGGCCGTGTTGATCGCGCGCGGCCGTAACGACGTCGCGCAGGTAGCCGTGCACGTCCCAGAGCGCGACCTGCGCGTTTGCGTAGATGGCGTCGGTGAGCAGTTCGGGCGGCACGGGGCCTAGAATCAACAGCGGCACGGAGATGCCGCCTTCGCGCAGCGCGACCGCCTCCTCCACCGCGTAGACGCATATCGCGGCGGACAGGTTCTCGATCGCCAGCGCGGTCTCGATCAAGCCGTGCCCGTACGCGTTGCTCTTGACCACGAAGGCGCACTTGCTGGGCGCTACCAACGCGCGCAGCGTGTCGGCGTTGCGCCGCAACGCCGACGTCGAGATCTCCAGCCGTCCGATCACATCGCTACGCGCGCTTGGCGACGGCGCGAACGGTCAGGGCCACGGGAATGCCGTAAAAGATGCAGTGCGCGATCAAACCATCGGCGACGACGACGCCGCTTATCGGCGGTGCGACCTCGGAGACCATCAGGACGATGTCCATCGCCAGCCACACGATCGCGCCGAAGATCAATCCCGATAGCCACGGCGTGGCCATGACGTTGGGACGGGTGGCCGCGACGTATGCGTAGCCGATCGCCCATGCGATGGCGACGCAGGCATGCAAGAACAATCCTAGCCAGGCGTAGTTGGGCGACGTATAGGCCGCGCCGTGCACGACCGAAGATGCGATGTATTGCCAGATGCCGATCATCGACGCAGAATGCGTCATTGCCAGCGCGCTGAAGTACAGAAACGCATCGATGAAGATGCCGCCGACGATACCGGCGATGAGGCCTTGGAAGAGCAACCGCCCCCAGGCGGGCTTCGAAACGTCTGTTGCCATGAAGCAATCCTTCGACCAGGCCGTAACGGAGCCTGGCGCGGATCTTACACGGTCGCGAGCGCGGTCGTCTTGAGAAACAACTCGTACCAGTCGAGCTTCTGCATCAGTTCGTCGTGCGCGACGGTGGTTGCGATAAAGGTCGGCGCACGCGTCTGGAGTTGTGCGAGCGTCATCGTCGCGCCGTCGAGCGTCACGAGGTCGGGGCGCGACTTGCGCATCATGGCGATCACCGTCGCGTTGTCGGTCGCGGTGTAGGCGGTGTAGAGGCTCAGGAAGTGCCGCGCCGGATTGGGAGCGACCCAGTTCGCGAACGCGTCGAAATACGCGTAGAGCGCGTCGAACAGGATCACGTCGGTAATGGAGGCGTTCATCCCGCCGCGCGTGAGCAGGCCGCCGACCGCACCGTATCCGCCGCTGTGCGCGGTCACGACGACGTTTCCGATCGAGGTCGTCGTCGTGATGCCCGACGACTGCAGGTATGCCGCGACGTCGGTAGCCAAACGCGCGAACCCGCCATCGTCGAGTTCGATCTTGCCGTCGCCGGAGTCGGGGGCGTCCTTGGGGCCCTGCGGAACGATCAAGATCGCATTGCGACGGCTGGCCTCAAGCTGCTCGCGCAGCTGATAGCGCGTGAAGACCGTCGGCACGTCGTTGCTCCACCCATGAAAGTGGAAGATGAGATCGACGGCTGGGCCGGGCCGGTAGTAGCTCGGCACGTAGATCCCGACCGTGGAATCGCTGTAATAGGTCGCAGCATCGTAATGCTTGCCCTGATAGTCGTGCCCGCCCGCCCGGCTGGCATGCGGAAACGGCGCCGAGTCAAACGGCCGCAAAATCGTCCGTCCCGGCAACGGCGCCGGGCTGGGGGTCGGATCGGCCAAAACGGCAGCCGGCAAAGCGGGCAACGCGGCCAGGGCCGCGAGCAGTGTACGACGATTCATTACGCAGCCTTCCCTGCCACGCCGCCACCTCCCGGTCGCCATTTGCCGGGGCGCC
This sequence comes from Vulcanimicrobiaceae bacterium, assembly GCA_036510515.1. GTDB lineage: Bacteria > Vulcanimicrobiota > Vulcanimicrobiia > Vulcanimicrobiales > Vulcanimicrobiaceae > JALYSX01. The sequence continues at coordinate 9,531 of DATCDS010000126.1, forward strand.
TAAGGCGCTTGCACTCTGTGGGGGAGTCTGCTAAGATTCGCTGGTTGGCACTCCCTCTGCGCGAGTGCCAATCAATCAAATTTCTGGAGGTTTTCTCGTGAATCTCAAGCCTTTGGGCGATCGCGTGGTCGTCTCGCACGTCGAGCAGGACGAAAAGAGCTCCGGCGGCATTTTTCTGCCCGATACCGCCAAAGAAAAGCCCCAAGAGGGCGTCGTGGCGGCAGTCGGCACCGGCCGCGTGACCGACGACGGTAAGACGCTTCCTATGAGCGTCAAGGCCGGCGACCGCGTCATCTACTCGAAATACTCGGGTAGCGAAGTCAAGGTCGACGGTAAAGAATATCTCATCGTTTCAGAAAAAGACGTCCTCGCCATCATTGCGGGCACGTAAGGGAGCTGTAGAAAGACATCATGGCTGCAAAGCAACTCGTATTTGACGAAAATGCCCGCCGCGCGCTCGAGCGCGGAGCGAACATCCTGGCCGACGCCGTCAAGGTGACGCTGGGACCCAAGGGCCGTAACGTCGTTCTCGATAAGAAGTTCGGTTCGCCGACGATCACCAACGACGGCGTGACCATCGCCAAGGAAATCGAGCTGCCCGACGTGTTTGAAAACATGGGCGCGCAACTCGTCAAGGAAGTCGCTTCCAAGACCAACGACATCGCCGGCGACGGCACGACCACCGCGACGGTGCTGGCCCAAGCCATCATCCGCGAAGGTCTGCGCAACGTCACCGCCGGTTCCAACCCGCTGCTGATCAAGCGCGGGATCGAACGCGCGGTCGAAATCGCGGTCGAAGCGATGGGCAAACTTGCCGAGAAGGTCGACACCAAAGAGAAGATCGCGCAAGTCGCCTCGATCTCGGCCAACGACAAGGAAATCGGCGGCTTCGTCGCCGAGGCGATGGAGAAGGTCGGCAAAGACGGCGTCATCACGGTTGAAGAATCCAAGACGCTCAAGACCGAAGTCGAGACCAAAGACGGCATGCAGTTCGATAAGGGCTACATCTCGCCGTACATGTCGACCGACCAAGAGCGCATGGAGTCCGTTCTCGACGATCCGTTCATTCTCGTGACCGAGCGCAAGATCTCGGCGATCGCCGACATCCTGCCGCTGCTCGAGAAGGTCGTTCAGGTTCAAAAGCCGCTGCTCATCATCGCCGAAGACGTCGAAGGTGAAGCGCTCGCAACCCTGGTCGTCAACAAACTGCGCGGAACGTTCACGTCGGTCGCCGTCAAGGCCCCCGGCTTCGGCGATCGCCGCAAGGAAATGCTCAAGGACATCGCCGCGCTCACCGGCGCGACCGTGATCTCCGAAGAGTTGGGCCTCAAGCTCGACAAGGCCACGCCCGAGCAACTGGGCAAAGCGCGTCGCGTCACCGTCACCAAAGACGAGACCACGATCATCGACGGTGCGGGCAAGCCCGAAGCGATCAAAGGCCGCATCGACATGATCAAGAAGCAAGTCGAAGACACCGACAGCGATTTCGATCGCGAGAAGCTGCAAGAACGTCTGGCCAAGTTGTCCGGCGGCGTTGCGGTGATCCAAGTCGGCGCGGCGACCGAAACCGAACTCAAAGAGAAGAAGCATCGCATCGAGGACGCCCTCTCGGCGACCCGCGCTGCCGTGCAAGAAGGCATGATCCCCGGCGGCGGCTCGTCGCTGGTGCACGCGATCAAGGCCATCGACAAGTACGCGGCCGACCACAAGGGCGACGGTCACGCGTCGACCTGGGCCGACGAAAAGATCGGCATCCAGATCGTTCGCAAGGCGCTCGAAGAGCCGTTGCGTCAGATCGCCGAGAACGCCGGATTCGAAGGTTCGGTCGAAGTGAACTCCGTCAAGGCCAAATCGGCCCCGTTCGGTTTCGACGCGATGAGCGGCGAGATCGTCGACATGTTCAAAGCCGGCATCGTCGAGCCGTTCAAAGTGACGCGCTCGGCCCTGCAGAACGCGGCCTCGATCGGCGCCTTGGTGCTCACCACCGAGACGCTGATCGCCGACAAGCCCGAACCCAAGAAAGACGGCGGCGGCGGAATGCCCGGCGGCGGCGGCATGGGCGGCTACGACATGATGTAGACGCCGAACGGCGTAAGCATCGAGGGAAAGGCGTCGCAATGCGGCGCCTTTTTCAATCCCGGGGGATCGGGCGACGGTGCGGGGTAACCGCGCGCGTGGCTCGAAGCTGGCATCATGCGCAGTTACGTTCGCGCGATCGTCGCGGTCGCTTTACCCCTGGCGCTGGTAACGGGTGCGGGATCGGCGATGCCGACGTCGACGGCGGCCATCGTGTCCCTCGTGCGTCACACCGCGCGTTGACGATCGATGCCGGCGTCCCGCCGGCGCTCGACCGAACGAGAATTTCCAAAGCTGCGCTGTAAAGTAATCGTTCCGCTGGCGCTCATCCTCGCCTTCGCTCCGATCGTTCCCGCTCGCGGCGCGGTGCCGATTACGGGATACGGCGTGCTGGTCAGCGGAATGCAGCCGATGCAGGCGTTCGCGCGCGTGACGGACGAGCCGCGCGGCGTCGTACGATTCGATATGTGGGAGGTCGCGAGCGGTCGCGTCGTCCGAACCTACGACATCGATATGACCAAACGTGCGCACATGATCGTCGTTACCGACGATCTTGGAACGTTCGAACACGTGCACCCGACATTACAATCAAACGGCCATTTTACGATCGCCTTGCATCTGCCGCGCCGCGCCCTCTATCACGTCTACCTCGATGGCCTGGCGCACGGCGTCGGGCGCACGGTCTTTCGGTTCGACGTGCCGGTCGGCTCGAACGCCCCGGCCCGCCGGCGCGTCGCGCACGCCGCCGGAACGTCGGTGCGGGTCGGACCGTACGTGGTGACCATCGACCCGACCACGCTGCCCGTCGGCGCGATCGCCACGGTGGAGGTCGGCATCACCAAGAACGGCAAGCCCGCGCAGGATCTGCATCCGTACCTCGGCGCGATGGCGCACGGCGTCTTCGTTGGGATCGACGATTTGGCGTACATGCACGCGCATGGGATGAGCCAGCAGATGCTCGCATCGTCCACCGCCGGCGATTGCGGCGACGCCATGATGATGTCGATGCCCCCACTCCCGCCCGGCGCGAGGGTCCCCAGTCGCTTTGCGTTTCAGGTGCTGGCCCCCCGGGGCCAGGACTACGATTTTTGGCTCCAATTTCGCGGGGGAACGACGCTCTACACGGCGCCGTTCTTGGTCACCGCCCGATAACGGACTCGCGGCCGCCGCGTGGGGGTTTGCTTGGCCGCTCCGGAGGGGTACGATGGTGCTGCTGGCCGCTCGCGGCCACGCCGCTTTTGCAATTTTCCGGAGGCACGAATTTTATGAATTTCGCACGTTTGGCGATAACGGCCGCCGCCGCTCTCGCCCTGGCGTCACCGGCTCTGGCCGCACCTCCCCAGGCGCAACTCCCCATGCGCGGCAGCGGGATGATGGGCATCCGGCCGGCGCCCCGAGCCATGATCGTTTCCATGGGCCAGCAAAACCATTCGGGTCAAAACGGCACCGCTTGGCTGCGGGACACGCGCGGCGGTCTGTGGGTCAAGATCTCGCTCAACAACGAGCGGCACGGCGCGTCGGAACCGGCGCACATCCATATGGGGACCTGCGCGCACCTCAATCCGGCGCCCTGGCGCCCGCTCAACAACGTTGTGAACGGTAACTCGACCACGGTCGTACCGGGCGTCACGACGGGTCAAGTCGGAGGAGGCCGCTATGCGATCAACGTGCATCAAAGCCTGCGTAACATCAGGCACTACGTTTCCTGCGGTAATATCTCGCGCTAGCTCGTAAAGGCAACCGACAAGGGGGCGCCGCACCAGCGGCGCCCCTGCTTTTTAGCGGGAGCGCGCGCGGTGGCGGATAACCTTCGTGCATGACCCCGCAACGCGCCAACGACTTCACGATTCGGGTCGCAACCGTGAACGGCTCGGGGAGCCAGTCGTCTAATCTGGTTCTGACCAACGCGATCTTCCGCTTGGGGATCCCCGCGGCGCCCAAAAACGTCTTCCCGTCGAATATTGAAGGCTTGCCGACCTGGTTCGACGTTCGCATCTCGCCCGAGGGATATCAATGCCGAACGCGCGATGTCGACATCTTGGTCGCGCTCAACGCGACGACGTGGCAGAGCGACGTCCTGGGGGTCAAGCCCGGCGGTGCTATCGTGCACGAAGCCGCCTATCCGATCGCCGGCGATACCAAACGCGACGACGTGACATACTACCCGGTGCCCTTTGCCGAAATCGGTAAGAAGAGCATCGAGAACGGCGCCCTTCGCAAGTATCTCATCAACATGATTTACGTCGGCGTGCTGGCGCAACTGCTGGGCATCGACGCAGATATCGTGGAAGCAGCCGTCGCAACGCAGTTCCGCAGTAAGCCCAAGGCGGTCGAAACCAACATGCAAGCCGTGCGCTTGGGCATCGAGTACGCCGCCGAGCATCTGCAAAAAAACGATCCGTACCGACTCGAGCGCATGACCGGGGTCACCGACGGCTTGCTGTATATGGACGGCAACCGCGCCGCTGCGTTGGGCTGCGTGATGGGCGGCTGCACCGTCGCCGCTTGGTATCCGATCACGCCGTCCTCGTCGCTGTGCGAATCGTTCATCGCGTTATGCGACACCTATCGCGTGAACCCGCAGACCGGCGAGCGCAACGTAGCGATCGTGCAGGCCGAAGACGAGTTGGCCGCCGTCGGCATCGTTATCGGCGCCGGCTGGGCCGGCGCGCGCGCGATGACCTCGACGTCGGGGCCCGGCGTCTCGTTGATGGCCGAGTACGTGGGCTATGGCTACTACGCTGAAATTCCAGGCGTGATCTTCGACGTTCAACGCGCCGGGCCGTCGACGGGCTTGCCGACGCGCAACATGCAAGGCGACGTCGCGTTCGCGTACCAGTTGGGACACGGCGACACCAAACACATCGTCTTGCTGCCGTCGACCGTGCGCGAGGCGTACGACTTCGCGATGGAAGCCTTCGATCTGGCCGAGCGCTTTCAAACGCCGATCTTCGTCCTCTCCGATTTGGACTTGGGCATGAATTCGTGGATGGCCCAGCCGCTGCCATATCCCGAAAAGGGTTTCGATCGCGGGAAAGTGCTCTCGGCCGACGATCTCAACAAGGTTGGTTCGTGGGGCCGCTATCGCGACGTCGACGGCGACGGCATCCCCTATCGCACCTTGCCTGGGACCGATCACCCCGACGCCGGGTACTTCACGCGCGGCACCGGTCACGACGAAAACGCGCGCTATTCCGAACTCCCCGACGTATGGAAGCGCGGCTTGGATCGCTTGGTGCGCAAACACGAAACGGCGCGCGGGGCCGTTCCCCAGCCGATCGTCGAGGAAGGGCACCGTCCCATCGCGATCGTCGCTTACGGGACGACCCATCACGCCGTGGTCGAGGCGCGCGACCGCTTGCGCGCCGATGGGATCGAGACCGACTATCTGCGCGTGCGCGCGCTGCCGTTTTCACCCGACGTCGCGGCGTTCATCGGTCGCCACGACCGCGTCTACGTGATCGAACAGAATCGCGACGGGCAGCTTCACGGGCTCTTACGCGCCGAGCTGCCGACCCACCTGATCTCGCGCCTGCGCTCGATCCGCCACTACAACGGCGTGCCGATCGACGCGCACGCCGTCATCGATCCGTTGCTCGAAGCCGAACGCCAGCCGGCGGTCGTCGCAGAATAGGAAAGATCGTATGTCCGCCCAAACGCCCCTCAACGTCAACATTATCGGCCTCGCGCGCGAAGTCTATAAAGGCCTGCCGACGACGCTGTGCGCCGGATGCGGGCACAACTCGATCACCAACCACTTGATTAAGGCGCTCTACGACTTCGGCGTCGCTCCGCATACGCTGGCCAAGATGAGCGGAATCGGCTGTTCTTCCAAGACGCCGGCCTACTTCGTCGAGCAGGCGCACGGCTTTAACGGTCTGCACGGCCGCATGCCATCGGCGGCGACCGGCGCCAAATTGGCCAATCGCGAACTGATGGTGTTAGGGATCAGCGGCGATGGAGATACGGCGTCCATCGGCTTGGGCCAATATTGCCACATGATCCGGCGCAACGTCGATTGCACCTATATCATCGAGAATAACGGCTGCTACGGCTTGACCAAGGGGCAGTTCTCGGCAACGGCCGACGTGGGTTCGACGCTCAAGACGGGTCGCGTCAACGAGTACGACACGATCGACGTCTGCGGTCTGGCGATCGAATTGGGCGCGAGCTTCGTCGCGCGCTCGTTCTCGGGCGACGGAAAGCAACTCGTCCCGCTGCTGCAAGCCGCCTTCGCACATCGCGGCACTTCGATCGTCGACATCGTGAGCCCGTGCGTGACGTTCAACGACCACGTCGGTTCCACCAAGTCGTACGCCTACGTAAAAGAGCACGACTTCATGCTGCACACGCCCGACTTCATTCGCGGAAGTCAGGAGATCGTCGTCGACTACGAGCCGGGCACGGTTCAGGATATCGAGTTCGAAGACGGATCGCACGTGCTGTTGCGCAAACTCGACACGGACTACGACGCGACGGATCGGCGTGGCGCCCTCTCGAGAATTCACACCGCGCGCGAAAGCGGCGAGCTGGTCACGGGCCTGCTCTACGTTCAGCCGACCCTTCCCGATCTCTGCACGCGTGAGAAGATGAATCAGCGGCCCCTGGCCCAGCTGGCCGAAGACGACCTGCGCATCTCCAAAGAAGCCTGGAGCAAGCTGATGGCGGTGTGACGCACCCCAATAGGTTCCCTACTGCGCCGCGCGGCGATTACCCCAGACGAACAGATAGTAGGCCGCGACGCCGGCCAGAAGAAAACCCACCGAGACCGCGCCGTCTTGGGGTCTGCTGACCAAGAGGTTGACGACGACGCCCCAGGCGACGATCAAGAACAAGACCGTGGTATAGGGATAACCGGGCATGCGATAGCCGATCCGCGCGTCGACGCCGTCCCGCCGGTCCCGGTTGCGAAAGACGATGAGTGCGATTGCGGCCAATCCAAAAAAGATTTCGTCGATGGCCGTAACGGAATCGACGATGTTGGCATATCCTTGCCAGCAGGTGATGACCGCCGCCGCCACGCCTTGCAGGACGATCGCGACGACGGGGACGAGCGTCTTGGGGTTCACGCGCGCGAGCAGTTTGAAAAAGACGCCGTCGCGAGCCATTTGGAAATAGACGCGCGGCGAAACCAGGATTTGGTTGCTCAGAAAACCCAGCGTCGAGAGCGCCACGATCAGTGCCATGATCCGCTGTCCGATCGGTCCGAGCACCAAACTCATCACGTCGCTTGCGGGCGTGCCGGTATTTGAAAGACCGTTGACGCCCAAGACGTGCAGACATACCAAGGTGACGGCGACGTAGAGCACGACCACGGCGAGGACACCGTAGATCATCCCGCGCGGCAGCGATTTTTCGGGATCTCGCAGTTCGGCGGTCATGAACGATGCGGTCTGCCATCCGCTGTACGAAAAGATCACGGGGACCAGCGCCAGCATGAAGATCGCAAACAAACCGAAACCGTTGCTGGTGGCGGCTTGTTCTGCGGCAACCGCCGCCGTCGCTTGCGGCGCAAATAGCCCGATTCCGATCAAACCGGCGATCGCCGCGATCTTGAGCAGCATAAAAACGTTTTGCGTGGAGGCCGCCACGCGCACGCCCATACAATTAATCGCGGTAAGAATCGCCAGCACCCCGATCGGCACGACTTTTCCGATCAACGCCGAGTTGGGGTCCAGCCCGGCAAACGGGGCGACGTAGGCCGAGAAGATCAACGCGGCGGCGGCCATGCCGCCGCTTTGCGAAACCAGCAAGAGCGTCCAACCGTACTCGAAGGCGACGAACGGATGGTAGGCGTCCCGAACGTAGGCGTAGAGGCCGCCGTTGCTGGGTCGGCGTGAAGCCAGTTCGGCAAAGAGCAGCGCGCCCAAAATCGCAAAGGCGCCCCCCGCGACCCACGCCAGCACGATCAGTGGGCCGTTGTGAAGCTGCTTTGCCACCACCGAAGGGTTGCGGAAGATCCCGGATCCGATGATGCCGCCCATCACGATCAAGGCGGCGTCGCGGGTTCCCAAACGTCGAACCAAAGCGGCCATACGCCCCTATGCCTATAGCAGGCGGGTGAGTCCTGCGTTGGTTGGGTATGAGGAAGGCATTAAGAAAGGGGCTCTACTCTATGATTCGTCGGGTTTTCATCACCGCACTCATCGCCTCGATCGCCGTGATCAGCGTCCCGCGCGCTGCAATGGCGGCGCACACGTTTTACGGCATCGTCGTTCACGTGTCGGTGAACAATATCAAGGTTCAGGACCCGCGCACGAAGCAGGCGCTGTCGTTCCTGATCCTGCCCAAATTCAAGAACGTCTTTTCGGCCGACGGCAAGACGACGTACCAAATGGCGAAGGTCAGGCCCGGGCGTTACGTCGCCATCCTGTACGATCAACACCTGTTGGGACAGCGTCACGCCAACACGATCTATTTAATGACCGGCGCCAACCAGCGCATCGGCAAGCAATAGCGTTCGGCTCCTTCGCACCGGACGGCGGCCTCTAACGGGAGAGACCCCGTCCGACGCGAAATTGCCGTTCCATGCTGAACCAAACGATTCTGGCCGCCTTGCTCGGAACCGCAACCCTAGCGCAGGCCCAAACCGGTTCGACCCCGGTCCCGATCCAAACGCCGGACGTCCTCAACTCGGTCCAAACTCCGGTCGTCCTCAACTCGGGTTCCTGTCTGGATTCCACGCGCGCGGTCCCGCAAGTACTGCAACCGCCCGTGGTTCGCGCAACGCAGGTCGTTCGTATCGATAAGGTCGTCTCGACGGCCACCATGACCGATGGAGAGGTCGTCGGCTTCGTTTATACGTTGCAGGACGGTACGACGTGGCTGGGGCAGCGGACCGCGCAATACGTGTCGCCGGCGCAAGCCGCCGCGATCAACGCGGTGCTCGCGTCGACCCACATGCCTACCGACACGACGACCGAGTTCCCGCCGCAAACGCGACTGGGCATCAAGACCAACTATCAGCAGTTCTTCCGCGTCCAAATTCCGCCGACCGCCGGCGGCGCGTTGCGAATCCGTCTCGATCCGTGCGTCGCCTGGCCCGCCGGCAACCAGCTTCCCGACCCGGCCTTGTAGGCTCCCAGGCGGACAGGTCCCGGATCTCGACGGTGTTGTCGTCCCGTCGGCTAACTAGGTCCTAGCAGTCCGTGCATCTGATTGCTAAATTCGGAGGTTCTAAGAGCTAATGGATTTCGCGGTTGGCCTTCGGGCCGGGCGATTCGAGCCAAACGCCGACGTCTTCGTGGACGAGGCGCGCGGCCGGGTCGTCGTACATGTGGAGGTCGCCGGTGCCGATCCCGACACGTTGCGCGTGGGGGTGCA
>DATCDS010000127.1:0-9735 GCA_036510515.1 Vulcanimicrobiaceae bacterium
GTCCCGCGCCGACCTTGCCCATGCCCGCCAGCACGTCGTCCGCGTGCAGCAGCGGGCGCGCGCCATCGTGCACGAGCACGGCGGTACACGTATCGGGAAGGGCGTCCAGGCCGTTAGCCACGCTGGCCTGGCGCGTCGCGCCGCCGACGACCACCGCGAAGGGCGTCGTGGAAAAGATGCGTGCCGCCAGGCCGTTCATGCCCTCGAGCGCATCGGGCTCGGCAACGATCGCCACGTGAGCGATCTCCGGCATTCGCGCGAACGTTCGCAGGCACCAGCCGACCAGCGGCATGCCGCCGACTTCGAGCAGTTGCTTGGGACGGCCCAAGCGGGTCCCCCGGCCGGCGGCTACGACCACCGCGCCCCAGGTGAGGTTAGTGTCCGTCGCGTTTGAGTTTTGCAAAGATCATTCTCCCGGCAACGGTTTGAAGGACGCTGCTCACGACCACGTCGACCGACTCGCCGATCATGCGGCCGGCCTGTTCGACGACGATCATCGTGCCGTCGTCCATATAGGCAACGCCCTGATGCGGCTCCTTGCCCTCGCGAATCAGCGCGACGTGCACCTCTTCGCCGGGCAGGAGCAGCGGCTTGACGGCGCCGGCCAGTTCGTTGACGTTGAGGACGGTCACGCCCTCAACGTGCGCGATGCGGTTGAGATTGTAATCGTTGGTAACCAGTTTTCCGCCGACGTCCTGCGCCAAACGCACCAGCTTGGCATCGACGCTCCCAGCGGGCATTTCGGCGTAGTCGCGCTCGTCGATATCCAACGGCACGACTTCCTGCAGGCGTGCCAGCGCGTCGAGGCCGCGGCGACCGCGCGTTCGCTTCTGTCCGTCGAGCGAATCGGCGATCGCTTGCAACTCGCGCAACACGAAACGCGGTACGATCAGTGGCCCATCCAAGAAGCCTGCCTGCACGATCTCGACGATGCGCCCGTCGACGATCACCGATGTGTCGATCACCTTGGGAACCTCGCCGGGCTTCCCGGCAAGAGACACGAATCGCGATTTCGCGCCGACGCGCGCACCCAAGTAGGCGGCGAAGACGGAGACGATGATGTACAAGACGATAGCAACGTAGGAGGCGGCGTTACCGGCAACCGAGACGAACTCAAAGAGAATCGATTTGATGAGAAACGCGATCACCAGGCCCGCAATCAATCCGACCGCCCCGCCAGCCAGCTCGGCGGGTGCCAATCGTTCGATCGCACCCTCGGCAACGGTTAATTCGCCTTCGAACAACGCCAGCGCCAGCGGCGCGATCAAGACGCCCAGCACCGCGCCGATCACCGGCGAGAGGATCAGCAGGGTGTACTGCAGGCCCTCGCTGGCAAAATGCAGCGCGAGAATGTTGGTATAGACCTCGCGGCCCAGCAGGAACCCAGAGACCGCGAAGACCACGGCAAAGATGCCGCGCAACACGGCGCCGGGAAGATTTGCGCCCGTTATTCGAATGTGACGAACGCCCCGCAAGCGTCGTTGGCTAAGAATCGTCCGCGCCGCGTCAAACGAGCGCGATCGTCGTCGATTTCCAGAAGCCCGTCCGCGGTGAGGTTGGCGAGAATGGGTGCGTAGTATGTCATAAAGTCGATCCCGTAGCGCTCTTTGAACGCCTGGAGGCAGACCCCTTGCGCGGTGCGCAAGGCCAGCATCGCCGCCTCGCCGGCTCGCTTGGTCCCCAACAGCCGCTCGGCCTCGCCGGGGATCGGCGCGCCCGACATCGCCGCTTCCAGGTAGCCCTCCAGATCGCGGGTGTTGACGCGCCGCACGCCATCCAGAAACGACGCGGCGCCGACGCCCAGTCCGACGTATTGGCCGTTGGCCCAATAGTTGGCGTTGTGCGCGCAAGCGTGGCCGGGGCGCGCGAAGTTGGAGATCTCGTAGTGTTCGAAACCGGCGCTTTCCAGCGTAGCGATCGCGATATCGTAGAGATCTGCTTCTCGATCGGCATCCAAGAACGCGCCGGGTTCGCGCAGGCGCCACCCGGCATACGGCGTGCCTTCCTCAACGGTCAAGCCGTACGTCGAGACGTGGTCGACACCCAGCGCGATCGCTCGTTCCAACGAACGTCGCCACGACCCCGGCGACTGCCCCGGCACCGCAAACATCAAGTCGATCGAAATCGATCCGATGCCCGCCGCCCGCGCCGATGCGACGACGGCGGCTACCTGATCGACCGAGTGCCTGCGTCCTAACGTCGCGATCTCGACGGGATCGAAGGATTGCACCCCGATCGAGACCCGCGTGACGCCGGCCGAGCGATACGTTTGGAAATCGCCGTTTTCCACCAATTCGGGGTTGACCTCGACGCTGATCTCCGGCACGAGATCGCGCGGCGCGGGAAAGCGGCCGCGCAGGCGCTGCGTTATGTTCGCCAGCGTCTTCGCATCGTAAGCGTTGGGCGTGCCCCCACCAAAAAAGATCGTGCCGGCTTCCCGCGGCGCGGTCGCGTCGATCTCGGCTTCGAGCGCCCGCAGATACCGGTCCGCGGCACTGCGCCGATGCGGCCACTTCGCAAAATCGCAATACGGGCAAATATACGGACAAAACGGCAAGTGCACGTAAACGCCAAGGAACGGTGGACGTAATACCTGTGTCATGGTGAGCGTAGCGACCGAAGGGAGCGAAGTCGAACTACGCGACGCAATGTCGGGCGCCCGTGGTTCGACTCCGGCGCTTCGCGCCTACGCCCACCATGACACTGGTATTGCGCCCACCATGACATATGGCTATTGGGATGGCGCGTTGTGGGAGGCCATGAGGTCTGTGATTTTTCCGACGACGTCGTTACGGACTTCTTCTCCGGCGGCGAAGATGGCGTTCTTGATGGCGCGGCGGCTGGCGCGGCCATGGGTAACGATGCAGTTTCCGCGCAGGCCGAGCAGCGGCGCGCCGCCGTAGGTCTCGTAATCGAAACGCGCGCGCATCTTGCGCAGGGCGGGCGACATCAGCGCGGCGCCCAGTTTGGTGATGAGGTTACCGCGCACGAGCGTTTCGCGAATGACCTTGCCCAGATCGGAGATCATCCCCTCGGTCGCCTTGAGCAACACGTTGCCGACGAACCCGTCGGCAACGATCACGTCGGCGGCGTTGTGAAAGAGATCCTTGCCTTCGATATTGCCGATGAAGTTGACCGGTGCCGCGTCGAGCAGCTTGCCGGCTTCCAGCGAGACCGCGTTGCCCTTGCTGCGCTCCTCGCCGACCGAGAGCGTGGCGACGCGCGGGTTTTCGATCTGCAAGACGGCCTTGGCGTAGGCGGCGCCCATGATCCCGAACTGCTCGAGCCATTCGGGGCGACAGTCGACGTTGGCGCCGGCATCGAGCACGACCGTCGGCCCGTTGAGTGCCGGCCAGACCGTGGCGATCGCCGGCCGTGCGATGCCTTCGATCGTTCGAAGCTTGATCAGCGCGATGGCCAGAAAGGCCCCGCTGTTGCCGGCCGAAACGACCGCGTCGGCTTCGCCGTCCTTGACCATCGAGACCGCGATTCCCAGCGACGTGCGGTCGGCCTGGCGTAGCGCTTGGGAAGCGTGTTGGTCCATCGGAACGGCATCGGGAGCGTGGATCAGGCGGACCCGGTCGGCGCCGGGACCGGTCAGCAGGGGGCGCATGCGCGCCTGGTCGCCGATCAGGATGATGTCGAGATCGTAGGCCGCGGCCGCGCTAAGAGCTCCCGCGACGATCTCCTCGGGAGCCCGGTCGCCGCCCATGGCGTCGACGGCAATTCTGGGGTTACTCATCCACTGAAAATCCAATGCTCCGTGCTTGGCTCGGCCGGCGACTCCAGGCCGGGTCTTTGGGCACTCCCCCTTGAATCCTTGCAAGCCGCGTCCCGCGCGTGATAGTATCCCTGGGTTGCCCCCGCGGGCACCGCCCCCACGTTTCACCGATTTAACAGAGGAACCGGTTCGATGGCCAAGCGCTGCGAAATTTGCTCCAAGGGACCGATGGCCGGCAACAACGTCAGCCATGCGATGAACAAGACCCGTCGCCGCTGGCTGCCCAATTTACAGGCCGTCAAGATCAACGACCGCGGAACCCACCGTACCGCGCGGGTCTGCACGTCGTGCTTGCGTTCCAAGAAAGTCACCCGCACCGTCTAACGCGCACCCGGGACACGGGGCTCGCCGCGATACCGCGCTATGCGAAGTGGTCGAAGCCGGCGGGCGCTAAGGTTTCCAAGCGATCGCCGATTCTTACCAGCATCTCCGGGTCCTTGCGAATTTCGCCGACGCGTAGGAGCGCGCGGTTGAAGCGCGCGTGGAAGCGTGCCGACAAGTATGTTAGCGCGCGCGGCGCGATGGCGGCGATCAATTCGTATTCCTCTCCGCCGGCTAACGCGTAGCCGGCAGCGTCGACGCCCAACGCACGGGCGGCGGCGGCCGCACACGCCGCTATCGGCACGTCGTCGATGAGCGCGCCGGTTCCCGATGCAGCGCACAGCCGCGCGACGTCCGTCGAGAGCCCGTCCGAACAATCCATCATCGCGTGCACGTTGGCCGATGCCCCCAGCCAGCGCCCTTGCGCCAAGCGCGCCTGCGGGGTGCGATAGGCGCGCAACGCTTCTTCCACCAACGCGCCCTCCAGCTTTACCGATTCGCGCAGGACGTCGAGCCCGGCGCGCGCGGCGCCTAAGGGCCCGGTCACGACGATCGCATCGCCCGCGCGCGCGCCGCGACGCAGCTTGAGGTTGGAGTCGCGCACCTCGCCGACCAGCGTTATCGCGATCGTCACGACCGGCGCGCGCGTCAAGTCGCCTCCCACGATGCACAGGCGCGCTTGCCGCGCGACCTCCAGCATACCGCGATACAGCTCCAGGACGTTTTCGTTGCCGAACGCCGACGGGAATCCCAATGCAACCGTCGCCAAGATCGGCCGTGCCCCCATCGCCGCCAAGTCGCTGACGTTGGCGACCATCGCGCGAATGCCGATCTCGCGATCGCTCGCCCACGCGCGCTTGAAATGCACGTCCTCGATCAGCGCGTCGGTTGTAATCGCGCTGCGATGCGACCTGGACGGCTGCCACACGGCCGCATCGTCGCCGATTCCCACACGCACGCGCGCGGGCGCGTCGGCGTCGACCAGCGCGCGAATCGCCACGACGAGGTCGTCTTCGCGCAAGGCTCGGCCCGCGCTCAAGACAACAGCGAGCGCATGCGGCGTACCGCCGCGCCGGCATCGCCGCTGCCGAAGATCGACGAACCCATCACCAAAACGTCGGCGCCGGCCTCGACGACTTCTCGAAGGTTCTGCGCCCCGATCCCGCCATCGACTTCGAGTTCGCACGCTGGATTGCGGCGGTCGATCAGCGCGCGCGCCTGTCGCAGCTTTTCCAACGACCGCGGGATGAAGGACTGCCCTCCGAAGCCGGGATTGACGCTCATCACCAGCACCAAATCGCAGTCGTCGATCACATCCTCGAGCATCGCGACGGGGGTCTGGGGGCAGATCGCGATGCCGGCCTTGGCTCCCAGGCAACGGATGTGGGTCAGCAGGCGCTGCGCGTGGGGCGTGGCCTCAAGATGAAAGGTGATGATGTCCGCGCCGGCATCACGAAACTCACGCACGTAACGCTCGGGTTCTTGGGTCATGAGATGGCAATCGAACGGCAACGTCGAGAGCTTGCGCAGGTCGCCGACGATCTTGGGACCCCACGTGAGGTTGGGAACGAACCGTCCGTCCATCACGTCCAGATGCAGGTAGTCCGCACCGGCTTTGACGACGGCGTCGATCTGCGCGGCGATTTCCGCAAAATCCGCCGACAGTAACGATGGAGCGATCTTGCTCATGGACTTCCTCCCGCGGGTGCCGCGGCTTTTTGATCGTAGATTGCCGCCGGTTCCTTCCCCAGACGCGATTCCCCGACCAGCACGCCGTTGACGTACATATCTAAGACCGACGTTCCCAGCGCGGTAATTGTGAAATCCATCTTCTGCCCTGGAGCGGCAAAGGCATCGTACAAATCGTAACGGCCGGTGGCATCGGTAACGGTGAGTTTGAGGCGCAGCTGGGTGGCCGTCGTCGCGCCCTCGGGGATCGGAACCGAGACCAGCACGTGGACCTGATGCAGCAAGTAGCCCGACTCGTACGGCCCCGCGCTGACCTGCAGCGAGACGGGTTGGTACGCGTCGATCGTCGTGCCGGCCGCCGGAAGCTGCCGCGCCACCTGCCCGTGCGCGGGCCCGTTGCGCCCCAGCGGCGTCCAAACGATCTGCCCCAGCGCGATACCGTTTTTGGCCATCTGGTTACGCGCTTGATCGATACTCTCGCCCACAAAGCTGGGCAACTGCATGCCCTTGGCGCCGCCTTTGCTCACGACGAGTTTGACGGTGTCGCCTTCGGTCACGTTGGCCAGGGGCGACGGATCTTGATCGATCACGTGTCCTTGCGGCACGATGTCGCTTTTGGCATACGTGATGGTTCCCTGCGCCAGGTGCGCGCGAGAGAGATCCAGGCCGACCTCGCGCATCGATTGGTAGCGCAGATCGGGCATCAAGCGCGCGACCACGCCGTTGCTGACCACGAACGAAATCTGGCGCCCTTGCCGCACTTGCGCGCCGGCATCGGGCTGTTGGTTGAGCACGACGTCCTTGGGATAGCGGTCGCTGGTCGTCCGCGCGATCACGCTCTGCGTCAGATGCAGTCGCGAGATCTCCGCCTTCGCATCGGCCATCGTTTGGCCGACGAACGAGGGGACGCTGACGGTGTTGGCCGGGGGCAATAAGAAATCAAAGATCGTGTGGCCGAACCACACGACCAAGCCAACGAAGACCGCCAGCACGATGGAAAAGATCCAATCCTGCGGCAAGTATGCGCGCACGCGCTCGCGCCAGTCGTGTGTCACGCCAGCAGTTCGAGCGCGGCTTCGTCGACGTCGAGGTTGGAAAACACGCGGCGCACGTCCTCGTGCTCGTCGAGCGCGTCCAGGAATTCCAGCGCATCGGCCAGCGCTGGCCCGGACACGTCGGCCTTGGTCTTGGCCCGCTCGCCCAGATAGACGTCCAACATCTTGACGTGCTTGGCGCGCAGCGCGTCGCGAACCGTCGAGAGCGAGGTCGGTTCGGTATAGAGAAGGGTCAGCGGGTCGCCGTAGTCCAAATCGACCACGCCGTCGACCAGTACGTCTTCGGTGAACGCATCTTCGCTCTTGCCTTGCGGATCGCACTCGATGACGCCGACCGCGTCGAACATCCAACCGACGCTTCCCGATTGACCCATCGTTCCGCCGTTCTTGGAAAACAGGAAGCGAAACTCGCCGGCGGTACGATTGCGATTATCGGTCGCCGCGTCCACGATCACGGCCATCCCGTGCGGACCGTAACCCTCGTAGCGCAGTTCCTCGATCTCTTTTTCACCTTGACCCGAAGCGCGCGCGATCGCGCGCTTGATGTTGTCTTGGGGCACGTTGTTCTCGCGCGCCTTCTCGACGGCCATCTTGAGCCGATAGTTGGCCTCGGGATCGGGAGACCCCGACTTGGCTGCCAGGATGATCTCTTTGCTCAATTTCGTAAACAGGGCCCCGCGTTGCGCGTCGACCTTGCCCTTCTTGAGCTTGATGTTATGCCATTTGGAGTGACCGGACATAGGCGAATGTAGTTTCCGTCAGACCCAATGGTTCCCTAGCAACTGGTGCCACATGCGCGCGTCCCAGACGTTCCATGGAACGCCGACCCCCGCCAGCACCGGGTAGAACCAGGCAAACGCCGCGGCTACTGCGAGCACGTAGATCGCGATGCCCGCGCCCGCAACCGCGCGCGACGGGCCCGGCGCGTCCTTCCAGCGATTCCATATCCATTGCAGAGCGATCGCATTGCACAAACAGATCAGGGGGATATCGACGTAAAAGTGATAGGCGAACGTGATGCGCGGGGATTTCATCCAGGGCAGCCACTGCAGGAGGTAGGTCAGCACGATCAACGCGTAACCCTTATTGCGCCGCAGCCACGCCAAGACCCCGACGAACGGAACGCTCAACACGCCAAACCACATGATGACCGGATTGGGCAGCGAGAGGATCTCGCTAACCGGGCCCGCGTTGTCGTCGTGCTTGTCGGCGCGGCCGTCGTGATAGTAGTACGCGATGGGACGACCGTCCAGCGGCCAGTTCCACCAATCCGATTGATAGGGGTGCGTCGCCACCAGCTTGTCGTGATACTCGAACATCGTGTACTGGCGATAGATGAAGTCCGTAGCGTTCTTGATCTCGATCTGCCGGGCAAACTGTGGAACGTACGCCAGCGTATAGACGGTCGCGGCCACGAAGACCACCGAGCACAACGCAACGTCGATCCGAAATCCGCGCGGATTCCCCCACAGGGCCGGCCGACCCGCACCGAAGTACTGCAGCCACAGAACCGCAAGCACGGCCAGGAGGCACAGCGCCATCGCCGCCTCGATCTTGATCTCGTTCGTTACAACAAAACCCGCGATCGAAGCCAACCCGACCGCAACGAGCACCAGATTGCCCCCCAGCGGAAGCTTGGCCAGACGAAAACGCTGCAGCCAAACGAAGATTAGCACCACGAAGCTGACGCCGAAGCCCATGACGCCATACCACTTGCTGGCCACTAGACACCCCAGCGCCACCGTGAATGCCAGCAGCCAGAAGGTCGTAGCCGCACCGCGCTGCGCGTTGCCGCCGGCGCTGATGGTCCCGTCGGCGTAGACCGCGTCGCCGGCCGGGGACGCGTATGTGACGGTCGCATCGCGCGCGTAGGCGATCTTCAATTCACCGTCGTCGTAGACCAACCCATTGTTTTTGGGTTGCGAGTGCGGTCCGCGCCGCACGTTCTTCGAGGACGAATCCAACTCGCCGCCATCGGCGGCGTACACGGCGAGCGAACCGTCGACGCCCTCAATGGCGTACGAGCCGTCGGGGAAACTGGCCTCCGTCGCCTTGGGTCCCAGCATCCTGGGAAGAACGACCAAACGCATCAGCAGATAGAACAACAGGGCCAAGTACAAGCCGATCACGACGGCCGAAGCGAGCGATTGATGAAAGGTCCAACGGTCGACCAGCATGCTCAGGAAGAGTCCGAGGACGAGCGCCCCGCAGGCCGAGGCCACGGCGGCGACCGCATCGGTCTCGCCCTCGCGACGTCGCACGTTGACCTGCGACGCGATCCAAAAGCGATAGAACGCGTAGACCGCGCCCAGCGAGAACACGACGACGATACCTTCGGGCGTGGCGATACGCGACTGCACGAAGTGCATGCCGTCGAGCATCAAGAAGCCCGCGGCGATTGCCGCAAAGACCGTCGAACCGGTGATCCTGCGCGCGAAGGCATAGAGTAAGACCACCACGATCGCCCCGCACAGGACGTCGATGAAGCGCCAGCCCCACGGCGTATCGCCCAAACCGTGCAACCCGCCGAACAGCAGCATCGACCCCGCAATGATGATCTTGGTCAGCGGCGGATGGGTCGTTTCGTAGATGCTGAGGTGTTTGAGATACTCCTCGCCGGCGCGCGCGAAGTAGATCTCGTCGAAGATCTTTTCGTTGGGAAGCCAATAGTTCGCGAACGACAGCACGAACGACGCCACTCCTAGCGCCCCGGCCACGACGTAATCCAACGGCGCGCGAAACGCGTCGAGCCCTTCTCGCGGGTCGAACCACGTGCGGCTCGCGGACGCGGTTGCCCGCGCGGGTCGATCGTCGCTGCGGCCTGCGGGGGCGAACTGCGGGAGGTCGCCGCCCAGAAACGCATACCCGAGGACGAAGAACGTCGCGACG
>DATCDS010000128.1:0-15487 GCA_036510515.1 Vulcanimicrobiaceae bacterium
CGTAGAAGGCGCCCGCCAGCGCGCGCAGCGACGGCATCGCGAAAAACTCCAGCAGCCCCGCCTCCAGCGATCCTTCGCTCCCGCCCGCCGCGCGATCGTCGGCCGACATCGCCGCCTCGATCAGGCACCGCGCGATCCAGAACGCGCTGCCCTCGTCGCCGAACAGATAGCCCCATCCGCCGACGGTCACCGACGCGCCGCCGTCCGCGCGTCCGTAGACTACCGATCCGGTCCCCGCGATGACGACGATGCCGGGACGGCCGTCGAGCGCGCCGGCGTGCGCGATCGGCGCGTCGTGCATCAGGTCGATGCAGCGCGCGTCGAGCGCCGGCGCGACGCCGCGCACGCGCCCGTCGTAGCCGCTGATGCCGGCGACGATCTTTTCGAACCGCGCGTCGGCCGGCAACGATGCGTCGGCGAGCGCGGCGCTCAGCGCTCCGTGAAGCGCGTCGCGCAAACGGGTCGAACGCGCATCTTGCCCGACCTCGTCGGCCGGACCGGCCGCGCCGCGTCCGAGCACGTTGCCGCGTTCGTCGCCGATCAGCGCGGTCGTGGCCGTTTGGCCGCCGTCGATTCCCGCGAAGAGTTTCACGCCGGCGACGCATCCAGGCTCGCCAGGGCGTACGCGTCGGCCTCTCGCTCGCGCGCGTCGCGCGACGCGTGCCGCCGGACCTCGCCGATCCGTTCGCGGTGGTGATAGAGTTCGTGTCCGATCGCTCGCGCGACGAAGCGCTCTCGCTCGTCGGGCGCCAGCGCGTCGGCGATCCGCGCGTCGATGCGGATCGTCGGGCCGTACGGATCGTACTCCGAGCACAGCGCGTCGTCTCCCCAGTCGCCCAAATCCGCGAACTCCACGCCGACGCCATACGCTCGCGCGCGCTCGAGCAGCCGCTGCATCACCGAAGGTCAACCCCGTCGTCGCTCAGCCGCTCGCGCAACGCCTGCGTGTCGACGTCGCCGACGGCAACGCCGTCGCGCGTGGCCAGCGCCGCGGCGGTTCCGGCGGCTTGGCCCAGCGTCATGACCGTCGGCGTCAGGCGCGTCGACGCCAACGCTTCGTGCGTGGTCGAGATGCATCGCCCGGCGACGAGCATACGTTCGCGATTGATCGGAACCAGACAGCGATAGGGGATCTCGTAAAACGCGCCCGCTTCCAGACGATGGGTCGTCGTGCCGCTGCCCGACGGATGGTGAATGTCGATCGGATAGGCGCTGCGCGCGATCGCGTCGTCGAACGTGCGCCCTTGCAGAACGTCGTCGCGCGTGAGCGTGTAACGCCCGACGATGCGGCGCGATTCACGAATGCCGACCTGCGTCGCGGTGGCCGCGATGCGCGAGTTCTCGAATCCCGGCACGCGTTCGCGAAAGAACGCCAGCAGTTCGGTCACCTGTTTACGCGACTGCACCTCGGCGCGCGTGAGATCGTCGGGATCCAGCGGATCGATATCCGTGACGCGCGTCATGTTGACGGTCACCTCGTCGGGATAGGGCGAGGCAAAGAACGACACGAGTTCGCGCGGGATGTGGACCGCGCCGTCGGCTTGCGCCTGCTGCCATAACTCGTAGAGCCCGGCGACGGCCGTGAGCGCGGGCGCCGTACGTTCGCTGGTCGCCAGCGAACTGCGCAGCTGATCGGGATGCATGCGCACGTAGGCGGCCAGCTTGGTCAAGTCGACGTGGCTGAGACGAAACATCAAACTGGCCGGCTGCACGCGTCCGCGCTCGTCGCCTTGTTGGGTGGGAACGCCCGCGGAGAACGCCACGTAGGCGTCGGCCGTGGAGTCGATCACGGTGCGGCCGCCGTATTCGCGTATTCCGCCGACCGTGGCAAAGCGCGCTCCGACCACGTCGTCGCCGTCGCAGATCGCATCGAGGACCCACGAATGCAGCAGCAGACGAACGCCGGCCTCTTCCATCATTTCAAAGAGCAGCGCTTTGTGCAGCTCGGGATCGAAGGGCGTGATCGTCGGCACGTAGTCCGAGGAATCGTGAAGGTGGCCGGGCGACCCGCCGCGGCGCATCAGACGCTCGACGATCTCTTGGGCGATGCCGCCGACGATCCGGCGCTCCCCGGAATGAAACGTCATCCACGGGCCGACCATCGACGCGGTCGCCGTGCCTCCTAAGAAACCATAGCGCTCGACCAGCATCGTGCGCGCGCCGTGGCGAGCGGCCGCCAGCGCGGCGGCGCAGCCCGCGTTGCCGCCCCCGACCACCAGGACGTCGAACTCTTGCATCGTGTTTGGCCTTCGGCAAGCGGCAGGGCAATCCCACGGCGCGAGCAAGCATCAAGCGATGGAGACGACGCCCTTGACGCGCTTCGATCGGGACTGGGCGATGTACGCACACCTGGCCGGGTTGCTAGCGCTGACCAACTTTCCGTTTGTCAACATCATCGCCGTGCTGGCCGTCTATCTGAAAGTCCGCAACAACGAGTCCGCGTTCGCGCTCTCCCACGCGCGGGCGGCACTCAACTTCCAACTGACCTTCGCGATCTTCTCGTTTGCGTTCTTTCCGGTCTTGTTCTACTGCTGGATTTCGATGTTCACATTGGGGAACGTCACCACGCCGCCGGTGGCCCTCCTAACCACGCTGGCGATCACCTTGCTGGCCGGGCTAGCCGCAGGGGTCTTCTACGTCGCCTGCTGCATCCTCGGAGCGATTGCGGCCTCGAACGGGCGGCCCTACAACTACCCGATCGCGGTCCCGTTCGTTCACTAATTGCGACTTTTGGCGCCGAAGAACCAGGGAGCCGCTCGTCGAGGGTGTATTTCCCGCCCATGATCATGCAGCGTATCAAGCCGCTCGATTCCATCTTGGCCGAAGCGGGCGACGTACAGCACGGGCTCAAGCGCACCCTGAACAAGTGGTCCCTGACGGCCATGGGGATCGGCGCCATCATCGGCACGGGCATCTTCGTCCTCACGGGCGTGGCTTCGGCTACCCGTGCCGGCCCGGCCCTCATCCTCTCGTTCGTTGTGGCCGGCGTCGTCAGCGCGTTCGCCGCGCTCTGCTATGCAGAAGTGGCCAGCAAAGTTCCGATCTCGGGCAGCGCATATACGTACGCCTACGCGACGGTCGGCGAATTTCTCGCCTGGGTCATCGGGTGGGATTTGATCCTTGAATACGCGCTCGGAGCCGCAACCGTTAGCGTTGGATGGTCCGGGTACTTTCACAGCGTGATTCAAACGGCGTTCGGCTACTCTATCCCGCAGACGTGGATGCACAACCACTGGGATCCGACTCCCGGCATCATGAATCTACCGGCCGCAGCGGCGATCTTGGTGATGACCGCCCTGCTAGCAAAGGGGACGCGAGAATCCGGCGCGGTCAACAATGTGATCGTTGCGATTAAGATCTGCGTCGTCCTGTTCTTCATCGTGATCGGCCTGGATCACATGCACGCGATCAACTATCATCTGCCGGCGGGGCCAGGCACCGGGCTGGGCGGTTTCATGCCGTTCGGCTGGGCGGGTGTGTTCGGCGGGGCGTCGTTTATCTTTTTCGCGTACATCGGCTTCGACGCGGTTTCTACCAGCGCCGAGGAGTGCAAGGATCCCAAGCGCGACCTGCCCTTCGGCATCCTGATGAGCTTGGCGATCTGCACCGTCCTGTACATTATCGTGGTCGCCATTCTCAATGCGATGGTACCGTTCAACTCACTCAACGTCGCTAATCCGGTGGCCTACGCGGTGATTCAGAACGGCCTACCGTGGGCCGGACTGATCATATCGCTAGGAGCGCTCGCCGGCTTAACCACGGTTCTGTTGGTGATGATGTTTGGCCAAAGCCGGATAATCTTCGCGATGGCTCGCGACGGTCTTATGCCAAAACCATTTGCACGAGTCCACAAGACCTGGCGGACGCCGGTCTTTTCGACGGTCTTCTTCGGCATATTTATCGCGATCTTGGCGGCTTTTACGCCAATCGACACGCTTGCGTCGCTTACGAACATGGGGACCTTGGCGGCGTTCGTTCTGGTATCGATAGCGGTGCCGATTCTCCGCAAGAAAAATCCCCATCTAATCAGCGGATTCGCGGTTCCGCTTGGGCCCTACGCCATCCCGATCCTTTCCGCAATCACGGCGCTGGGGCTGATCTACTCGCTGCGCTTCGGCAGTCCAGCGGTTTGGGGGATTCCGCTGCCCTGGCTCGGCTTTGTGGTGTGGCTGATCGTCGGCTTGATTCTCTACTTCGCTTACGGGCGACGCATGAGCACGGTCGCGCGTGACGAGCTTGCCGCGCTAGCCGTAACCCAACCGCCGATCAACTAGCGCACGATGGCGGCCAGGATTTCAGCGACGACGGCGCTGGGATCCTGGCCGACATCGAGTTCGACGACGAGCTTCTTGTAGAACTCATGTCGTATCTCGATGTCAATGCAATTCGCGCCGGTGCCGAAATCGCAGAACGCCATGCCGTCCCCCGTGAGGAACGTGCCGGCGACCTTGACGCCGGGCAAACTCGTGCCGGCGATCTTCCAAAAATAATGCCAGCCGTTTTCGGTAACCGCTCGAGCGCCCGTGACGTGTTCGAGCGGAATGTGGAACGATCCGTGGATCGACCAAAACTTGTCGGCCGGGGAGAACAGAACGGACAGCGTGCCGTTCTCGATCGTAATCGTCGCCATATGGCCTCCTATTAGAGCGAGCGTTCGAGGTTACGCGGGCTTTGAAACCGTCAGGAGCACCAGCGGTGCGGACGGGGCGCGGCCTTGGAGTTCTTCGCGCGCCAATGCCAACGCCTGTTCGGCCGATGCAAGGCCGCTGAAATCCGCCATGCGCGCGCCGTGCAAGAGATAAATATCCGGCATCGCGCGCCCGACGTCGCCAAACGCCGTCGCCGCCTCGATCGCCGCCTGCAGATCGGCGTCGCTGCGGCCGGCGACCGTCTGCGTCACCGTCGCGTCGCGCAAGCCCAGTCGCACGACGCCGCGATCGTCGACGACGCGGACGTCGCGCCCGCTGCGGTAGACCGCCAGCGCGCCGGTGTCGCAGACGCGCTCGACGCCATCGACGGAAGCGCCCAGCGAACGCGCCGCGGCGGCACGAGATTCGGATTCCGGGCGAACGCCGTGCGCGGCGGCTTCGACCAGCGCGGTCGTACCCGAAGCGATCGCGCGGACGCGATTGCGTTGGGTATCGATTTCGATGGAGACTTCGACGCGCTCGGGTGCCGCGCCGGCGGCGATGACGCGATCGGCGGCCTCGCGCCGAATGCTGGCGATGTCGTCGGCGGACGGGTTGACGACGGTGCGCTCGACCACGTCGCGCACCAGCGCCAGCGCCACGCCGATCGGCGAGATCACCTCGGCGTCGCGGGCGATGCGAAACGATAATCCGGAACGCTTTGCGGCGTACGGCACCAGCGCGGCCGCGCCGCCGCCTCCGCCGACGACGACCAGCATAGCGCGCTCTAAGCCGTAGTCGACCACGAGCGCGTCGATGCACGCGCGCACTTTGTCCGAGGCAAGGTCGAGCAGTTGGGTCGCCAGCGCCTCGGCCGCAACCCCAAGGTGCGCGCCGAGAATCGAGAACGCGCGCGAGACCGATTCGCGGTTGCCGCGCGAGAACGCGCCCTCAGGAACGTATCCTAACAGGTTGCTCGCGCAGGTCGGCGTCAGCGCGACGCGCGTGCCGTCGCGCGCGACGAGCACCGCGTAGTCGTGAGGGTCGCGCGGTTCGGGCGCGATGAACTCGACACGCGCGCCCTCGAGCAGCGCCGGCTCGACGAACGATGCGTACGCACAACCCGCGATGTGCGCCGACCTCGGGCCGACGTCGACGATGCGGTTGCCGGCGACGCGAATCATCGAACCGCCGGCGATCGGCAGGGTGCGCACGTCGATGGTTCGCAGCATCGTTCGAAAGCCGCCGACGCGAGCCGGGCGCATCTGGGGCATCCCGGCAACGATCGCCGAGCAATCGCTCGACGTGCCGCCGACCTCGATGAAGATGCCGTCGGTGACGTTCTCGTAGAGCAGCGCGCCCGCGACGCCCGCGGCCGGTCCCGACAGCATCGTGAGGATCGGGCGGCGCTCCACCTCGCGTACGTCCATCACGCCGCCGTCCGACCGCATGATCATCAGCGGCGCGGAGATCGCCGCATCGGCCACGGCTTTGGCGGTCATGCGCGCGGTTCGCACCATCGTCGGTAGGATGGCGGCGTTGAGCGCCGCCGTTCGCGTGCGCGCCCGCAAGCCGTAGGTTGCCGAGACGTCGTGCCCGCTGGTCGCGAATAGGCCGCGCTCCTGCGCGTAGTCGACTACCTCGCTCTCGGCTTGCGGGCGATCGACCCCGAACGCGCGCGTCGCGGCTACCACGCGCACGCCCGCCGCTTGCAACGCGTCGACCGCGGCGCGAACGTTAGCGCGATCGCCGACGCGCGCGTAGACGGTCTGCGGCGCGAACGACGTTCCCGCCGCCAAGGAAAATGGCGCGACGCGCATCTGCCCGCGCGCCAACCACGGCGCCGCGTCGAGCAGCCCGACGATGCCAACGTCCGCAACGTCGCCCTCGAGCAGCGCGTTGGTGGCCTGCGTGGTGGAATGGGCGATAAACGCGACGTCGCTTGCGGCGACCGTCGATCTCGCCAGCAGCTCACCGATGCCCGCCACGATTCCCGCCGCCACGCCTTGCGCCGCCTTGTGCGTCGTCGGCGTCTTCACGCGCGCCACCAACTCCCGCGTCGCCGCATCGATCGCCACCACGTCCGTAAACGTGCCCCCCACATCGATCCCCAACCGCAGTTTACGCACGGGTGTCATGCCACTACAGCGTCGCTAACTCGTCGTAGAGTTGGGCCATGGTTTTTATTCCGCCGAAGAATTGGTTGAGGTCGAACTTTTCGTTGGGGGAGTGGATGTGATCGTCGGGAAGGCCGACGCCGACGAGGACTTGCGGGAGCTTGAGGATGCGGTCGAACGATGCGACGGGCCCGATCGTTCCGCCGGTGCCGATGAAGACCGGGGCCTTGCCGAAGCCGGCCTGCATCGCGCGCGCGGCGGCGGCGACCGCCGGATGGTTGCGCGACGTGACGACGCCGCGGGTGTCGCCGTGCGCTTCGACCTCGACGCGCACGCCCGCGGGCACGACGCGTTTCACGTAGTCGGCGAAGATGTGCTTGACGTGCGCGGGATCTTGCTCGCCGACCAAACGTGCCGAGATCTTGGCTTTAGCCCAACTCGGGATGATCGTCTTGCTGCCGGGGCCCTGATAGCCGCCCCATATGCCGTTGCATTCCAGCGTCGGACGAAACCACATCCGCTCCAAAGGCAGGCGCCCGCGTTCGCCCGCGAGCGTCTGCAGGCCGAGCGCTCGCGCTTGCGATGCTTCATCGAACGGCAGCGAACGCAGTTCGGCCATCGCCTCGTCCCCGAGCTCCGAAACGCCATCGTAAAAGCCCGGGATCGTCACGCGTCCGTCCGCATCTTTGAGCGACGCGACGATCTGCGCGAGCGCTTCGATTGGATTGCAGACGATGCCGCCGAAATAGCCGGAGTGCAGGTCGTCGGTCGGACCGATAACGCTCACTTCCCAATGGACCAGACCGCGAATCGAGGTCGTCAGGGACGGAACGTCTTCTGAAAATACCGCCGTATCCGAGATGACCGCGACGTCGGCCTTGAAACGATCCGCGTAGCGTGCCAGCGCCGATTCAAAGTTGGGCGAACCGATCTCTTCCTCGCCCTCGATGACGACCTTGACGTTCAGCGGCAGCTTGCCGCGCGTCCGCATGTGCGCCTCGATGGCAGCCAGATGCATGAGCACTTGGCCCTTATCGTCGACCGCGCCGCGCCCGAAGATCTTGCCGTCGCGCACGGTGCCTTCAAACGGCGGCGTGCGCCAGAGTTCGATCGGGTCGACCGGCTGCACGTCGTAGTGGCCGTAGATCAGGACGGTCGGTTTACCCGGCGCGCCGCACCACTGACCGTACGCCAACGGATTGCCGTCGGTCTCCAAAACTTCCGACGCCAAGCCGATCTGGGCCATACGCTCGACCAACCGTCGGCAGCAGCGCGCGACGTCGTCGCGATGCGCGGGATCGGCCGAGATCGACGCAATAGCGATCCAGGATTTAAGTTCCTCGAGGTGCTCGTCGGCCCGAGCGTCGCAGTACGCAGTGAGAAGCGGATCGATCATGTGCTCTTTCTAATTACGTGTTACGTGCTCAAGAATGGGGCGCCCAGCTGCACCTCGAGGGTGTTGCCGCCGCGTTCGATCTCGAACGAGTGCGGCTTGCCGTCGAACGCGCGGGCCTGCGTCTGATAGGTTCCGTACGTCCACCAAAACTGACCGTCGAGTTTGTCGACGATATCGCCGGTCCGCATGCCGGCATCGTAGGCCGGACCGCCGGCCCGAACGAACGCCCGCATTTGGCCGTCGATCGTCTTGAACAACGTGTAGTAAAACGTCGGCGGGTCTCCGGCCTGGTACGCCAGCCCGTCCGCGTAGAGATGTTCGGCGCGCGCCGGATGCGCCGCGGACCATACCCGAAGGCGATCCAGGCCGGCCAGCGCAAGCGCGCGCGCGTCGCTCGAGGTGGGGCCGGCGCCGAAAACGTTGTGATCGTGCCATTCGCCCACGCCCCAACCGCCGCAGTCCTCGAGCACGAGGCCGATATCCAGATCGGTGCCTTCGATCAGCGCAAACGTTGTGGAGCGCACGTCGAGATAGGCGGCGTACGACTTGTGCGCGCAGTCCGACGCGTTGGGATCGTCGTGCGCGCGCGACGCGTGCAGGCCATCGTGTCCGTCGATCGCGGTCGCGACCGCATCGGCTCCGGCTCGGGCAAACGCGCTGCCGTCGTCGTCGACCCAAACGCGCATCGCCGATTCGGGCTTGGCAAACATGCCGGCATCCGACGGCGCGGCGGCGTACGCGGGTTGCACGATCGAGGCAAACGGCTGGGAGCCGAGCAGGGCTCGGGCGCCCAACACCGCGACGACGCACGCGAGGGTCGCCACGGCGACCTGATACGGCAGCGTGCGTTTGGTGATTTCGGCGATCGGCGTTCCGGTGAAGTTCGCGACCCATACGTTGGCGGTATTGGTGGGATCGCAGACGTTTTGCACCTGAACGACCGCCATCACGGCGGCCACCAGCACGATCGGCGGCAGCGCGTGCGTCGCTAACAGCACGGTGAAGATGGCGATGCCGACGCCGAACGGGTTGAGCGGGCCGCGATAGAGCGCCAGCGGGCTCAAGAGCCCGAAGATCGCGATAAAGGCGATCGGATTGCGCAGCCACCCGCCATCGACCAGCGGACGCAAGGCGGCGACGAACTGCGGCTGCGTCGTCATCGCAAACAGCATTCCGATCCCCACGAACAGCAGGATCGCGGGCGCGACGTCCTCGACGCCGCGGATCGACGAAGCGACGAGGATCTTTACGACCTCGCGCGGTTTGGTCGCCAACGCCGCGTAGATCGCGCTGAGCGCGAATGCCAGTATCGGGTCGAGTTTCAGCACGAAGTACAGCACGATCGGCAAAATCGGCGCGATCAACGCCCACCATCCGACCCCCGAGCGTTCGACGGCTTGCGCTTTGACGGCCCAAGCGGCGTAGTCGCGCTCGCGCCGCATCGAGACGACCGCGTAGATCGCCAGCGCGAGCGCGTCGACGATGCCGAGCACGACGGCGTATCCGAGCAGTTGCTGCTGCGTGATGCCGAACAGCGTCGTGTAGAACGTCCAGGCGACCGGGTTGAAAATGTAGCCCAGCGCGAACGCCATCAGGAAAAGCGTGGCCGCGATCTTGCGGGGGACGCCGGTCGTCATCATGATCGGCAGAACGATCGAGCCGATCATGATGATCGCACCCAATCCCGAGAGCGATCCGAAGAGCACCGCGACCACCGCGCATAGGATCAGCGCCAACGCCAGCGGCCGTTCGCCGCCGTATTCGGCCGCGAGGTTCACCAACGCGCGTGCGATCCCGGTGTCTAGCGTGACGCGCCCCAAGAGCGCGCCGAAGATCACGGTGACGTAGACCTTGGCAAGCGAACTCGCGCCGCTCACGATCGTCAGACCGACGGCGTGCGGAGGCACGCCCGCGACCAGGCCCATCGCGACGGCCATCAACGGGACGGCCAGCAATGCGGGAACGACGCGCCGGTACATCAAGGCGGCAAAGATGAGGAATACCGCCAGGATCGCGGCGCCGGGCATCACTTCGGGAACAACTGGTCGAACGGCGGCAGCGTTTTGTCCGGGACGTAGTTTTCGTAGATCGCGCGGTCGATCGTATCGGCGTCCACGATCATCTGCTGGCTCATCAGGTGATAACGTTCGAGATTGCTCTGCAAGTGCGAGTCGCGGTCTTCGTAGTGCCAGGCGCGAGCGTAGAGCGGCGCGAGCTCTTCGTAGTCGTCGCGCAACTCCCAAAACCAATACTTATCCCAAAACAAGTCACGTATGGTGGGCGACGCCTTTTGGCCGGCGTGCGCGATCGCATCGGCGTAATAATCGCGTATCTCCTGGCCCGCTTGAAACTTGCGCCCGATCAGATCGTATTTACGCGCCGCCAGAAACATCACGGCCGCCGCATTGGCGTGCAGCGGCGGGTGCGACGCGAGCAGATGGCGTTCCACCGCCTCGCTCTCCAAACGAACCGCACGTAGATCGGTGGTCGCCATCCGCGCGTCGATCGAGGCGTCGAGCGGATCGGCCCACAGCAGATAGTCGCTCAGGTCGTGACCTCGCGGCACCTGCAGACGGGCGAGCGCGTCGCCCAGACGCGCGATATCGCTGCCGTACTGGGGATCGTCGCTGCCGAAAAATGCGTGCGGAAAGTCGGCTTGGAAACGGGCCGGATCGACCGCGCCGCGTTCCCACGCCGCCGACGCCGCATAGATTACCGGATACCACGTGGCTTCGAAGAGCGTTTCCCCGTCGTCGTTCCAGACGGTCTCAAAGAGCCCGAGCACGTGCGCCGCTTTGCCTTGCGTGATAAAGACGTTTTCGTTGGCGATCGCAGCGTGGAGATCGGGGTAGACTTCGCTCCAATTGTTGGCGCCGGGCGCGACCATCTGTTGGAATCCACCGTTGGCGATCAAATCGATGTACCGCTGGAAACTCTTCTCGGCGCCATAATGCCAGTTGACGATCACGGCGCTCTTGGGAATCATCGTCATGATCGCCGGATCGTTCTCGATTCCGTCGTCCCACAGCATCACGCGGGCTCCCGAGGGCGCGATCAGGCGATTCATCGCGGTGACGTGCGCGGCGTAGACCTGCGATTTGCCGTGCTCGGCAACGTAGGCGGTCGTCTTCCCGCTGCCCAGGGTCGCCGTCTCGTCCGAACCGATATGAAAGAACGCCGGATGCGGCACGGCCGCAAGCTCCTCGCGCACCAAGCGCGTTAAGTATTGCATCGACAACGGGACGTTGGGGGAGAGCAGGAAACCGTGCGGCAGTTCCGCAGCGTCGGCGTACTCTTCGATCTTGAGCGTGTTGTGCATGTGCGCGAACGACTGCTGCTCGGGGATAAACGACACGTGGAAGCGCTTGGCGTAGAGCGCGAGCTCGCGCAGCTGGGCGGGCGTGATGCCGTCGAGCGGAGCTGGCAGCGGATCGGTCGGACTCAGAAAAACGTGCTCCATGTACGGCGAGTAGCCGTTCATCTTGAATGCCGCGATCGTGCGGATGCGTTCCTTAAAATAGCGCATGTTCGGCAACGGCCCGCGCGACACGTCGTCGGAGAGGATCCGCCAGCGCAGCGCGGGAGCGTCGGCGATGCGAACGCACGGCAGCTCCCAGCCCGAACCTCGGCGCTGCGGCAGTTGCGCCAAGGTCATCATGGCGTAGAAGGCGCCGTCGGCGTCGGCCGACGCGATCGTCACGTTCGCGCCGCGGACGTCCAGGCGATAGCCCTGCGGTGCGATCGAGGCATCGCGAGCGAAGGTGATGTCGGGCACCGTTGCGGTTTGCGGGGGGCGTATTCCCAAACCGCGCCAACGCTCGACGAGTTCCGCAACGGCCGCGGGATCGCTCGTGCGCGCGACGCGCAAGGCGCGATCGAAAGCGAACGGCGCGCGGCAGGAAACCCCTACGATGCTTTGCGGACGCGGCAAGAGGTGCAGCGAATCGGTCGCGGCCGCATCGGCACGTCCCGCGCACAGCGCGACGCAAGCGGCAACAACGAAAGATCGAGGGAGCATGCGACGCCCTTATCCGCCTCGCGAAGCGGTTCCCGCTCAGAGGGCTTCGAGCGTTTGGGCCTCCGACATCGTCTTGTCTCGGCGATCGAGCGTGGCGCGGATTTCGTCGAGGTAGGCGTCCAGCGCTGCCTCCTCGACCGTTTCCGCGCGATCCGCCGCGCCGATCGCGGCGAGGTCCTCGTCGGCAAGCGCTCGCGCGAACCGATCGTCGACGACCGCGTATTCAAAGGGACGAAACGCGACCTGATTGACGAAGCCCGTCCGCAATACCAGCGTTTGGTATTGCTGGCCGGCGGCGGCAAAATACTCGGGGTGCCGCTGTTCCAGCGTCGCCAGCGCCTCGCCGACGTACGAACGGATCAGTCCATCGGCCAGTTGCCGAGCGGGCTGGTCGCCGTAGCCGGGAAACTGCGGAATCTTGGCCCGCAGCGCCTCCAGAGAGTCCATCGTCTCGCGGGCGTTCTACGCCTCGACCCATACATCCGTCGGCCGAGGGCAAACGTTACGTCGAGCGAGGGCGGGACCCCTAGATGAGGCGAATCGATGCGGCGTGGAAGACGCAAGCCTCCTGATGGCTCGGGTCGTCGCCCGGGACACCAAGGCGTTCGAACAACTCTACGATGCGTACGGTCGACTGGTCTATGGCATCGCCCTGCGAATGCTCGGTGACGTTGGTGCGGCAGAGGACGTAACACAGGCGGTTTTTTTGAAGATTTGGACGGCTCCGGAGCGGTTTCGCGAAGGCAACTTCGCGGGATGGATCGCGCGCGTCTCCCGCAACCGCGCGCTGGACGTGCTGCGCAGCGTTTCGGCTCACGCCACGGCCGAGTTGCCCGAAACGTTGCCCGAGGACGAGCCGATGGAAGCCACCGCGTTTGCCAACCTCGACGCCATACGCGTGCGAAGGGCGCTGGCAGAGCTGCCTCCCGAGCAACGCGATCCGATCGAGATGGGTTTTTTCGGCGGCCTGACGCACGAGGAGATGGCGCGACGCAGCGGCGTTCCGCTGGGAACGATTAAGACGCGAATCCGATCCGGTCTAGGACGCTTGCGCGCCGCGCTGTCGGAGTCGGTGACGGTATGACGCACGACGCATTCCTCGACGACGTTGCGGCCTACGCGCTGGGATCGCTTCGAGCTACAGATGCGGCGCGCGTGCGCGAACATCTGCGCCTATGTCCCCAATGTGCCGCGGAGTACGCGGCTCTTTCCGAGGCGACGACGGCCCTGGCGATGGGAGCGCAAGCCTGTCAAACCGGAGAGAATGGGCCGCAAGTAAGCGCGTTTCTCAAGGGGCGCATCATGCGCGACGTCCGCGCGACGCTCGACGGAGACCGTCGCGTCGACGCTCCTTCGATGCGTTCCCATGCGGCAACGTGGCCCGCCTATTTTACAGCCGCAGCCTGCCTTGCCATCGCCTTGATTGCGACGGCGTCGAACTTCTGGCTCGCGAGCCGTTTGAGCCAGGCACGGCAAGATGCCGCGGCGATGCAAACGATGCTGGCCGACACCGCCAGCGCGCAGGCGCGCCGCATCGCCGTGCACGACGGCGACGTGATCGTTCGCGACGGCCGCGTCTACATCGCCATGCACGATATGACCCAGCCGCCCAAAGGCATGGTCTACCAAGCGTGGACGCTTGCGCGCGGCGCGAAGACGGTCGCGCCCTCGCTCACGTTCATGCCCGACGCGCAGGGCGTTGCGATCGTCGCGGTCCCGATGGACGCGCGCGCGCTCGCCGCGGTGGCCGTGAGCGTCGAACCCGCCGGCGGCAGCAAGGCCCCCACCACCAAGCCGATCGCGTTTGCGGCGATCGAGTAATTTACCCCGTTGCCCCTCGAGATTAGGCGTTATGCGCCCGGCGACCAGAGCACCGTCGTCGAATTTCTCGGCCGCGCGCCCTACGACAACGTGTTTCTCACGCACCTCGTCCTCTCGGATCCGCCGAGCCTGGCGCGCGGCGCGCTCTACGTCGCGTATGACGGCGGCGCCGTTTGCGGCGTGGCGTTCTTCGGACGGCAGGTCGTGCTCGCCGCCAACGACGCGGCGGTCGACGCCTTTGTCCCGCTCGCTGCCAAGCACCGCGGCGAACGCATGATCGTCGGTCCGCGTCCGCAAGTCGCGCGCTATTGGGCGGGCGTGAAGGCCCGTCACCGGGCCGCGCGCATCGTGCGCGAACGTCAACCGGTCATGGCCGTCGACGCAACGACCTTGCTGGCGCCCGACGATCGAACCGTCGCGCGGCGCGCGCGTCCGGACGAAACCGCGGCGGTGGCGCACAGCTCCGCCGAGATGATTCTGGGCGAGCTCGGTTACGATCCGCGCGCCTTACCCGCCGACTTCGCCGGCGGCGTCTCGCAGATGATCGCGCGCCGCATGTGGTGGGTCGGCGAACGCGACGGCGTGCTGTGCTTTTTCTGCAACATCGGAGCGTGGAGTTCGCAGACCGCACAACTGCAAAGTATTTGGACGCCGCCCTCGATGCGCGGCGCCGGCCTGGCAACCTCGGCACTCGCGGGCGTCTGCCGCCAACTGCTCAAAGACGTCCCCACGCTCAGTCTTTACGTCAACGATTTCAACCGAGCGGCGATCCGCTTGTACGAACGAGTCGGCTTCCGCCCGGTCGGCGAATTTCAAACGCTCCTATTCTAAGATAAGAACCCACGTGCGCGCGTATTAGAAAATCGTTAATGGGGCGACGCGCGGCGCGAGCGTTCTCGTTGTAGGGATATCAATCCCCACCTTTTAGAGGAGCACTCCATGGGCAAGAAGATTATCCCAACCGCCGCGAGGGCGCTCGGCGTCGTTGCGGCGCTGGCGCTGTTCGCATCGCTGACGGGCTTGCAGGCCCAAGCGCAGGTCTATCCCTCGACGCGCTACGCGCAGCCCGGCTACGCCAGAAACGATCGTCGCCACACCGACGTCACGGGCATCGTGACCTCGTTCGACCGTTTCGATATGACCGTTCGTACCCGCGGCCGGGACATCGCGGTGCACCTGCATCAGGGAACGATCATCAATCCGACGGGCACCGACCTGCGACGCGGAATGATCGTCAACGTCAGCGGCTATCGCAACGGCGGCGAACTGGAAGCCAATCGCATCGATTTCACCGGCTGGGCGGGTCGTCGCTAGGTCACCAAAGCGCGCCGTCGGCAACTAGGATATAGACGATGGGGCCCAAGCCCCAGACGATCCCAACGATGAACCAGACGACCTTCTGGGTCGAGGTCAGGTCGCCTCGGCCCAGAAGGTTCACCCACATCAGGATCATCGCGATGGGATGCAAAACGATCGAAAGCAGGATTTCAAAGAAGAGTTTCACGAC
>DATCDS010000129.1:0-14299 GCA_036510515.1 Vulcanimicrobiaceae bacterium
AACCTCGCCGGCGCGAAGACCCTGATCCTCACCAACGCCGCCGGCGCGCTCAATCCCGCATTCGCGCCCGGCCAGTTGATGCTGATCGAAGATCATATCAACCTCACGGGCGCCAATCCGTTGGTGGCATCGGGTTTGGAAAATCCGTTCGTCGACATGGCGCGTTGCTACAGCCCGCGTCTTCGCCACATCGCTCGCGATGTGCCCGGCGGCGACGCGCTGGTCGAAGGTGTCTACCTCGCGTTGCTAGGCCCCAGCTACGAAACCGCCGCCGAAGGCCGCTACCTGCGCGGCGTCGGCGCCGACGCCGTCGGCATGTCGACGGTCCTCGAAACGATCTTAGCACGCAGCAAGGCCATGGAAGTGTTGGGCATCAGCCTGATCACCAACGCCGTAGGCGCCGAAGAAACCACGCATGCCGAGGTCACGGCCGTCGCCAAATCCGCCGCCACCCGCCTCTCCGCCATCATCGCCGGCGTCCTCGAAAAGATGTAGCGCGCGGCGTCCTCGCTTTTCGTCTGGTTCGTCGCTGGGTCGCGGCATCCTCAGCACAGTTGCTCGATGTCATCAAGAACGCAGAAGGCGCACTGCATATTGCAGTGCGCCTTCGTGGTGCTAGCGATGGCCCGACACCAGGAAGCTAGCACATTTCCCTTTGACGCGCAAGGCGTCGTTGGGTGGAGATAGAGGGATTCGAACCCTCGGCGCCTGGATTATCGGGCCATCGCCGCACCGTGCTATCCCCGCCACTGTATCCATCCCGCGATCGGCGCCGTGCGACAAGGGCACAAGATTTCACGACGAGCAAAGGCAAACCGCTGCGGCGTCGCAGCATGGGTCCGCAACTGCGCTGAGGATACCGCGCCCTCGCTTTCCGTCTGGTCAATCGCTCGGTCGCGGCATCCTCAGCGCAGTTGCTCGATATATGCCTTAAGGCGTTTGCTCGATATTATCGAAAAGGACGTCGTACCGCAGTTTGCGGTCTTCGGTCACGCGCACGCCGGAGGTTGGGACGTGCGGTCGCAGTTTGCCGTCGTGCATCAGGTGCTGAACCGTCGCGCCGTGCAGCAGCACGGCGGCATCGGAGATAAGGCGGCGGTGGCAGCGCCACCAGAGCGTTTCGGAGCATAGGATCGCGGTACGCTCTTCGGCCGCACGTGAGAGCATCGCGCTTAATGCGACGGCGAATTCGTTGGTTTCCATGTAGTCGGCGTACGCGCGAAACGAGGGGTGTCGGAGCGCGACGTTGGAGCTGCTGCGATCGATCTTTCGGAAGCCTCCGAGCGCGGATTCCCCACGATACGCGCTACCGGTAAGCTCGGGAATCCAGCGTTCCATCTCCTCGCGCCAAAACTGGGGATGCCGACGGCTCTTGGGAACGGTGCGCACGTCGACGACGGATTCGATCCTCGCCGCGCGAATCAGCGCGCCCAGTTCGTCGGCGCTCGCGGTCCCGTGCCCGAGCGTCAGCAGTTCGATGGCCACAGGTCCTATTTCGGCACCTGGCTTGCAGCGACCTCAGGCCGCGCTGCGCAGCATAGGAAGCGCTATTGCGGCGCTTTTGAAGACGCAGAAGGCGACGTTACGCTCCCCTTATCCGGCGTCTAAGCGGTAGCTGCCGCTGGGGTCGATGGCGATGTGCTTGCCGCCGATGGACGCGCTTCGGACGCGATGATCCCAGAAGGTGAGGACGGCGATGACGATCGGTGCCAGGCGACCGATGAGATCGCGGGCGCGTTGGGAAAGGGCGATCGCGTCTTTGACCCACGGCGGCAGGTCGCGTGGCAGCGGCGGAATTTCGAGGTCGGCATCGGGCAGTACGGCAGCCAAGGGCGTCGGCGTTAGTGCCGTCAGCAGCGGTTGTTGCAAACGCTCGTGACGTGCGAGTTCAATCCTGCGGGGCATGCAGCAGACCTCGCAGTTTCGACAACGCCGCGCGATGCAATTGCGAAGCACGCTGCGACGAAATCGCACAGGCTTCGCCGATGTCGCGCAAGGAGCGGTTCCCGAAATAGTATTGCGTGACGACCAGTCTCTGGCGCTCGGGCAACGACCAAATCGCGTTTCGCATCTCGTCGCGCGCGGCAATCGCATCGACGACCGCGGCAGGATCGTTCTGCCGATTGGCGGGAACGTCGTAGCCTAAGGGAAGCGGCCGGTCCAGCGATAGCGGCATCGCCGCGCGGGCTTGGACGCGCGCGGCGGCAAACTGCGGGCGCAATGCCTCGATCTCCGCAAGGCTCGGCGTCTCGCCGCGGCGCACGGCCAGCGCGTAGCGCAAGTTCTCGCCGTCGCGCACCTCGCGTCGCGCGCGTTCGGAGACCGGATCCATCCGGCGGATACCGTTGAGAATCTTCCCGAGAACCAAACGCCGCGCGTACTGCTCCAGCGTCGTCCCGAACGTCGCGTCGTAGCTGTCGACCGCGCGGATCAGGCCGATGCTTCCGTCGCCGACCATGTCGTCGTAGTCGACGCTGGGCACCAACCGCGAAATTCGTTTGGCGATGCGCCGGACCAGCGGCAGCAGCGCGCGGATCGTTCGCTCCCGCTCATCCATCGCCGCGTTCCAACAGGTTCGCTAAC
Organism: Vulcanimicrobiaceae bacterium; assembly: GCA_036510515.1. GTDB lineage: Bacteria > Vulcanimicrobiota > Vulcanimicrobiia > Vulcanimicrobiales > Vulcanimicrobiaceae > JALYSX01. The sequence continues at coordinate 2,584 of DATCDS010000129.1, forward strand.
GTCGATTCAAATACCGTCGAAGCGACCGGGCCGAGACTCTGTTCGAACGTGGAAAACATTGGCGCTAATAGCAACGCTTCGAAGGCGCCGGTTACGTGCGGATCGGCCGCGCTATCCACGGTTGATATTGTCGGCGATGCGCCGATGCGCATCATCTCGTCGGCGGCTTGGACGCCCTTGGCGTTGGCCTCGTAGGCACGCTGCGCGGAGAGAATCTGCATCATCGCCTCGACGATCGAAACGTTGGAGCGCTCGAGCATGCCGAACTTGACGCTGGGACCGTCGGGGGCGCCCGGCATCACCACGTGCATTGCGCCGCAAGCCGGCGTGGCCCGAAAGATCGTTCCACCTAGATGCGCCAAACCGTCCGGCGCCGCGAACTCCGCCACGCCGATGTGCCCGGCGATACGCGGCCCATGCTGCGTCGCCGCGATCACGCCGCCGCGCTCGTCGACGCTGATGGAAATCGCGTCTTGGGGAACGCGCACGCCTTCCAGCCGCCACCCTTGTGCGTTGCGCAGCGTTCCGTCGGCGGCACGCGCGAACTCGCCATCGCGCGTGTACGCGCGGCGCCCGCTGCCGTCGTCGAGGATGAAGAAACCCGGCCCGTCGATCGCTACATCGAAGGCCCCGCCGCTCTTTTCAAGTTTGCCCTGCCCGAAGAGCGTGCGCTCGCCCAACGCTTGGGTGCCCAATCCCGATTCGCCGGGCGCGGCGATGTCGGCGAATGTCATCGTCGCGCCCTTAAAGCCGGCGACGTCGGCGTTGGCTAGGTTGTCCGAGATCGTATCGAGGTTCATCTGCTGCGCGGCCATTCCGCTGGCGGCGGCATATAATGCGCGGTTCATGGCCGTAGCCTATCCGGCGCGCGTGTACGCTACATGTCGACCCGATGGCCGCCCCATGCCGGCGATAGCGAGAACTGCTAACCGAGGACGGTTTCTCAGGAATCGCGAAAAGGCTCGAATGCGCTATCGGAACTCGCTTGCTTGGCGCTGGGCAGCGTACGTTCTCGTCGTAGCGCGGGTAACATCGGTCATCATATCCGCCGGGGTGATAAGTACCATACCCGCTCGCGCGAGTACGTTATGCGCCACGCCCGGTCACGACGGCGTCGGCTCTCCCAACGGTATCGTCGATACGTATTTCGCTCCGGCATCTTCGAACGTTATCATCGGCGCCGGTTCGAATTCGATCTCGCTCGGCGCGCACGCGTTCGGCGATGCGAACGTGGCGATCGCGGCCGGCGACTTGGTGTTGATCGTGCAGATGCAAGACGCGACGATCTCGACGAGCAACTCGATCGCCTACGGCGACGGCGCGACCGGTACCGGTGAGACGTCGCAGGGCACCACCGGCACGTACGAGTACGTCGTCGCGACCGATGCGGTGTCGACGGCCGGCGGAACGCTTACCTTCGAAGGAACCGGCGCTAACAATGGAACGAACAATACGTACACCGAAGCGACCGCGACGTCATCGCTCGGGCAAGAAACCTTTCAAGTCATCCGCGTCCCGCAATACACCACCGCAACGTTAGGCTCGGGCTTTACGGCGTTCGCGTGGAACGGCGCGGCCGGCGGGATTGCCGCCATCGACGTAATGGGCTCGATCAATCTCAATAGCGCGACGGCGTCGATCGTTGGCAAAGGCTTTCGCGGCGGGGGCGTGCACGTCGGAAGCGGGGGAGCCGGATTACTCAATACCGATTACGCGACCTCATCTTCGCTAGCAGCAAATGGATCCAAAGGCGAAGGTCCCGCCGGTACGCCGCACTACGCGTTCGACGGAACGTCGCTGACCACGACGTCGACGGATTATCCGGGCGGCAGCATGGCGCGCGGGGCGCCGTCGACGGCCGGCGGCGGAGCGACCGACAACGATCCAACTGCGAACGATGAAAACTCCGGCGGAGGCGGCGGCGCGAACGCCGGCAGCGGCGGCATGGGCGGCAAGAATTTCAAAGGCCCCGACAAGGTCATCAACGCCGCCGTCGGCGGGTTGGGCGGCACCGGCCTCGGCACCGCGCAAGCCACGGTCGTGACGATGGGCGGCGGCGGCGCCGCCGGCTCCTCCAACCTGGGGACCGATTCGCCGAACGGCTCGAGCGGCGGCAGCGGTGGCGGCATCTTCTTTTTGCGCGTCGGCGGCACCACGGGCAGCGGAACGTTCGATGCCAGCGGCGGCAACGGCCAGAACGCCAACACCGATGGGGGCGGCGGCGCCGGCGGGGCGGGCACGATCGTCATCACATCACCCGTGGCAATCAGCGGCATCACCGCCAACGCCAACGGCGGCACCGGCGGGAGCACGTCGCCATCGCTGAGCGGTAATGCCAATCGCTACGGGCCCGGCGGCGGCGGCGGCGGCGGCTGGGTGATGACCTCGACGGCGCCCGACACGCGCTCCATGCTCGGCGGATCTCAGGGGACGACGATCAGCGGCGGGTCGACCTATGGCGCGGCCAGTGGGAAGGCGGGGTCGTTCCTGCGCGTTGACCCGACCACGATTCCCGGCGTGCTCTCGGGCGCCGAATGTCCGGCCGCCGGAAGTGGCGGCAATGAAGTGTTCTTGGGACCCAACGATCCCAGCGATGCGACCTTCGCCGGCGCGGCCTACACGGGCAGCTACGACGGTATCGTCTTGGCGAACAACAACAACGACTTCACCGCGGCGGCGATACCGCTCGGGGGTATGCAGACGATCCAAGGCGCGACGATTCCCGGAACGACGATCGGGAACGCGTTGACGTTGTCGACGGGCGCGCAGATCGACATCCCCAGCGAACTCTACGACGATCAAACCGGCGCGACGCGGCGCGCCGTCACGGTGACCGCAACGGCACCCAGCGGTTGGACCGCGCTGATTTGCCGCGACGATGGAACGGGTATCGCCTGCGGCACCTTCGATCATCCACATCCCGGATGCGGTCAGGATACGTTCCTGGGATGGACCGACACGCTGCCGACCGCCGGTGCGACCAGCACGGGCCTCTATTGCGTGCCCGCCACCAACGGCGTCTACGAAGCGAAGTTTTGGGTTCGGTACACCTCGCCGACGGCGCTAACGGCGTTTTCCCGTTACGACGCTTCGATCGTCGCGCAAGACAATCAAACCTCGCCGGCGGCCAACACGACGCACGACGAGCTGTACGCGGGCTACGTCGCGTTGACCAAGGCGGCCTCGGTCCTGACCACCGGGTGCCCGCCGGGTGTAAATCCGCCCGTTGCGACGGGCGTTTGTCCGGGCGGCGTGGTCGTGTACACGATCGACTATCGAAATATCATGGTCGGCGGCGGGACGGGCACGCAAGCGGCCGACGCGTCCAACCTGTATCTGGTGACGCCGCCCGGCAGTTTCGCGGTGACCGACGACGGCAGCGCGAACGGCAACAACTGGTCGGCCAACTCCAACGGCTTGACCGTCGGCTTAACCGCCGCAAGTTCGTTTCCCAACTGCGGCGTGTTGACGCCACTGCCGGGCGCGTGCGGCGACACGACGACCGGCTCGATCTTCACGTACGACGGCGCGCATCCGAGCGGCACGGGTGCGACGATGCTCGTCGACCAAGTCGGCGGCGCGACGTTCCAGCTCTATCCGGCCGGAGTCAGCGGAAAACCCAGCCAAGGAACGCTCGAATTCGCCATTCAAATTAAGTAACCGTCACTTCAAACGCGCCACGTCGTCCACCGACTTCTCGCGCGTGGCGTCGATGGCGGCGATGATTTTCTCGGCGCCCTCGTACGACCGCTGTGCGGTCAAGACATCGATCATTTCGGAGATCTGGTCGACCGCCGAGGTTTCCAGCACGCCGCTTCGAACCGTCGCCCCGATGGCCGCGCCCAGGGATCGTTCGTCGGGCCGCTGCCGAGCGTCGACCGCGATCGGGCGGTCCTTCCCGTCGAGCAAGATCCGATCGGACGCATCGCGCAAATGCCCGTCGCGGTCCACTGCAAACGAGCCGGCACGCGTCGCGACGATCGCGCCGCGTGCGTCTCGAACGCGAAATGCTCCGGAGCCGAGGATCGCCAGATCGTACGGCCGCCCCGTTCGGCGCAGGGAGCCGCGTTCCGAGGAGACGACCGCAGCGACGCGCGCTCCCAGTGCCGTCAGCGCGCCGCGGGCCACGCGCCGCGCGAATCCGTCGGTCGAAACGTTGGCAAGATTCTGCGTTGCGATATCCAACCGCGAGCGCGCCGCCTCCATGGCCGAGGCGGCCCATGCGATACCATCCATGCAAGCATGATCGATCCCGCGCGTGAGCGAACGATGACGCAAGCATGAAACGTTCGTGGATGACGATCGCGCTGGCAGCAAGCCTGACGCTGGGCGCGTGCTCGGCGCCGGAGTCTGCATCGCAGGCCCGCTCGGACAAAGAGCTGGCCGCGCTGGCGCCGCTCCAGACCTCGGCTCAGGGCGTCATTACCGGTCTCGACATTCAAAACGACACGACGCTGGTCGTGTCGCTCGACATCAATCAGTGGTTATCGATCGAGGCAGACGAGGACGCCGCGCTCGAAGCGCAAGCGCTCGCAAAGTGGAAGGGCGTCTGGGCCAAAAACCATCCGGCGCAACACGCCCTGCTTCACGTCGACTTCGTCGACTACCACGCCACCCCAGTCTACGCCGAAAAAGCGAAAGTCTAGGGAACCTAGAGGTTACAGCACCGCTAGGACGCGGTCGGTGAACGCTTGCGTCGAGAGCGAGGCGCCGCCCGTGGCGAGTTCGGCGGTGCGCGCGCCGCCGGCGTATGCGGCTTCGACCGCGCGTTCGATTCGCTCGGCATTGGCTTCGTCGCGCAGCGACGAACGCAGCAGCATTGCCGCAGACAGGATCGACGCCGTCGGATTGGCGATGCCCTTGCCGGCGATGTCGGGCGCGCTGCCGCTGATCGGCTCGTAGAGCCCGAACTGTCCGCCGCCGGAGACCGTTCGCGTTCCCAGGGACGCGCTGGGCAGCGTGCCGACCGAACCGGTGAGGATCGCGGCTTCGTCGGAGAGGATGTCGCCGAACATGTTCTCGGTAAGGATGACGTCGAAATCCAATGGCCTGCGCACGAGCTGCATCGCGGCGTTGTCGACGAGCAGATGATCGAGTGCGACATCGGGATATTTGGCGGCGACGCGCTCGACGACGCGACGCCACAAGCGTGAGGTCTCCAAGATGTTTTGCTTGTCGACCGACGTCACGCGCTTGCGACGTCCGCGCGCCAAGTCGAAGGCGACCCTGGCGATCCGATCGATCTCGGGCGCGCGGTAATACATCGTGTCGACCGCCGCTTCGACGCCGTCGTCGACGCGCTGCTCCTTGGGCTTGCCGAAGTAGAGGCCGCCCGTCAGTTCGCGCACGACGATCAGATCGAGCCCGCGAACCAGCTCGGGTTTGAGCGACGACGCATCTTCCATCCCGGGGAAGACGCGCACCGGGCGGACGTTGGCGTAGAGTTCGTAATCCGCGCGCAGTTGCAGCAGGGCGTATTCGGGACGCTCGGGCAGCGGCTTCCCTTCGTAGAGCGGCAGACCGACGGCACCGAACAGCATGCCGGCGCTGCGATCGCACAGCGCGCGCGTCGCGTCGGGCAACGCGGGCAATCCGACGTCCATCGCCGCGCCCCCAACCAGTCCCTCGACCAGTTCGAGATCGGGACGTACGGCCCGCAGCAACGCCGCGCCGGCACGCGTGACCTCGGGCCCGATGCCGTCACCGGGCAAAACCGCAATGGTTTGCGACATGCGTCTGCTAGGAGCCTAGTAGACGGTGATGCGCTCTGGTTGTCCGTCGTCGGATGAAACGGTCCCAGGGTCCGGCGTAGCATCCAACGGCAGCGTGTCGGGATCGGCAGATACGATCAGCGTCTGCTGCTGCGGTTTGGGCGCATCGTAGGCCTGCGGGGTTCGCTCGAGCAGGGCCATATGCGTCATCAGCAGCGACCGAATCTCGCTCTTGGCTTTTTCTGTTTCCTCCAGCGCCCGCTGATGCTCGCGACGCGCCTCGGCAATCGCGTCGTTGTAATGCGCGACTTCCTTGTCGGCGGCGACGCGCGCCTGCAGGCGAATCAAATCGGCTTCTTTGTGCGCCGATGCCTTGACCTCATCGGCGGTACGCTGCGCGAGCACCAACGTGTTCTGCAACGATTCTTCCATGGCTTTGAAATGGCTGATACGCTCTTTGAGATCGGCGATCTCGGCTTCGAGCGCGGCCTGCTTGTGCGCGTCGTCTTCGAGCACCTCGATGACCTCGTCGAGAAACTGGTCGACGTCGGCGGGATCGTAGCCTTGGAGTTTGCGCTTGAACGTTTTGTGCTGGATGTCGACCGGGCTGATCTTTTGCATGCTTATCCCCTATTTGCCATGAAATCGAGCGAACCGTCGGCCATCATTGCGTCGCGCAAGCCTGCCGCATTGATCTGCACCCCGGCCGGAACGACCAGGTAGATCGCTTCGGCGAGTTTTTGAATCTTGCCGTCGAGCGTGTAGGCGACCCCGGATGTGAAATCCACGACCCGCTGGAGCAGGGTGCGATCGGCGTTTTGCAAGTTGACGATCACGACTTGCCGCGAGCGCAGCGCGTCGGCGATCTCGACGACGTCTCCGAACGATCGCGGCGCGTAGACGCTAACCTCGGTGCCGTTGCGCCGCGACGCGTTGGACAATGGAACGACGCGCGCGTTAGCGTTGTGATCGTCGGTGTAGACATCGTCTTCGTCGTCGTCGCGAATCGAGAAGAACGATCCGATTTTGTTAAACATACTCACGGAGATCTCTCTCCTTCTAGCGGGGACGAAACCCGTCGGGCCGGTCGCGGTCCAAAGAGCAGGGTCCCGAGGCGTAGCATCGTCGAGCCCGCACGCACGGCTTCGCGCCAGTCGCCCGACATGCCAATCGAGAGCGTACTTCCACCTACGCGCCCCAACGTCTTGGCGGCAAGCTCGAAAGAACGCACAATCGCTTGCGGGTCGCCCCCGACCGGGCCGATGGCCATGACCCCCTCGAGCGCCAGCCCGTCCAACCCGCGAACCGCCTCGGCAAGGTCCTCGGCCTCTTCGGGCGGGCAGCCGAAGCGCTCGCTGGGCGAAACGTTAATCTGCAGCAAGACCGGCAGGCGCTTGCCCACACTCTGCGCCGCCCGCGAGAGCGCGGCGGCGGCTTCCAATCGGTCGACGCTCTGGACCACGTCGAAGGTCGCCACGATGCCCTTGGCCTTGTTGGTTTGGACGTGCCCGACGTAGTGCTTGCGCAGTTGGGGCAAAGGCCCGAGCCGCTCGAACTTGGCGTGGGCTTCCTGGAGGTAGTTTTCGCCAACGGCGCGGATGCCGGCCGCCGCCGCCGCCTCGATCGCCTCGATCGGCTGGCGTTTGGAGATCGCCACGATATCGACGCGGTCGCGGCGGCCGCTCGCACTGAGCTCGGCAGCGAGCTCGGCGACGAAGCCCGCATAGCGCTGCGCGACGTTCAATGGGTCGGTTCGGGCGGAATCGTTTGCTCGGTGCGGCGCCCGCGCCGCAGGCAGTACCACACGCCGTAGGCGCCGATCAGAATCATCGGGATGGCGTAGAGCTGACCGCCGGTGATGCCGTAGAGCGTGAAATCCGCCTGTCGAAAGCATTCGGCGATCGTGCGCGTGATGCCGTAGATCCCAAACCACGTCCACGCGACCACGCCGTCGGCGGGCTTGCGCTTGTAGAGATAGAGCAGGATCGGCAGCGTCAGAATATCGAGGACCGCTTCGTAGATCTGCACCGGATGGCGATAGCCCAAGCCCCAATCGGCATTCTGTTTGGGGATCATGCACCACGGGTGGTCGGGATTGCAGATATTTCCCCAAAGTTCGTTGTTGATGAAGTTGACGATGCGAGTCAGCGCGATGCCGACCGGCAACATCATCACGATCTCGTCGCTCAGCACCATGTACTTCAGCCCGGGATGCTTGCGGACGAACAACGCGACGGCGACCAAAACGCCGACGACGCCGCCGTGAAATGCCATGCCGCCTTGCCAGACCGCGATAATGTTGAGCGGCGCCGACGTATAGTACGAAAGATCGTGCCGGCTGATGACGTCGTTGATGACGAAGAACACTCGGCCGCCGACCATCACGCCGATTAGGGCATAAAAGAGAAAATCCTGAATTTGCTCGGTCGTGAGGCCCAGGCGCCTTCGACCGGCTCGGCGCGACATCCACAGTCCGACGGCGACAAAGCCAATGAGGTACGAGATGCCGTACCAATGGATCCCGATGGGCCCCAGATGAATCGCAATGGGGTCGACATTTGTCGGATAGCTAAACCAATGTTGCATGGTCGGTCGTCGTCCTCGTCTAACCTAACGCGCCGTGGCCACGACGCATCTTTCGGTTGGAATCGCGTTTCTGGCGGGCCTGGTTTCCTTCGTGTCACCATGCGTCCTCCCGCTCGTTCCCGCCTATCTCTCTTTCCTGACCGGATCGAGCCTCGACGATCTCAAGAGCGATCTTACCGCTGCGGCACGCACGCGGACCCTTTTGCATGCATTAGCCTTTATCGCCGGTTTTACCGTTGTTTTTGTGCTTTTGGGCGTCTCGGCCAGCGCCCTGGGCGGCGTGCTCTCTTCGCACCGGCTGCTCATCGCGCAGATCGGCGGTACCGTCGTCATCATTTTGGGGCTGCAGATGATGGGCATCGTCCGCATCCCGTTCCTAATGATGGATATGCGCGTCCACAAACAGCACGAGACGCGCTCGTATTGGACGTCGGCGATCGTGGGCATCTCCTTTGCCGCCGGCTGGTCGCCGTGCATCGGGCCGATCCTCTCGGCGATCCTCGCGTTGGCCTCGCAGCAGCACACCGCGGTGGCCGCGCTGCTGCTGATCGCCTACTCGCTGGGGCTCGCCGTGCCGTTCTTCGTGACCGCGATGGCCATCGGCGCCGTCCTGCCCGTCCTCAACCGCATCAAGCGCTTTCTTCCGGCAATCGAGTTTCTCGCCGGATTGTTCTTGGTCGTCGTCGGGTACGTGCTGATCGACAACCAGTTCCTTCAAATCACAGGATGGTTCTATCAATTTGTTCCGACTCCGAAACTTTAGCAGCAGCATAGCGATCGCGGTCGTCGCCGCGATCGTGGTCGCGCTCGACCAATATACCAAGGCCGCGATCCAACATCTCGCCGCGCGCGACGGTGGATACTACGTGCATCTGGTCGTTCCGCGTTTGCTGCGCTGGACGTACGAGCAGAACACGCACGGCGCGTTCGGCCTGTTCGGAAGCAACGGCACCATGCTGATCGCAATGGCGTTGATCGTACTGGTGATTTTCTGGCTGGGGTTCCGCGATGCCGCCGACCGTTCGCGGATCGTTCGCCTGGCCTTTGGCATGATCGTCGGCGGAGCGATCGGGAACATCATCGATCGCGTACACTTACACTACGTCGTCGATTTCATCGACTTCTATCGCATTTGGCCCAACATCTTTAACGTCGCCGACGCCTGCATCACCACCGGCGTCATTCTCTTGGTCCTGTCGAGTTTTGTTACACGTCGTCGCCGCTGATCGGGCGGGCAAGCGCGCCGACGTCACCGTCGCGCGGCTGAGCGGAGCGTCGCGCACGCTGGTCGCCGACGCGATCAAGCGTGGCGGCGTGCGCGTCAACGGCGAGCTCGCCAAAGCCAGCCGTCAACTCGAAGAAGGCGACCGGCTCGAATACGAGATCGTGCCGCGCGGCCGCCTGAGGGCTCTTCCCGAAGCGATCGACATTCCGATCGTCTACGAAGACGACGATCTGCTCGTGGTCGACAAGCCGGCCGGCATGGTCACGCACCCCGCGCACGGATCGACCAGCGGCACGCTGGTCAACGCGCTCTTGGCCCACACGGGAGCGCTTCCCGGCGACGAGTTGCGCGCGGGCCTGGTACATCGCCTCGATCGCGACACCTCCGGGCTGCTGGTGGTTGCCAAGAACGACGCGACCCTTTCGGCGTTGGGCATCGCGATGAAGGCGCGCCGGATCAAGCGCGAATATCTGGCCCTGGTTCAAGGCATCCCCGATCACGCGCGCGGGACGCTCGACGGCCCGATCGGCCGCGATCCGCACAATCGTCTAAAGTATGCGGTCGTCGCGACCGGTAAGCCGGCGGTCACGCATTACGAAGTACGCGAGATTTTCGCAAAGAACGCCGAGCTGGTCTTCCGCCTGGAGACCGGACGCACGCATCAAATTCGCGTGCACATGGCGTCGCTGGGACATGCGATCCTCAACGACGCGATCTACGGCGTGGGCGAGATACGTTTCGGGAATCTGCCCGGCCAAGCACTGCACGCGTGGCGTCTGTCGTTCGAACACCCCAGCACGCACGAGGATATGGCCTTCGAAGTCGACCCACCGCCGGAATACGTCGCCGCGCGCGCGCTGTTGAGAACCTAATCCGTGTTCGAGTTGCTCGCGACCGACGGGACCGCCCGGCGCGCAACGCTGACGCTCGCACACGGAACGGTGCAAACGCCGACGTTCATGCCCGTCGGCACGGCGGCCACGGTCAAAGCCCTTACGCCCGCCGAACTGCTCGAAGCGCACAGTCAGATCGTTCTGGCCAACACGTACCATCTGTGGTTGAGGCTCGGACGCGACCTGCTGCTCGAAGCCGGCGGCTTGCACGAGTTCATGCAGTGGCACGGCCCGATCCTCACCGACTCCGGCGGCTTCCAAGTCTTTAGCCTGCAAGAGCGACGGACGCTCGATGACGACGGCGTAACCTTCGCTTCGCACATCGACGGCAGCAAGCATCGCTTTACGCCCGAGAACGTCATCGCGTTCGAGGAAGCGCTGGGCGTCGACATCGCGATGGTTCTGGACGTTTGCGTGAAGCTTCCCGCGACCGGCGCCGACTTGGAGAACGCCGTCCGGCTGACCACGCTGTGGGCGCGACGCGCGGCCGCCGCGCGCTCGCGCGATGCGACCGCCGTCTTCGGCATCGTGCAAGGCGGCCTCGACGAACGGCTGCGCGAGCGAAGCGCGAGCGAGTTGGTCGCTGTGGATTTTCCGGGATACGCGATCGGCGGCCTTTCGGTCGGGGAGTCGCGCGACGAGATGTACCGCATGGCGCGATTTTGCGCCGATCTCTTGCCGACCGCTAAGCCGCGCTACCTGATGGGCGTGGGAACGGTCCGCGATATCGTGATGGCCGTCGACTGCGGCATCGATATGTTCGATTGTGTCTATCCGACGCGCTGTGGGCGCAACGGACGCGCGATGACACATGCCGGCGAATTCAACATCCGCAACGCGACCTACACCCGCGACTTCACGCCGTTGGATCGTCTCTGCGATTGTTACGTCTGCACGACGTTCACGCGCGCATATCTGTCGCACCTGTTTCGCGCCAACGAGATGCTAGGCCCTCGCTTGCTGTCCTATCATAACGTCTACCTGCTCAACGATCTGATGCGCGAGGCGCGTCAAGCAATCGAAGCCGGCGCTTGGCGGGCGTTCCGCGACCGTGCGCTCGCATAGATCTTCGCTCTCCGGCCGTTGTCTGACTTCGAGCAGATACTAACGCCAGGAGGATCATCGTGATCAAACAAGCACTCATCGCCGCAGCCCTCGTCGCCGGATTCACGGCCCCGGCATTCGCATCCAGCCCGCCGCACGGAGGCCAGCACTCCCGCAACGGCGGCCAGCAGCAGACCGACCGCTCGAATCGCGGCGGTAACTCGCAGCACGGCGGCAACTCGCAGCGCGGCGGCAAC
>DATCDS010000130.1:0-33815 GCA_036510515.1 Vulcanimicrobiaceae bacterium
CATCGGCGTGCGCGAGCGGCTCGATGCCGACGGCGAGATCGTCCTCGCGCTCGATGATGCGGAGATCGCGCGCGTCGTCGCCGCGGTGCGGGAGCGCGAGCCCCAAGCCATCGCCGTCTGCTTCTTGCACGCGTATGCCAATGACGCCCACGAACGACGCATCGCCGACGCGCTGGCCAACGCTTTTCCCAACGTACCGATCGCGCGTTCGTCCGACGTCGATCCCGAATATCGCGAGTACGAGCGCTTCTCCACGACCGTGGTCGACGCCGCGCTGCTGCCGATCGTGCGCCGCTATCTCGACGGCTTGCGCGCGGCGCTGGCGCAGCGGAGCATCACCGCCCCGCTGTTCGTGATGCGCAGCAACGGCGGCATGACCGACGGCCAGACGGCCGCCGCGCGACCCGCGGCATTGTTGGAAAGCGGACCGGCGGGCGGGGCGATCGCCGCCGCGGCGCTCGCGCGGCGGCTGGGTGCCAACGACGTGCTGTCGTTCGACATGGGCGGGACGACCGCCAAGGCCGCGACCATCGTCGGCGGACGCGTGCAGTTTGCGACCGAGTTCGAAGCGGCCGGAACGACGCACAGCGGGCGATCGGTCGTGGGCAGCGGTTATCCGGTGCGGTTTCCGTTTGTCGATTTGGCCGAGATCAGCGCCGGTGGCGGCACGATCGCATGGATCGACGATGCCGGCTCGCTGCGCGTCGGGCCGCTCTCGGCCGGCGCGGATCCCGGCCCCGCATGTTACGGACGCTCGGAGCGCGCGACGGTCACCGACGCCAACGTCGTCTTGGGTCGCCTTCCGCAAACGCACTTGCTCGGTGGAACGTTTCCGATCGACGCGCGCCGCTCGCGCGCCGCCGTCGCCGCGCTGAGCGAACGCTTGAGCCTCACGCTCGAAGCGACCGCGACGGGGATCTTGACGTTGATCGACGCGCAGATGGCCAAGGTGCTGCGCATCGTGACGGTCGAGCGCGGTTTGGATCCACGCGATTTCACGTTGATCGCCTTCGGCGGCAACGGACCGTTGCACGCGTGTTCCCTGGCCGACGATCTGGCGATCGCCCGCATCGTCGTGCCGGCGCGGCCCGGCGTGTTTTCCGCCGAAGGACTGCTCGAGGCCGATCTGCGCGCGACGGCGGTACGCGCGATCTTGCGCGACTGCGACCAACTCGAACGGGCGACGTTTGACGACGTCTTTGCCTCGCTCGAACGAGGATTGCGCGACGAGCTGCGCGGCCAAGGTGCCGACGACGCGGGGATCGTCGTCCTGCGTGAGATCGATGCGCGCTACCGCGGACAGAGCTTCGAGTTGACGATCGACGGCAGCGGCTACGATACCCTCGAGCAAACGTTCCATAGCGCGCACGAACGTCGTTACGGATACGCCGCACCCGACGAGCACGTCCAGATCGTCAACGCGCGCGTTACCGCCTCGGCATCGCTGGGCGCGCGGAGACCCGCCGCGGATGTGGCCGGCGCGGGCGACGATCGCCCCCGTGCAACTCGCACCGTGTGGGTCGGCGGCATCCCCTGCCTCGTGCCGATCTTCGAGCGCACCGGTTTGAGCGCGCGCGCCGAAATCGCCGGGCCGGCGCTGATCGAGCAATACGATGCCGTCACCTACGTCGCGCCCGGATGGCTGGCCCGAGCGAACGCCGGCGACCTGGTGCTGGAACGATGATCGATCCGATCGTCGCGCAGATCGTCGGCGCGTCGCTGGTCTATGCCAGCGAAGAGATGGGCATCGCGGTGCGCAACGCGGCCTACTCGCCCAACATCAAGGAGCGATTGGATCATTCGTGTGCGCTCTTCGATGCGCGGGGCCGCCTGATCGCCCAAGCCGAGCACATCCCCGTGCACCTAGGATCGCTGCCCTGGGGCTTGCGCGCGACGCTCGAGGAGATCGCGCGCGTCTACGGCGCTCCGCAAGCCGGTCAGATGTGGGTGGTCAACGATCCGTATCTTTCGGGAACGCATCTCAACGACGTCACGGTCGTTCGTCCGATCTTCTACCACGGCGAGTTAGTCGGGTTTGCCGCCAACAAGGCCCATCACGCCGACGTCGGCGGCATGGTGCCGGGGTCGATCTCCGTCGATGCGCCGGACTTGTTCGCCGAGGGACTGGTCGTCCCGCCGCTCTTGCTGATGCGCGACGATGCGATCGTGGAACAAACGGTCGAACTCTTTCGGGCGAACTCGCGCACGCCGCAAGCGCGGGCCGGAGACCTGCGCGCGCAGATCGCCGGCAACGTCGTCGGGGAGCGGCGGCTGATCGAGCTCCACGAGCGCTACGACAGCGCGACGGTCGCATCGGCGATCGAGCTCACGCTCGACGCCAGCGAGCGCCGCATGCGCGCCGCGCTTACGGCCTTAGGCGACGGCGTCTTCGACGCGCGCGACGCGCTCGAAGATCGCGATGGTCGCCCCAGCATCACGATCGCGTTGCGACTGACGCTGGGCGGCGGAGAGGCGCACTTCGACTATGCGGGCACGCACGCGCAGCTCGACTACCCGCTCAACGCGGTGTACGGCGTGACGCTTTCCGCGGTGTACTACGCGCTGCGCGCGGTCACCGATCCCACCGTGCCGATGAACGAGGGCTGCTTTCGCCCGATCCGCGTCGACGCGCCGCTCGGGTCGCTGCTCAACCCGCGGCGCCCGGCGCCGGTCGGCGGCGGCAACGTGGAGACCTCGACGCGCAACGCCGACGTCGTGCTGGCCGCGCTGGCGCAGGCCGCGCCCGGACGCGTGCCGGCCAACAGTGGCGGTACGATGAGCAACGTGATGCTGGGCGGCACGCGCGACGATGGTACGCCGTGGGCATTCTACGAAACCAACGGCTGCGGCATGGGCGCGCGCCCCGATGCCGATGGCATCGACGGCATTCAATGTCACATGACCAACACGCTCAACACACCGATCGAAGCGATCGAACGCGACTTCCCGCTACGCGTGACGCGCTACGAGTTCGCCCAACGAACCGGCGGCGGCGGGCGTTTTCGCGGGGGCGACGGATTGATTCGCGCGATGTGTTTGACGGGCGGACGGGCGCACGCGACGCTCTTGGCCGATCGTCACGTCGTCGCACCGGCTGGAGCGCACGGCGGCGACCCGGGCGCTTGCGGCGCCCATCGATTGACGTATGCCGAGGGCAGCACGCACGTTCTGCCCGCCAAGACGACCTTGACGTGGTCCCCCGGCCAGACCATCGAAGTGCAGACGCCCGGCGGCGGCGGCTACGGCCGACCGTGATCGCGCCTCCCGCTCGCTAGCTTTGGGCCCAGCCGGAACCCAGGCGACGGGAATACGCTGGCGGCCTGCCAATAAGGTGGGGCTGATCCAACCCTTTCCAAGGAGAAACCATTGCTACGCACCCTGGGGTACCTCGCAGGCGCCGCCCTGATCTCCGTTTTGTTCGCCGCTTGCGGTAAGCAAACGCTGATCGACGCCAACACGCAAGCCCCGGGTACGACGCCGGCGCCCATCAAGGTGACCAACGAATATGCGACCGGGACCGCTGCCGCTGCCCCGTTGGGCATTACCAGCGCCGGCGATGGCTCGCTGGTCTTCACCGAAAGCGCGGTCAACAAGATCGGCCAGTTGACGACGTCGGCGACGATCAACGAATATCCGATTCCCACCGCTAACTCCGCGCCCACCGATATCGTGCTCGGTCCCGACGGAAATTTCTGGTTTACCGAAAAGTCCGGGAACAAGATCGGTGAAACGACCGCGATCGGGTCGGCCATCACCGAGTACGCATTGCCCACCGCCGCCGCCCAGCCGACTGCGATCGCCAGCGGGCCCGACGGCGCGCTGTGGTTCACCGAGACGGCGTCCAACAAGATCGGCCGCATCCTGCCGGGCCAGAACGGTGCCCTGCCGACGATTACCGAGTACGCGATTCCCACGGCCAATGCCGGCCCGGCCGACATCATCGCCGGATCCGACGGCGCGCTGTGGTTCACCGAGAGCACCGCATCGAAGATCGGGCGCATTTCGGTCGGGGGATCGTTCAGCGAATATGCGACCACAACGCCCGGCGCGGCTCCCAACGCCATCGCTGCGGGATCCGATGGCGCGCTCTGGTTCTTGGAGAACGGCGTTGCCAAACTGGGCCGCATCACGACGACCGGAAGCGTGACCAACGAATACTCGGTCGCCCCGGCCGCACCGTCGGGGGCGCTGGTCCTGGGTGCCGACGGCAATTTCTACTTCTGCGATACGAGTCACAACGCGATCGCGCGATTCGTCAACGGCACGACGCCGACGATCACCGAGTACACGATTCCGACGGCGGCGTCGGGTCCCACCGGCGCGACGCTGGGTACGGATCTGCGCGTGTACTTTACCGAAACCAACGCCAGCAAGATCGGTCAGTTCGACTACACATAGCCTCGAGCCACGCTTGCACGTCGTGCGCGGGAAGCTCGCCTAAGTTGGCGAGCCCTCCCGTACCGGCACCGATGAGCAGGTACCGCGAACCGATCTTCGCGACGTAAATGGCCGCGTTCTGCGCCAACGGCGTCGACTCCAATACGGTTACCAGCCGGCGCTTCGTCGCGTCGATCGATCGCCTCGACGATAACGCCCGCACCAAAGCGTACAGCCCGACGAGCATCAGGCCGACGACGGCCAGCCCCGAAAAGTATGCGATCCAGTTCACCGCCGGCCCACGCCCATACGTCCGTATCAATGCCCGCGAAAGGTGCCGATGCGACCTCGAACCCTTAGCGCGCCAGCCGCAAGAAATTCTCGGCCAGCGCGTCGCCGCGTTCGCTGAGCACCGATTCTGGATGGAACTGCACCGCGTAGACCCGGCGCGTCGCGTGCGCGATGGCTTGGATGACCCCATCGGGACTCCGCGCGACGACCCGCAACGATGCCGGCAACGTGGCCGGATCCAGGCAGAGTGAGTGATAGCGCGTCGCCGTTAGCGGCGACGGCAATCCTTCGAAGATCGTGGAGCCGTCGTGTTCGATCTGCGAGACCTTGCCGTGCATGAGCGCGGGCGCGTGCGTGACCTCCGCGCCAAGCACTTCGCCGATCGCCTGCAGCCCCAGGCACACGCCCAACACGGGCATCGGCCGGTCGATCGCCGCGCGCAAGACCTCGAGCATCGCCGGATACGCCGACGGCGTGCCGGGCCCGGGGCCGACCACCAGCGCGTCGTAGCCGTCCAGCAGTGCGGGCGTCAGATCGGCTCGATCGTTGGGAACCACGTCCACCGTCGCACCCGCGCCGGCCAGCAGGTGAACCACGTTGTAGGCAAACGAATCGATGTTGTCGATAAACAAGAGCTTCACAGCGTCACCCCCAATACTTCGCGCGCGATATTAGTCTTCTGCAACACCTCGTTATATTCCGATTCGGCCTGGCTGTCGGCAACGATGCCGGCCGATGCCTGCCAGTACGCGCGACCGTCTTGAACGTGCAGGCTACGCAGGGTGATGCACGAATCGAAATCGCCGCCGAACGACCAGCGTCCGATCGAGCCGGCGTAGAAGCCGCGCGAAACCGGTTCGAGTTCGTCGATCAACTGCATGGCGCGCACCTTCGGCGTGCCCGTCACCGTCCCGGCAGGAAAACCAGCCGCGAACAGGTCCAGACCATCGCATCCTTCACGCAGCGTTCCCGTAACGTCCGAGACGATGTGCATTACGTGGCTGTAGCGCTCGATCTGCAACAGTTCGCCAACGCAGACCGATCCGTATTCGCAGACCGCACCCAGGTCGTTGCGAGCGAGGTCGACCAGCATGATGTGCTCGGCCCGTTCCTTCTCATCGGCCACCAGCTCGGCGGCAACGCGCGCGTCCTGGGCGTCGTCGACGCCGCGCGAGCGCGTTCCCGCCAGCGGCCGGATGCGCGCCAAGCGTCCTTCCAAACGCACCAAGAACTCGGGCGAAGCACCGAACACCTGGCCGAACGGTCCGTCGACGTAGAACATATATGGTGATGGATTGCGCGAACGCAGCGCGCGATAGATCTCGAACGCGCCGCCCGCGACGTCGACGCCGAAACGAATGCCCAGTTGTAACTGGTACACGTCGCCGTCGTAGATATGTCGTTTGACGCGTTCGACCAAGGCGACGTATTCGTCACGATCCATCGAGCGCGAGACGTGTCCGCGACCCCGAACCGGCCGGGGTAGCTGCGCCCCGCTGGACAACAAGCGCGCGACGTGCGCGTCGATGCGCTCGTCGAGCATCGCTTCGTCAGGGCCGCACGTCCAAATCGTCAAGCGGTCGCTGAAGTGATCGAAGATCAGCCACGTTCCCGGCATGGCGACGTAGCCATCGGGCATCTGCGGTGCCGACGACTCTCGCCGGCCCAGGCGCGCAAACGGGCGGGCGGCATCGTATGAAAAGGCGACCAGCGCGCCCCCGGCCAGCCCGCCTTCTCCCTCGGGCCGAAACGGCTCCACGAACGCGCGCACCTCGTCGAGCATGCCCGGGCCGGCATCGAACGTACGCGTCGCCAAATAGTCCAATCCGATGAACGAGTAGCGCGAGATGCGACCGCCGTGCTCGACCGACTCGAGCAGACACGCTTCGCGCGGGCGCGCCAACGCGAGGTAGGTTCCGATCGGCGTCAGCAGATCCGCAGAGATCGTCCGCGTTTTCACGGATAATCGGGGTTGCATCCTCACCTCTTCTCATGAAAAAAGAACCGCCGGTGGGCGATCCTTCAAAACGACATCGTTCTTTCGAAATGCGCGGCCTACCGGGTACCTCGCCGGGAACCGGTCGGCCACCATCCGCTCGTCAGGACGTTCATCTCCAGGCTACTACCGGTTGACTTCATCGAGCTCCTCTTGCTCCGCCCGCAATTCGCGAGCTTCGTGCTCGCGCCGGCGCCGCGCCTCGAGCCGTTCGAGTGCCCTGGTCTGTGCGGCCGCCGCCAGCACCTCGTCGCGCGCCAGATCGGCTCGCGCGCCCAGCGCGGCGAGCATCCCCGCCTGTGCGTCGCGCGCAACGTTGAGAGATTCCAGAAATCCGCGGTGCAGGCCAAACGCCTGGGCGCTGCGCGCTCGCCGTTCCAGTTCGTCCAGCCGATTCCCCGCCGCCGCGTATTCGTTGAGGGCTACGGCCAGCGCGGCCCGATGCCGCGTTTCAATTCCGCGCCGATGCGCGAGCACCGGTGCAAGCGCAAATGCAAACCTAGCGCGCGGCACGGGTCGTACTAGCGTGCGAGCTGGCTGCGCTCGGGGCCGACGGAAACCATGTCGATGGGAACACGCAGCAACCGCTCCATCCGCGCGACGTAGGCGCGCGCTGCGCGGGGCAGCGCGGAGATCTCGCGAATCCCGTCGATCGCTTCCGACCAGCCGGGCAGCTCTTCGACCTCGACTTCCAATCCCTCATCGCCGGCCGACGCAAAGCCCGCCGGCCGGCCATTCACGCGATAGCCGGTCACCACACCGACACGTTCGAACCCCGAGAGGACGTCGAGCTTGGTGACGGCCGCTGCGGTCAGCCCGTTGAGCTGCACGGCGTAGCGCGCCGCGACCGCGTCGAACCAGCCGCAGCGCCGCGGCCGGCCGGTCACCGTCCCGAACTCCGCGCCCTGGCGGCGCAAGCGTTCGCCGCGCTCGTCGTGCAGTTCGGACGGAAACGGCCCCGCGCCCACGCGCGTGCAATACGCCTTCACCACACCGACCACCGATCCGATCGCCGTCGGGCCGATTCCCAAACCGATGCACGCGCCGCCCGCGATCGTATGCGAGCTAGTCACGTAGGGGTACGTCCCATAACCAACGTCGAGCAGCGAGCCCTGCGCGCCCTCGATCAACACGCGCCCGCGGGCCATCGCATCCTGGATGTAGCTCGCGCCGTCGACGACGTGCGGCAAGATGCGTTCCGCTGCGGCCAACGTGCCGGCGATGAGGTCGCTCTCGCTGGGAAGATCGGCTCCCGGCATCGCGGCACGGCGACGTTCCAGATTGAACGCCACGCGCTGCGCGATGAGGCCGCGATCGTGCAGATCGCCGAACGTGATGCCGCTGCGCGCGACCTTGTCGACATAGGCCGGCCCGATGCCGCGCCCGGTCGTACCGATCGCTTGTGCGCCGCGCGCGGTTTCATCGGCCTTGTCCGTCATCGCATGATACGGGAACACGACGTGCGCACGATCCGAGATCCGCACGCGCGTGATGTCGACCCCCAGCGCCGCCAACGTGTCAAGTTCTCCAAGGGCCGCATCGAGACCGATGACCGTGCCGCCGCCGATGAACAGCTCGACGTGCGGCTGGAGCACGCCCGACGGCACCACGCGCAATGCCAGCGTCTGCTCGCCGACCTTGATCGAATGCCCCGCGTTATCGCCCCCGCCAAACCGCGCGACGACATCGTACTTCTCCGCATAGAGATCGACGATCCGCCCCTTCCCCTCATCGCCCCACTGAATCCCCACGATGATATCCGCTTTATTGCCGCTCATGCGGTTTCAGGACGGTTACAAGCAGCGCGTGGCAGTCGCGCCAGGCGGCATGTCTCATGGTGCAGGCGTAAAAGTGTCATGGAGCGTCGCGCCAAGGTTGTCATGGTGAGCGAAGCGCCAGGGCTGTCATGGTGAGCGTAGCGCCGAAGGCGCGAAGTCGAACCATCGACGCATCAATGCGCGTTCGCCGCACTACGCTCCTTTCGCCTAGCCACCGAGCGACATTTATGCGCAAGTCTCGGGGATTTCCCTACTCCGCGATCTGCAGGTGTTGCCACTGCAGCAGGGCCAGTAGAAGCCCTCCAATACACAATGCGACGAGAATCCCAATATCCATGACGGGGCCAACCTGGCCCGAGAAGCCGTTAGCGCAATACGTACAGGTTTGCGTCTGCCCCGTGACGGCATTGAATGCGCTCATCCAATAGGCCAGAGGATTGAACCAGTCGATAATGCGAAACATCTGGCGCAAAGGCCACCGAGCGTTCGATAGCGCGTAAAGAACGACCGAGGCGATAAAGATGAGCGAACCCACCTGCGGCGATGCCCGCATCCTCAACATGATGGCGCAGGTGAGACCGTAGAACGCGAGCGCCAGTGCGACGGGCAAGGCCCACTGAGCCGCTGAGGGTGCGGCTCCCCAATCGATATGATGTATGCCGTAGACCAGCAGCATTGGAAGATAAAAGGCGAGCAGCCCCAGCGGGACCGATACGATCACGGCCACGAGATCGACGAGCAGCAGTTCCATCGCCGTCTTCCAACGCGCCTGCGGGAATAAGAGCGACACGCGCGCAGTAGTCGACGCCTCCGAACCCAGGCCGGTCGAGTAAACGACTCCAAAAATGGCTGAAAAGAAACACGCCTGAAAAACCAGCGTACTCGCTAGGTGCATCCCAAGGACGTTCGTATCGTGACCGGCAAGATTCGCAATCGCGATTAAGATTCCGCAGCCAAAGCAAGCGATCGCAAAGACCGTCAGGGCACGCCGCATGGCGAGCGATTCTTTGAACAGCATGTCAGGCGACTCTCCCGACGCCGACGGCGCCGACAAATATCTCCTCAAGTGTCTGAGGGCTGGAACGAACGCTCGTGGCACCCAATCTGCAGATGTCGCGTTCGAACGCGAGCGGGTCGCGATGGATGGTAACGCTTACGTTATTTCCCTCAACGGCGAAAACCGACACGCGCGGATCGCGTCGCAAGGCATCGATTGGCGGCGCCGCGGTGAAACTAGCCTCGACGACCTTATGATTTGCGAGCAGATCGTCCACGTTGCCGGTTAAGAGCAGATGCCCGCGGTCCAAGATGCCGATTCGCTCAACGACGCGCTCCACTTGCATGATTTGATGCGACGAGAACACGATCGTCGTCCCATCGGCGGCAGCTCGCCCCATCAGGTTCACGAGGACGCGCTGCATGATGGGATCGAGCCCAAATGCCGGCTCGTCGAGGATCATCAGCGCGGGCCGTCGGGCGAAGGCCAGGATGAGCGCAACGGCCTGCTGCTGTCCTTTCGAAAGGGAGCGAAGTCGCCGCGAAAGCGGTAACTCGAACGTCGCTGTCAATTCGCGCGCAAATACACGATCGAACCGCCGATAACTGCGGCGAAACATCTCCAGGTGCTCGTTAGCCGTCATCCAGCGATATAGAGCCGGCATCTCGGGCACATACGCGATGTCCTCAAGCAACACCGGGGAGAGTGGTTTACCGTCGAACAGGGCGTCGCCCAACGTCGGGCGTAGCAGTCCCAGTACGCAGTTGAACATGGTGCTCTTCCCGGCGCCGTTTCGGCCGATCAGACCGAAGACGCAGCCTTCGGAGATTTCTAAGCACACATCCTCAAGCGCGCGTACGCTTGCGTACGACTTGCCGAGATGTGCGATGGCGAGCCTCGTCGTCATGGGCCTCTTGCTCCCGTTGGGTGGGATACCAGTAATCAAAATAGCGTTGGAAGATCGCCTTGGCCGCGGTTGCGCCGACGCCGAACGAACGCGCCTCGCGCAGCGCCGCATCGAATCCGCGAGCGACGGTCTCGTCGGCAGCGCAGGCCGCGACCGCCGACGCCCCGCTGGGGCTTACGAACGAACCGCGGCCGACGCGCGAAACGATGACGCCCGCGCGCTCCAGCTCGCGCAACGCGCGACCGATCGTCGCGGGATTAACCAGGAGCGCGCCGGCCAGCGTCTTGACGCTTGGCAGTAACTCACCGGGCTGCAATATGCCCACGGCGATCGCCCGCTGAATTTGCTCCACGAGTTGCAAGTAGATGGGAAGACCGCTATGCGTATCGACGTTTAGTCGCAGGGGCAATTCGCGTCACCTCGTTATTATACTAAGTAACTAGTATATTAACTAGGTTTGGCTTTGGCGTCAAGCCTATTCGGCGCGGAATTCGAGGTCGGCGGCGTCGCCCATGGGGATGAGAGGCGTGCCTTGCATATTGAGGACGTATTCGGAGAAGAGGGCGTTGGGCCAGCCGAAGTCTTGGCGGGTAAATCGCTTGGGATCGTTGGGGTCGAACGATTCGTGCAGCAGGTGATCGCCGGGGTCGCTGGAGAGCAGTTGCGCGAGCACGTCCTGGCGCTCGGGTGCCGCGCTCGAGGTTAGGCCCTGCATCACCAGGGCTAACGGCCACACCCAATGATCGGGCGTGTGATAGCTGCCGATGCCGCGCGCGATCGACCCGGAGTAATACGACGGATTATCCTGTGAGAGTAAGAACGCGCGAGTGTTTTGGTAGTACGGATCGCTAGCGGTCGTGTATCCGATATAGGGCGCCGACAGCAGCGACGGCACGTTCGCGTCGTCGGTGAGGATCGCGTGACCGAGCCCGTCGACCTCGTAGGCGTAGATCGATCCGTACTTGGGCACCGTGACCAACCCGTACGTCTGGATCCCGTGCTGAACCTCGTCGCGAAGCGCGATGTCTTCACGCGCTTTGATCGTGTTGTGGTAGACGCCGATTTCGATGTCGGCCATATCGCTCAACGCTACCACCGCCATCATCTCCGAGGGAATCAGGAAGTTATAGTAACAGGCATCGTCCGACGGCCGAAAGCCCGTCCAGATCATCCCGGTGTAACCGACCGGGCGACCCACGCCGCCGTTAAACATTTCCTTTTCGGTGTAACGCGAGTTCTTGGGATGGTCTTGCTCGCGCTGCATCGTTTCGAGAACCTTATCGAGCGCCTTGGACTCATCGTCGGTAAAGATCGAGGCGTCGCCGGTGGCCTTCCAGTAACTCCAAGCCAGCGTGACCGGATAGGCCAGCGAATCCAACTCGAACTTCTCTTCCCAAACGCGATAGTCCAACGTGAAGGCGTTGGCATAGGGATCGATCTGCAGATATTTGGCTTCGCGCGCGAGGATACCGCGCAGCAATACGCGCACTTCTGGATCGCTCTTGGCGTAGTACAGATACGGCCGCACCTCCGCCGAAGCGTCGCGCAGCCATTCCGCGGGAATGTCTCCCGTTGAAACGTAGGTCGTTCCGTCGGGTGCCGTCTGAGCCAGCTTCCCGGTGTCCAGCAGCGCCGCGCGAAACATCTCTTGGAGGTGTTCGTCGGGGTTGCGATACGACGCAGCGACCTGCGAGATCGACTGCAGCTCTATCGCCGAGGCCGCGCACGGCGCGATGCCAAGCGTCAGTGCCAGCGCAAACGCGCCGGCGCGCAAACTATTTCGCAGGCCAGTCACCATGGGCGTAGAGTGCGGGCAGCTCGCGAAAGCGCCCCTGGTAGTCCAGCCCGTAGCCCACGACGTAGACATCGGGAATCTCAAAGCCGCGATAGGCGATGTCGATGTCGGCGATCCGGCTGCCCGGTCGATCGAGCAGCGTGCAGACCGCCAGCGACGCGGGATTGCGCGCCTTGAGCGTCTTGACGATGTATTGCAGGGTCATCCCCGTGTCGATCGTGTCCTCGACGATGACGATGTGGCGGCCTTCGATCGAATGCGTGGTGTCCTTTTCAAAGCGGATACCCTCGCGGTCGTTGTACTTGGTCACCGCAATTAGATCGAATTCGGCCGGAATCGGGATCGCGCGCGTGAGATCGGCCAAGAAGACGGCCGCCGCATTGAGCACGCCGAGCAGCATCGGGGTCTTTCCAGCGTAATCGCGGGCGATCTCCGCTCCCAGTTCGGCGACCCGCGCGGCGATCGCATCTTGCTCGAAGAGCAGTCGGCGCGTCGCGGTCATCAGGCCACCGCCAAGCGTTCGCAAAGCCGTTCCACATCGTGCCGCTTGAGCAACTTAATTCGGACCCCCGGATGCGATTGCTGTAAGAGCCGCACCTTGCGATTCTTGCGCGTTTGAAGTTTGGGTTTGACGACCGTCACTTCGATGTAGAGATCGTACTCCGGCAGGTAAAAATCCGGGGTGAAGAACTCGACGGGATCGCCGTGCGCGCCCCAGGTGATGGGAAAGCATCTCGGCTCGTATTCCCACCCGATGCGATAGAAATCGAGCAGCTTGGCGAGATCTTCTTCCGATGGGTGCGCGAAGCGAATCCGTGACGTTGCCACGGACAGGAGTCTACGACGTCCTAAGCCCCAATCCCGCCCGCGCGGCGTCCCGAATCGGCAAGCGCACGGCGAACGACGCGCCGCCCAACGGCGAGGCCGCGACGCGGACGTCCCCTCCCGCGCGCTCGACGATCGTTCGGACGATTGCTAGGCCGATGCCGCGTCCCGGGCCCGACGCATTGCTCCCGCGCGTTCTAGCAGCAAAGACCGATTCGATCTCGTCTGGCGCGACGCCCGAGCCGTCGTCCTCGACGCAGACGCGCGCGAAGTCGCCGTCGCGGCTAACGCCCACCCAGACGTGGCCGCCGGCGCGTCCGTGTTTGATCGCGTTGTCCAACAGGTTGAGAATCGCCTGAGTGCACGCATCGATGCCCAGCCCAACGCGCTCGCGCGAGCCGCCGCGATCGATCAGCGTCACCGACCGCTCGGCGGCCTGCGGCGCGACCGCATCGCAAGCTGCGGCAATCGCCTCGCACAGGTCGCACGTCAGCGGCGGTGCGCCGCCGCTCAGGTCCAGCAGCGAGAAGTCCAGCATGCCGTCAACCAACCGTCCCAACCGCAGCGTCTCGCGACGCGCCGTGTGCAAGAACGCGTGCCGGGTCGCGGCATCCATCTCGTCATCGAGCACGGTCTCCAAGTAGCCGCGGATCGAGGTCAGCGGCGTGCGCAACTCGTGGCCGATCGCGGCAAAGAAGCCGTAGCGCTCGCGTTCGGCCGCGCCGCGCTCGAGCGCGCGGTCGATCTCGGGCGCCAGTCCGTTCGACGGATCGAACCGCGATAGGACGCTCCAACCCGACTCTACCGTCAATCCGGTCGCCTGAGAAACGGCCAACGCGATGCGCTCGGCGGCCGACCGACAATCCCCCGGCAACGGCACGTCGCGGTCCCGTGGCGCGCCCAGCATCGCCACCGCGAACGTGTCGGCCCCGGCATCGTGCGCCAGCGCGTCGTCGACGCGCACGATCCGCATCGCCGCGGCGCGAAAGGCGCGTGCGGTCCGGCGTTCCAAGCGCTGCGCTTCCGCGCGCCCGCAACGCCACGCCACGCGTTCGAACGCCGGCACGCGTGCGACCAGCAACGCGACCGGACGCAGCATCGACGCTTGCGCGACCGGAGCGCAAAGCGTTTCGATCGCGCCGAGCAAATTAGGGCCGGACGAACTTGTAACCAAAGCCGTGGACGGTCTGCACGAAGTCGGGCTGACGCGTCCGTCGCTCGATGATTGCCCGAACCCGCTTGATGTGCACGTCGATCGTGCGCTCGTCGCCTGCGTAGTCAAAACCCCACACCCGATCCAGCAGCGTCCGCCGCGACAATGCGACGCCGGGGTGCGATGCCAGCTCCAGGAGCAACGCGAACTCCCGCGGCTTCGCGCGAACGCTCTTGCCGTCGATCCGCACCTCGCGCGCGGCCTCATCGATTTCCAGCCGTCCGAACGTCAGCATGGCCGGCGCTTCGACCACCGCGCGCCCGCTGCGGCGGAGGATCGCTTTGACCCGCGCGACGACCTCGTGCACCGAAAACGGCTTGCAGACGTAGTCGTCGGCGCCCAGCTCGAAGCCGATCGCGCGATCGACCTCGTCGGTACGCGCCGTCAAGAAGAGAATCGGAATCTCGCGCCGTTCGCGTCGCAGCGTTCGCGCGATTTCAAATCCATCCACGACCGGCAGTCCGACGTCCAAGATCAACAGCGCCGCGCTGGATCGCGCGACCCGCAACGCCGCCGTGCCGTCGGCAACCGCCACCGCACGCAAGCCCTCGCGTTCGAGATGATGCACCAGCAGCTCCCGAATCGCCCCATCGTCCTCCGCAATCACCACCGTACTGGCCGACACATCACGCCCAGTGCCCCCGCCGCCTCCAAACCTGTCACAGTATCATGGCGAGGCAGTGTCATGGCACAAGCCCGTGGGGTTAATCGATGGTGGCGAGGTCGATTCCCGACAAGGGGCCGAAGCGGGCGGCGCGATCTCGCAAGGCTCGATAGATGAGCGGCGCGGGGAAGCCGTAGCGTTCGAGGGCGCGAGCGGCGGTGGGATAGCTGGTGTGGGGTTTGATGCGAAAGAGGCGTTCGATCGCAGCGTCGCATCGGGATGGCTCGCTGCGATCGTCATCGCGCGCGGCTTGCAGGGCGATGTCGCGATCCACACCTTTGCGAACGAGTTCGGCGACCAGGCGCGCGTCGCCGACCGACTTGCGCGAACCCGCAACGTAGAGCTGGGCGAACAGGCGGTCGTCGAGAAGTCCGTTCGCGCGGCAGCGCTCGACTGCCGCGCGAATAGCATCGTCTTCGTACCCTTTGTGCTCCAGGCGTTTCCAGAGTTGCGCTTGGGTTAATCGCTGGCGCGCCAGCGATCGGAGCGCGCTGACCCAAGCCGAGGACGCCACGGTCGCGCTGCGTTAGTCGGCGTCGTCGACGATGGCGACTTTTTCGGCGTGGCCGTTGCGCGACATACTCGAACCCAGCGCTTCGCGGATCTTGAACTCGATCTCGCCGGCCAGATCGGTACGCTCCTCGAGGAAGGCCTTGGCATTCTCGCGTCCTTGGCCGATACGCTGATCGCCGTAGGTGTACCACGAACCGCTCTTGCCCACGATGTTCTGCTCGAGCGCGACGTCGAGGATCGAGCCCATCTTGCTGATACCCTTGCCGTAGGTGATGTCGAACTCGGCTTGGCGAAACGGCGGCGCGACCTTGTTCTTCACGACCTTGACGCGCGTGCGCGTGCCGACGACGTCTTGGCCGACCTTGATCTGCTCGAGCTTGCGCACGTCCAAACGGACCGACGCGTAGAACTTGAGCGCGCGGCCGCCCGAGGTCGTTTCGGGGCTGCCGAACATCACGCCGACTTTTTCGCGCAGCTGGTTGATGAAGATCATCACGGTCTTGCTGCGCGAGATACAGGCGGTCAGCTTGCGCAATGCTTGGGACATCAGGCGCGCCTGCAGGCCGACGTGCGCGTCGCCCATGTCGCCTTCGAGTTCGGCCTTGGTGACCAACGCGGCCACCGAGTCGACCACGACGACGTCGACGGCGTTGCTGCGCACCAGCATCTCGGCGATCTCGAGCGCTTGTTCGCCGGTGTCGGGTTGGGAGACCAGCAAGTTGTCCAGATCGACGCCCAGCGCCGCGGCGTAGGTGGGATCGAGCGCGTGCTCGACGTCGACGAAGGCCGCCGTGCCGCCGGCTTTCTGCGCTTCGGCGATCGCGTGGAGCGCGAGGGTGGTCTTACCGCTGGATTCCGGCCCGTAGATTTCGACCACGCGTCCGCGCGGAAGACCGCCGACGCCCAGCGCCAGATCCAAAGCGATCGAGCCGGTCGGAATCACCTCGAACGCCATGCGTTCTTGGAAATCGCCCATGCGCATGATCGAGCCCTTGCCGAACTGGCGCTCGATTTGTGCCAGCGCGTTGCCGAGGGCGACTTGTCGTTCGTCTTGGCCTGCCATGTCGTTCACTCTCTTTCGTTGCAGTAGTCGGGTCTTCTATCACGCTCTCACCAGCGTGTGACAAGGGGTTGGCATTGAAAACTTAGGTCTGCACGGACTCCGGGGTTTCTTCAAAAACGGCGTTGAGGAAGTCGGCGGCCGAAAACGGCGCCAGCGCGTCGGCGGTTTCGCCCAAGCCCACGAACTTGATTGGGATCTCCAGCACGTCGACGATCGCGACCAGCACGCCGCCTTTGGCGGTGGAATCCAATTTGGTGACGACCACCCCGGTCAGCGCCGTCGCTTCGTTAAAGAGCCGCGCCTGCGAGATCGCGTTTTGACCGGTCGTGCCGTCGACGACCAGCAACGTCTCGGCCGGCGGGGCGCCCGTTTCGCGTTCGATCACCCGTCGAATTTTCTTGAGTTCTTCCATCAGGTTGGTCTTGGTCTGCAAGCGTCCGGCGGTGTCGATCAGCACGACGTCGACGCCGCGCGCCTTACCGGCTTGCACGCCATCGAAGACGACTGCCGCCGGATCGGCGCCCTCGGCACCGCGCACGATTTCGCTGCCGCTGCGTTCGGCCCAAATGCCCAACTGTTCGGAGGCCGCCGCACGAAACGTGTCGGCCGCCACCAGCAAGACGCGTTTGCCGTCCTTGCGGAGTTTGGTCGCAAGCTTGCCGATCGTCGTGGTCTTCCCCGAGCCGTTGACGCCCACGACCAGCACGACCGCGGGAGCCGCACCCAGCGATAGGTTCGCCGAACCGACATCCAAAAAACGCTCGACGTCGCGGCGCAAGCGCGCCACGACTTGATCGCTGGTCGTCCAGGCTTCTTGTTTGGCGACGACCCGCAAGCCGGTGACGATCTTCTGGGTCGTTGGCACGCCGAAATCGGCCACGATCAGCAGTTCTTCGAGCTCGTCCCAGAATTCGGGCGTGATCGGCCTACGCGCGCGGCCCAGCGCCTGGACCCCGGCCAGGGTCTCCCGCGCTTTCCCGAACGACGCCCGAAGGCGTGCCATCCAACTCACGGAGCCACCCTTTTGCCGGCAGCCAATCGAACTCCTGTTCGATTCACTCCTGCGGCTCCACGATTTCCCTGAAGAGGTCTGCGATCTGCCCTCGCAAGCGCTCGGCTCGCTGCGCTCCCGCCCCCGCCGGCGCGGCCCGGGTCTGGCGAACCAGCGCGGCCATGAGCCGGTCGACCTCGCCGGCCGTGCGGGCGAACGCGTCGGGGCGCCCGGTCCTGCCCCGCCGAAAAAAGACCCGTTCCATCAGCATTTCGACAAACGCGTGCAGGCGATGCAGCGAGAGTCCTAAGATAATTGCGGCCAGCAGTTCGAACTCGAGTTGCAGATGCGTCTTTTCGAGCTCTTTGCCCACGAACCAGTGCACCAGCGCGATCGCGCAGATCAAAACCGTCATCACCACGCCGAAAACGGCCGCGCGATTGACGACGATCGTGATATCCAGCACGCGATGGCGCAGGATCGCATAGCCGACCATCAGCGGGATGGCGATCTCGCAGATCCCCGCCGCGTATTGCAGGACGGGAAGGTTGAAGAAATAGCCGACGTTGTAGACCAGCAGGGCCGCGTATCCGACCGCGGCGCCGACGACGACCCACAGCACGCGCCGGCGCTGATCGCCCGACGTGCCGGCGTAGGTCCGCACGATCGCAACGGCCGAAACGGCGAAGACGCCCAGATACAATCCGTATTCGCAGAAGTCGCCCCACAGATCGGTGCGGCCGTGGGCCCACAGCACCGCGTTGAGAACGTCGAGCGCGACGAACAACGCGATCGCGTAGGGCACGACGCGCATCACCGTACCCCGCCGACCGGGCGCCGCGTCGACGGGAAAGCGCAGCGCGAAGATCCCAAACCCGATCGCGCCCACGTCGTAAAGGATCGTCGTCGCGGTCGTGGCGATTGCGATCGCAATCGCCGGCAAACCCGCCAGATCGTTTTGCGCGACGAAGACGGGGCCGGTCGAAAACAGACAGAAGAGGCCGAAGCCGACGGTCATCGGGCGGCCATCCAGCGCGACCAGCAAGGCGCCGAAGATCGAAACGAAGATCGAGACGCTCGCCCAGGATGCCAGCAGATAGCGCGCGGCCGGGTCGTCGGCGGGCAGCGCGCGCAGACACGGAACCGCCACCAGCGCCACCATGAGCACGGCGGCCCAGGCGGCCAAGGTCCCACGCAACCAACGCGCGGTGCGATCGCTCATCATGCTCCCTCGCGAGGCTCTCCTAACGGCTATGCCGCTAGGGGTCGACGGCGAATACCGGCTTGCGAAGGTATTTTTGCTTTACGTTGGGATCGCCTTCGCGATAGCCCAAGTCCTCGCGGAGCTCGCGCAGGTGCTCGCGCAGTTGAATCACGGCCTTGGAATGAATCTGCGAGACGCGCGATTCCGAAACGTTCAGCGCCGCCTTGATCTCTTTGATGCTGCGGCCCTCGAAATAGTACATCGTGACGACCGTCCGCTGCTGCTCTGAGAGGGACTCGACCGCGCGCACCAGCGCGGCGCGAACTTCGCCGTCTTCGAATTCGCCGACGACGTCGTGGACGTCGTCCTTAAGCGTATCGACCAGCGGGACTTGATGGCCCCTTTCGTTTGGAAGAACCTCCTCGAGAGACAAGAGCGACGCACCGCCCACACGCTGCATCAATTGATCAAGCTCTTTGGCGATCAACCCCATGTGCGCCGCGATCTCCTCGCTGCTTGGCGCGCGGCCCAGCGAGAGTTCGAGCTCTTGATGGGCACGATCCAGATCGCGCGCGCGCTGGCGCACCGCGCGCGGCACCCAATCCAAGGAGCGCAGCGCGTCGATGATCGCTCCGTTGATGCGCGTGATCGCGTAGGTCTTGAACTTAACGCCGCGACCGTCGTCGTATTTTTCAATGGCATCGATGAGGCCTAAGATGCCGTCGTTGATCAAATCGTTGATCTCGACGTTGGGCGGGAGGTTCACCGAGATGCGGCCGGCGACGTACTTCACAACGTGCAAATATTTGTGAATGATCTCTTCACGAGAATATTCAACACCGTCGATGGCGTATCTCGCGCGCGCGTCGGCTTGCACCTCGTAGCCGTTATTCAAAGAATCGCGGTGTCCTACTAGCTTGAACGCTAAGCAAGCAGGTCGAGCGTTCCTCGTTATTGCGAAGGACTACGACCCTTGACATACTCCCCGGCCTGAAGGCCAAGGATTCTTCCACGCATCGCTCATGCGACACGCTGAGTTTCCTGCTTCACCAACTCGCCCAACGGCGAATCTCCACAGGCGATCCGGGCCTGCCCGGCCCTTCGGAGAATATTGATTGCGGCATTTGTATCCGCGTTGCTCACGTGACCGCACGCGACGCAGCGAAACGCCGCTTGTGTTTGCCGGTTTTCGCGACCGACATGACCGCAGTGCGCGCAGGTCCGGCTGGTATTGCGCGGGTCGACGAGCAGCAGCGTGCCGCCGTTCCATTCCAGCTTGTAGCCGAGTTGGCGGCGAAACTCGCCCCAGCCCTGATCGAGGATGCGGCGATTGAGCCCAGTCTTGGCCCGGACGTTGGTCCCCGGCTCTTCGACCGTTCCTTTGGCCGAAGCCGTCATGTTGACGATCCGTAGGTCCTCCATCACGATGATCGCGTGGTTCTTGCCGATCGTCGTGCTGGCTTTATGAAGCAGGTCGTTGCGGACATATGCGATCTTGCGCTGCAAACGCGTGATCTTCATCTTGGCCTTGCGCGAATTCGCAGAGAACTTTGCTTTGCGAGCCATCCGGCGTTGGTAGAACGCCAGGCGTTTCTCGTATTTTTTAAAGGCGTTCGCGCCTTCGATGAACGTGCCATCCGAAAGAGCGGCAAAGCGTGCCACGCCCAAGTCGATCCCGACCGCCGACTCCGATCCGTGTACGGGCTCGGCTACGTCGCGTTTGGTTTGGATCGTGACATACCAATCGCGCCCGTCATGCGACACCGTAACGTTCTTTGGCGTTCCATCGATTTGGCGGCTCTTGCGAAAGCCGATCCAGCCGACCTTCGGCAGATGAACGCCGCGGCCGTCGATGGCAAAACCCTGCGGGAAGCGGATGCCCTGCGGCCGGTCGCGCTTCTTGAATCGTGGGAAACCCGCCGCAAGGTTTGGGATCGAACGCGCGCCGGTACGCTGTGGCGAGGTCCTTCAGGGTCTGTTGCAACGGCTGGGAATGCACCTCGCGCAAGAACGGGTACTCGCCTTTGAGGTGAACGAGGTACTCACACAT
The DNA here is from genome assembly GCA_036510515.1 of Vulcanimicrobiaceae bacterium. Taxonomy (GTDB): domain Bacteria; phylum Vulcanimicrobiota; class Vulcanimicrobiia; order Vulcanimicrobiales; family Vulcanimicrobiaceae; genus JALYSX01. The sequence goes on from DATCDS010000130.1 coordinate 20,665, forward strand.
CGCCTTGAAGCCAAGGCGCTTTTCACCGCGTTCGTGCCGGAGTTCGTTTTGCGCGAGGACCTCGTTCCAAACGAAGCGCGAACAGCCGACGAAACACCGCAAGGTCGCAGCCTCGGCTTGCGTCGGCTTGAGGCGAAAACGATACCCTTGGCGGCGCGTCACGCCATGATCCTACAGAATAGGAGTGCCATACGCCTGGCTTTCTGCGAGCGCTGCGCGCAAGGCGTCTTGTATCCCCGGCCTGAACGCCGGGGCTTTACGGCGCTCGTCAGTAACGGATGCGCGGATTCGCGGCGGCGTAGAGCACGTCGACCAGCGCGTTAACCACGACGAAGACCGCCGCGAACAGCAAGATGCAGCCGTTCACGACGGGCATATCGCGGTTGCTGATCGCGTCGAATGCCAAGCGACCGGCCCCCGGCCAGGCAAAGACGTTCTCGGTCAGTACCGCGCCGCCCAATAACAGTCCGGTCTGTAAACCAACGATCGTGACGATCGGCACCAGCGCGTTGCGCAGCGCGTGGTGCACGACTACCGCCCACTCTCCCAAACCTTTGGCCCGAGCCGTCCGGACGTAATCGCTATTCAAAACGTCCAGCATTCCGCTGCGCGTGATCTTGGCGACGATCGCCAGCGGGATCGTGCCTAGCGTCAGCGCGGGCAAGATCAGATGCCACAGGGCGTCCAGCGCCGCGCGCACGTTGCCTTCCAGCAACGCATCGAGCACGAGCAGATGCGTGATCGGGCGCACGTCGTATTGCAGCGAGATGCGCCCCGATACCGGAAAGAGATTCCAGCCCCAATGCGATGGAACGACGCTCAGCAGGTAGACCAGCATCCAGCCCAGCCAAAAGACCGGAATCGAGACGCCCAACAGCGCCAGGCTGGTCGCCGCCGCGTCGACCGGCGTGCGAAAGCGCAGCGCCGCGACGATGCCGATCGGGATCCCCAAGACGATCGCGACGAGCATCGCGGCCACGGTCAACTCGACCGTTGCCGGAAAATACGCCGCTAGTTTGGAAGCGACGCTCTGATCGTCGATGATCGAGCGCCCCAGATCGCCGTGCGCGGCGTGTTCCAGATACAATCCCAACTGCACGTACCACGGTTTATCCAACCCGAAGGCCGCGCGCAGCGCCGCGACCTGCACGGGCGAGGCGTGATCGCCCAGCCGAATCGCGACCGGATCGCCCGGAATCGCCTTCATAAACAGAAACGACACGATCGTGATTGCGACCAACACGACGATCAGACGCGCGAGACGCCGCACGATGAAGCTTGTCAACGGCGTTTACGCGTTGGCGCAGCGCAGCGCGAACTTGAGCGCCTGGCCGTACAAGAACGCGCGGTCGCCCAGACCGCGTTCGCGATCTTCGCGCTGGAGGACGTCGGCAAAGCGCGCCGAGCCCGCCAGTTGTTCGAAAAGGAGGCCGTAGCGTGCGGGCTTGCGCTCGAGAAAGCGCATCAGCCGTTCGCGATTGCGCAACCGGCCGTGAAAACGATCCCGCAACGCACGGCCGTAGCGCGCGGCGGCGTGCTGCGGACGTTCGCGCGACGAGGCGACCGCTTCGGCTGCCAGACGACCGCTCATTGCGGCTTCGAAGATGCCTTCGCCGTTGGTCGCATCGACCAAACCGGCCGCCGTGCCGCCCACCATCACGCCCTCGCAGGCGACGTGGGGGCGCGGCATTCCGCCGTAAAGCAGATGGCCTTCCTGTTTGAGCGTGAAACCGACGCCGGGATAGAGTCGCGCGCGGACGCGCTGCGTAAACGATTCGAGTTCCCAGCGCAATTGCGCGCCGGGCATTTTCCCGGTAAAGCCCAGCCCGATCGCGAGATGATCGCGTTTGGGGAACATCCAGCCGATGATCTGACGGCCGTCTCGCCCCGGATAGTAGTGAAGTTCGAGCGTTTGGTAGGCGATCGCAGCGGCCGGCGCGTCGAGATAGACGCGATATTGCAGGGTCGTCATCAATCCGCGCTGCCAGCCGTCGAACCCCAGGGGAGCCTTGGCTTCGAGCTGCGCGGTCGCCCCTTGTGCCAGAAACAGGTTGCGAGCGGAAATTCTCCGGCGCGATCCCGCCTCGGCGTCGGCATATTCCACGATCGTGCGATCGCCGTCGCGCGTGAAGCCGCGATACAGCATGCCGGTCCGGATCTGCGCGCCCGCGCGCACCGCCTGTCGCGCGATCTCGCCGTCGAGTTCTTCGCGCGTGGTCGTGTGGCCGGGTCCGAAAAATACCTCGCGCTCGACGCCGGCGACGTCGAAGAGCGCCAAGCGCGGCGTGTCGCAATGCACGAGCGTTCGCGGCAGATCGAACGTTTCGCAGAAGCCCGGGCGCAGACCGGCCGCGCACACACGCTTGCTTCCGACGACGGCGTCCTTCTCGAGCACGACCGCGCTAGCACCGCCGCGCGCCGCCTCGCGCGCCGCGGTGCTGCCGGCGGGACCCGCGCCGACCACGACCAGTTCGACCTCCTCAAGCATCAGGCGTCGTCCATTCGCCCGAAGGGCCCACCGGTCATGGCGCCGCGGGCAGGCAGGACCGCCAGGGCGCCCGGCCCAACCTTGCGCGGTTAGTTGCTCAGGCTTAACGCCGAGCCTTATTCTTCCGTCGCTTAAGGAAATGTACGTGTTAGCACAACAAGCGATCTGGGCCGGACTCATCGGCGGCGCGCTCGCCGTGGTCTACGGCATCGTTTTGATTCTCTGGGTCCTAGGACGCCCCGATGGCAACGAGCGCATGCGAGAGATCGCCGCGGCCATCCAAGAGGGCGCTATGGCCTTCCTCAAGCGCCAATACACGACCGTCGCCGTGGTGGCGGTCATTCTGGCCATCATCATCGGCTTTGCGCCCGCGCCGCTGGGCTGGCAGTCCGCGGTCGGTTTCCTGATCGGCGCGATCTTGTCGGGCGCGGCCGGCTACATCGGCATGACCGTTTCCGTGCGCGCCAACGTGCGCACCGCCGAAGCGGCGCGCGGCGGCCTCAAGCCCGCCCTCAACGTCGCGTTCCGCGGCGGCACGGTGACCGGCATGCTCGTCGTCGGTTTAGGCTTGATCGCGGTCTCGGGCTACTTCTGGTTTCTCCTCAACGTCAACCAAGGCGACGTCGGCAAGTCGCTGGCCGCGATGGTCGGCTTGGCCTTCGGCTGCTCGTTGATTTCGGTGTTCGCTCGTTTGGGCGGCGGTATCTATACCAAGGCCGCCGACGTCGGCGCCGACTTGGTCGGCAAAGTTGAAGCCGGCATTCCCGAAGACGATCCGCGTAATCCCGCGGTCATCGCCGACAACGTCGGCGACAACGTCGGCGACTGCGCCGGCATGGCCGCCGACTTGTTCGAAACGTATTGCGTGACGACCGTCGCCGCGATGCTGCTGGGGTTCCTGACCTTCGGCGCGACGATTCCCGGCGCCGTGACGTTTCCGCTGCTGCTGGGCGCGCTTTCGATCGTCGCCTCGATCATCGGCTCGTCGCTGGTCGGCATGGGCAAGGTCGCCAAGAACACGATCATGTCCGCGCTGTATTGGGGCATGGCTGCGGCCGGCATCCTGGCGCTGATCGGTTTCTGGTTCGTCAGTCAGGGCGTCTTCGGCTCGGGGTTGGGCGGCGTGAGCGCGACCAGCATCTTCTTCTGCGCCTTCGTCGGCATCGCGATCACCGGATTGATCACGTTCATCACCGAGTATTACACCGGCACGCAGTTCGCGCCGGTTCGGCGCATCGCCGCAGCGTCGCTGACCGGTCATGCGACCAACATGATCGCGGGCCTGGCCGTCTCGATGCAAGGCACCGCACTGCCGGCGCTGGTCATCGTCGTCGGTATTCTGGTTTCCTATTCGCTGGCCGGCGTCTACGGCGTCGGCATCGCGGTTATGGCGATGCTCTCGATGGCCGGCATCGTCGTGGCGATCGATTCGTTTGGCCCGATCACCGATAACGCGGGCGGCATCGCGGAGATGGCCGAGATGTCCCAAGACGTCCGCAACGTGACCGATCCGCTCGACGCGGTCGGCAACACGACCAAAGCGGTCACCAAGGGCTACGCGATCGGGTCGGCGGCGCTGGCTGCCGTCGTGCTGTTCGCGTCGTTCTTAAAGGAGCTAACCAATCATTGCGTGGCCTCGAACGCGGCGTGCGCGACCAATCCCGTCTCGTTCTCGATCGGCGATCCGTACGTGTTAACCGGTCTGTTCGTCGGCGGTCTGCTCCCGTATCTGTTCGCGTCGCTGTCGATGGAAGCCGTCGGTCGCGCGGGCGGCAAGGTCGTCGAAGAAGTCCGCCGTCAGTTCCGCGAGAATCCGGGCATCATGCTGGGCACGTCCAAGCCCGACTACGGCACGACGGTCGACATCGTGACGGCTTCGGCACTTAAGGAGATGATTCTGCCGGCGCTGATTCCGGTAGGCGTCCCGATCGTCGTCGTTCTGCTCACCGTCTTTAACGTCTTCAAGGGCAACACCGGCGCGCAGATGATGGGCGGCATTTTGGTCGGTTCGATCGTCACCGGGCTATTCGTCGCGATCTCGATGACGACGGGCGGCGGCGCGTGGGACAACGCCAAGAAGTACATCGAAGACGGCCACCACGGTGGAAAAGGTTCGCTCGCACACCAAGCCGCCGTCACCGGCGACACCGTCGGCGACCCCTACAAAGACACCGCCGGCCCCGCGATCAACCCCATGATCAAAGTCCTCAACATCGTCGCCTTGCTGTTAGTAGGCTTCCTAGTCCATTAACGATGTCATGGCGAGCGTAGCGCCCGGGAGGCGTTTGCGCGCTTACCAGCCGCCCGAGGCGCCGCCGCCGCCGAAGCCTCCGCCGAATCCGCCGGCGCTAAAGCCGCCCCCGCCGAAGCCGCTGCTCCCGCCGCCGCCGATGCCGCTGAAGAGAAACGGTACGCCGGCGGCCAGCCAGTAGCCGTGCTTGCCGCGGTGCATGCTGCGCAGCAGGCTCACGATCACCATGCTTAGGATCAGGAAGCCGATAAAAAACGGCCACGGCGACGCGTCGTCGCCGGGCGCGGCGGTCTGCACCGGCGGCGGCGCGTTCTTCATCTGCGCGGCGTACGACGGCGCGATCGTCACCAGCATCTGCCCGACGCCATCGGTGACCGCGCCGTCGACATCGCCCGCGCGCAACTTGGGCGTCATCGTGTTGCGGATAATTTGCGACGAGATCGCGTCGGTCAGCGTAGGTTCGAGCGAGTAGCCGACCTCGATACGCATCGCGTGGTCGGTCATGAAGAGAAACAGGACCGCGCTGTCGCTCTTGCCGGGCTTGTCGAGCTTCCACGCTTGCGTCGCGCCAATCGTCCAGTCTTCGATCGCGTCGCCGCCGGTCGTCTGGCCGATCCATACCAGCACGTGGTGTCCGGTTTTAGCCTGAAAGTCTTGCAGTTGCGCGTCTAGCGAAGCGATGGTCGAAGCGTCCAGGGCGCCGGCCGTGTCGGTAACGTATTGCGTCGGCGCGGGCGGATACTGCGGCGGCGCCGCCACTGCCACCGCCGGAGCGAACATCAACCCGAGAACCAACGCCGCGATATAGCCCCGCATCAGCCGGCCTGCGCTTTGGCAAAGTGCGCGTGGAATTGTTCGCCGATGCTCTCGATCGCGCGCTCGATGCCGTCGGCGAGCTTCCCAGCGGCAAACGCCGGCTGGACGCGCGCCACGACCTCGTCCCAAAATGCCGGGCCGACGCGTTCGTGCAGGGCCGAGTCGCCGATCACGGCAAAGCGCCGCGCGCGCGGCGCGACCAAGATCAATGCGGCGTTGCGATGCTCTGCCCGATGCAAGCCGGCAGTTTCAAACTCCGCCGTCGCGCGGGCGAAGGGATCGACGTCGGCGTCGCGCACGACGCGGACGGCAACGTGCCCGGTGGTCCCGGCTTCGGCCCGACGGATGGCGTGACGGATCCGTCGCCGCTGGGGCCACGAGAGCATTAGAACTGAACCTTCGGTACGGTCTGCGCTTGGCTCGTCGCGCTGAAGTACGGCTTGTCGGCGAACTTCGCCCCGAAGAAGTTGGCTACCAGCGCGGTCGGCATCGTGTTGCGCCGCGTATTGAACGCCTGCGCGAGGTCGTTGAAGCGCTTGCGTTCGACCGCGATGCGGTTCTCGGTACCTTCCAACTGCGATTGCAGGGTCAAGAAATCTTGGTTGGCTTGCAGCGTCGGATAGTTCTCGGTGACCACCAGCAGTCGCGAAAGCGTCGCGCCTAAAGAGTTCTGCGCCGATTGGTACTGCGCGAACGTCTTGGGATCGTTGAGCGCGCCCTGGAGGGCCTGCGGCGTAATCTGCCCGACCGACGCGCGGGCCTGTGCGACCGCGATGTACGTGCTCTTTTCAAAATTCGCCGCGCCCTTCACCGTCGCGACCAAGTTGGGCACCAGGTCGGCGCGGCGCTGGTAGACGTTCTGCACCTGTCCCCATTGGGCGTCCACGGCCTGTTCGGAGGCGATCAAGCCGTTGTATGAGGTCATGACGTAGACGATCAGAACGAGGACGATCGCCACGGCGATCCATCCGGCATACGAGGGGCGGCGATTCATAAACTTCTCCTACGGAAGGACCGGCGCGGCCGGCGGTGCTTGCTCGGTATGGTTAGTCGGCCAGGAACGCACGCCTTCAGGACGTAGTATCCGGCATGCGCATTACGGTTTCATTTGCTTTGAGGCTGGCTGCCTGTGCCTGCCTCGTCCTGTTCGCCGCGAACGTCGCCCACGCTCGCACTCCCCTCCCAGCTTTGGTCAGCGGCATCGACCTGAGCAACCTCGACAAGACCTGCAAGCCTTGTCAGGACTTCTATCAGTTCGCCAACGGCGGCTGGATCAAGAAGCATCCAATTCCGGCGACGGAGACGCGCTTTGGCAGCTTCGACATCCTACAGCGCAGCAATCAGGCCGCCCTCCAGAAGATCCTTGACAAGGCCGCAGCCGCGCACGCGGAAAACGGCAGCAACGAGCAAAAGATCGGCGACTTCTACGCGTCGTGCATGAACCTGACCGGCATCGAGCAGGCCGGCACCGCGCCGTTGACCGGCCAGTTCGCAAAGATCGATGCGTTTACCAGCCTCGACCAACTGCCCGCGACGCTGGCCCAACTGCATCTCGACGGCGTGTCGTCGTTCTTCACCATGCGCGCCGGCGCCGACGACAAGGATTCGACGTCGATCATCGCCCAGTTCGGCCAAGGCGGCTTGGGCCTGCCCGATCGCGACTACTACACGAAAACCGACGATCGCAGCAAAGCCTTGCGCGACGAGTACGTCGCGCACGTGACGACGATGTTCGGCCTGTTGGGCGAACCGGCCGACCGGGCCGCCCAAGACGCGCAGAGCGTGATGTCCATCGAAACCGCGCTGGCGCAAGCGTCGCTGACGCGCGTCCAGCAACGCGATCCCAACGCGACCTATCACAAGATGTCCGTTGCCGACCTGACGGGCCTGATGCCTAACTTCGATTGGGCCGCGTACTTCGAAGCCTCGGGCATTTCGCCTACCGACGTCAACGTCAGCTCGCCGGACTATTTCCGCGCACTGTCGACCGAACTCTCGACCGCGACCCCCGCGCAGCTGCAGGCCTACATGCGCTGGCACTTGGTTCACACCTTTGCCACTTCGCTGCCCAAGGCGTTCGTCGACGCCAACTTCGACTTCTTCGCCAAGCAGCTACAGGGCGCCGTAGCGCAGCAGCCGCGCACTCGCCAGTGCATCGCCGCGACCGACCGCGCGCTGGGCGAAGCGCTCGGCCCGTTCTACATCAAAGAGGACTTCTCGCCGGCGGCCAAAGTCGCGGCGCTCTCGATGGTCAAAAACATCAAGTCCGCCCTGCACGACGACCTGTCGACGCTCTCCTGGATGTCGCCGCAAACGCGCAAACTGGCCATCGCCAAGCTCGATGCCTTCGACCTGAAGATCGCCTACCCGGACAAATGGCGCGACTATTCGGGGCTGCCGATCGTGCGAGATCCCTACGCGACCAACGCGTTGGCCGCGACCCAGTTCGCGGTACGCTACAACTACAACAAGATCGGGAAACCGGTCGATCGCGCCGAATGGGGCATGAGCGTTCCGACGGTCAATGCCTATTACAATCCGTCGATCAATGAGATCGTCTTTCCAGCGGGCATCTTACAGCCGCCGTTCTTTAACGCCAAGGCCGACATGGCGGTCAACTACGGCGCGATCGGCGCGGTCGCCGGCCACGAATCGACCCACGGCTTCGACGACCAGGGGCACCTCTACGATCTCAACGGCAACCTGACCAACTCGTGGACGCCCCAAGATTCGGCAGCCTTCGACAAGCGCGCGCAGTGCGTGGTCGACCAATGGAACGCGCTCTCACCGATCGCGGGCACGAACGAAATCGGCAAGCAAGTCGAAGGCGAAGAGATCGCCGACCTCGGCGGCGTGACGATCGCGTACAAAGCGTTCGAAAAATGGCAGGCCACGCATCCGCGCCGCACGATCGACGGCTTCACGCCCGAGCAACGCTTCTTCATGGGCTGGGCGCAGGTCTGGGCCAGCGAATCGCGCCCCGACGAGATCCGGTATCTGGCCACCAACGACGTGCACGGGTACGACAAGTTCCGCGTCAACGCCACGCTCTCGGATATCCCAGCCTTCGCCTCGGCGTTCTTCTGTAAGCTCAACGACCCGATGGTGCGTCCTGCGGCCCAACGCTGCCAAATCTGGTGACTCTTGCGATCCCGCGGGTGACCTACGTTTGGCCGGCGGCTTGTTCCAGCGCTTTGTACTTCTTGTAAATTTCGAAGTACGAAATGACGACCGTCGCGATGGCAAAGACGATCAAGCCGTCGCCGACGATGGTCGCGGTGACGCCGTGGGGCAACTCAACCTGAATGATGCGGCGTACGACGAACGCGCCCAGCCACAACGCAAGCACGACCCACGATGCGTCGAGATACATCACTCCGGGCCGATCGGTCGCGCGCACTTTGGTATGTTTGCCGCGCAGAATGCCCAAGGGTGCTCCCAGGATCAGCCCGGCGACGACCGCCACGGCGATCGCCCATGCGGGCGCGGGATTGACTTGCTGCGATCCCCAGATCGCCAGCGCGGTCATCGCGATAAACAAAATCGGCGCGATCCACATCCGGGTGACCGTCATCTTCTGCGGCCGTGAATATCGGAAGATCATCAACGCCGCGATCACCACGTAGATGACCAACGTCATCGCGAGGCTTGGTTGTCCGTTCGAACTCATCGACATATCCTTTAGGCCGTCGGGCTATGAAAAACGGGGCCGTGCTAAGCGCGGCCCCGTTTGGTTTCTCCACCGGAGGTCCGGTCTACTTGATTTCGACCTTGGCGCCGGCTTCTTCCAGCTTGGCCTTGACCGCCTGCGCGTCTTCCTTGCTGATGCCTTCTTTGACGGCCTTGGGAGCGCTCTCGACAAACGCCTTGGCTTCGGTCAGTCCGAGGCTGGTCACTTCGCGAACGGCCTTGATGACCTTGATCTTCTCGGCGCCCGCTTCGAGGAGGACGACGTCGAACTCGGTCTTCTCGGCAGCCGGTGCCGCTGCGGCGGCCGGGCCGGCGGCAACCGCGGCCGGAGCCGCTGCCGAAACGCCGTATCGCTCTTCGAGCCGCTTGACCAAATCGGCCAACTCGAGCACCGTCAGTTTGTCGATCGACTCGATCAGTTCTGCTACTGCCATGATGGTTGAATATCTCCCTTACGTTCCGGATTGCGCGAGCTTCTGCTCGCGGATAGCATTGAGCGCGCGGACGAGGCCACTTTGATTGCCCGACAGCACGTAGACCAAACCGCGCATCGGACTCGACAGAGAGCCGACCAGCCTGGCCAAAAGTTCTTGTTTGGGCGGCAACTTGGCCAGCACGTCGACTTGCGCCGCGTCGGCGAGTTTTCCGTCGATGTACGCGGCCTTGATGCCGATGGTCTTCACGTCGCTTGAAAACGCTTTGAGCGCCTTGGCGGGTGCGACCGGGTCGCTGCCGGCAAAAACGACGCCGGTGGTTCCGGCGAGGAATTTATCGAGTTGCGAGGCCAGTTCGTCGCCTGCGGCGATCTTGAACAACGTGTTCTTCACGACGGAGTAGGTACTGCCGTCTTTGCGAAGTTCGCCGCGGAGTTTCGTGATCTCCGCGACGGTCAACCCGGCAAAGTCGGTGAGGAACAAGTTCTTCGATCCGGCAAGCCGTTCGCGAAGTTCTTGGACCGCGGCTTCTTTTTTTGCGGTTGGCATGACGCTCCTAGAAACAAAAAAGCGCTCCTCCAATTTTCGAAGGGCGCTACAGGATCGAGCAGAAGCCAAGATCGTGTCGTGCGTTCCTCGGCAGGCGTCTCGACGGGGTCGAGGCATTACCCCGCTTGCGCGGGACCTACGGTCTTTGGAGCCTTGCGCATAATAGCAGAAGGGAAAGGTCTATGCAACCCGTTTGGGATGACGTTCAGAACCGCCGTAGGTTCCTGGTCCGCGGCGGCATGGGGATGGCGGCGGCCGGCTTGACCGGCGCGAGCGCCCTGGCCGACCAGGCCCCACCACCGCCCAAGAACAAAAGGGCGCCCATGACCAGCGAACGCAACCTCGAGGCCCTCCTCAAGGGCAACGCCCGCTTTGTGGCCGGCGATCCGGCGTGCGAGCCGGCGACGGTCCACCGAACCGAACTGGCCGACGGCCAAGCGCCGTTTGCCGCCGTGCTCGGCTGCTCGGACTCGCGCGTTCCGGTCGAGGCGATCTTCGATCACAACCCCGGCGATATTTTCGTCGTTCGCGTGGCCGGCAATTTCGTCGATGCCAACGGGCTGGGATCGCTCGAATATTCCGTCGCCGTGCTCAAGTCGTCGCTGCTTCTAGTGCTGGGCCATAGCAAGTGCGGCGCGGTCAGCGCAGCCGTGAAGTTCGTCGAGGACGGAACCACGGCGCCCGGTCACATTCAAGGCTTGATCGAAGCGATCGAACCCGCCGCCAAAGCCGCGCGCGGCCGGGGAGGCGATTGGGTCGCAGATGCGGTCGCCGAAAACGTCCGATTCGCGGTCGCCGATCTCACCAAACGCTCGACGGTGTTAGCCGCCGCCCACGCGGACGGCTCGCTCGCGATCCACGGCGGCGTCTACGACCTTCATACCGGCACGGTCCACATCCTCGAGTAGTGTCGACAATGTTTAGTAGATGTGAAGTGCCTCTAGGTGGTAAGTGCCCGAGGGGGAGTCGCGCTCCGACCGAATGATAGCCGGACGTTACCACATCCTCTGAGAAGCAAAACGCCCGCTGGAGAAATCCAGCGGGCGTTTTGTTTTGTCCGGGTGAGAACGGTCAGGCGTGCGTCTTAACTTTGGTCGGATCGACCCTAACGCCGGGTCCCATCGTTGAGGTCAGCGTGATCGAACGCAAATACGTTCCCTTTGCGGCCGACGGCTTCGCCCGAACGATCGCATCGAGGAGAACGTCGACGTTCTCACCGAGCTGCGCTTCGTCGAACGACGCTTTGCCGACAATCGTGTGCACGATCGCGGCCTTATCCAAACGATACTCGACCTTGCCGCCCTTGATGTCTTTGATTGCAGCGGCGATATTCGCCGAGACCGTTCCGGATTTGGGATTCGGCATCTTCTGAGCGAGGATACGTCCGAGTTCCTTACCGACCGTCGCCATCATGTCGGGCGTCGCGACCGCAACGTCGAACTCGGTGAAACCCGCTTTGAGTTTGTCGATTAGGTCCTGCTCGCCGACGAAATCGGCGCCGGCGGCTTGCGCCTCCTTGGCCTTGTCGCCCTTGGCGAAGGCGATCACGCGTACCGTTCGGCCCGTGCCGTGCGGCAAGAGCACCGTACCGCGAACGTTCTGATCGCTCTTCTTGGGATCGACGCCCAAACGAATGTGCGCTTCGACCGTTTCGTTGAACTTGGCCGTCGCGTTCTTCTTCACCAACGAAATCGCTTCGGACGGATCGAACAACTGCTTGGGATCGTAGGTCTTCGCAACGTTGCGGAAGCGTTTTCCATGTGCGTGCGTCGTCACGTTACGCCTCCGTCTCCACGCCCATCGAGCGTGCGGTTCCGGCAACGATCTTCTTGGCCGCCTCGATATCATTGGCGTTGATATCGGGCATCTTGATTTTGGCGATATCTTCGAGCTGCTTGTCGCTCAGCTTGCCAACCTTATTGCGGTTGGGCTCCTTCGAGCCGGACTCCAGTTTGAGGGCCTGCTTGATAAGAAACGACGCCGGCGGCGTCTTGGTGATGAACGTGAACGTGCGGTCCTCGAACACCGTGATCTCGACTGGAATAATCATGCCCGCTTGCGAAGACGTACGTTCGTTGTACTGCTTGCAGAAGTCCATGATGTTGAGCGAGTAGGGTCCTAATGCCGGACCGATCGGCGGCGCGGGCGTTGCCTTGCCGGCCGGAATTTGCAGGCCGATTTTGCCTACGACTCTCTTAGCCACTGTGTCTCCTTAACGATGCTCTCGCGAGCAGCTTCCCCTCGAACATCTCACCGGTCGGGGTAGTCCCGGCGAAAAACCATTCTATTGCGGCGCCTCGTTAGACGCCAGCGTCTAAACTTTTTCGACTTGGAAGAATTCGAGCTCCACGGGCGTCTCGCGGCCGAAGATCGAGATGAGCGCGCGGAGCTTTTCTTTCTCGGGCTGGATCTCGTCGACGATGCCGGTGAAGTCGAAGAACGGTCCCGACGTGACCTTGATGCGGTCGCCCTTGGCAAAGTCGATCTTGAGCTTGGGGGCTTCGATGCCCATCTGCTTGAGAATCGTCTTGACTTCTTTTTCTTGCAGCGGTACCGGTTTTTCGCCGGGCCCGGGGCTGCCGACGAATCCGGTGACGCCTTGCGTGTTACGCACGACGTACCAGGATTGATCGTCCATCGTCATCTCGACGAGCACGTAACCCGGAAACACTTTTTTGGGCGTGATCTTGCGCTTGCCGTCTTTGAACTCGACTTCGTCTTCCATCGGCACGAGCACGCGGAAGATCTTATCCTGCATCGCCATCGAGTGGATGCGACGCTCGAGATTGGCCTTGACCTTATTCTCGTATCCGGAATAGGTGTGCACGACGAACCAGTTGCGATCGTCTTTCGGACGCGGCGCTTGCGCCTCGCCGTCGGACGCTTCGCTTTCGGCAACGTCGCCTTCGGAAACGTCGCTCTC
>DATCDS010000131.1:0-13134 GCA_036510515.1 Vulcanimicrobiaceae bacterium
AGCGGCCGCGCTCCCAACGGCGGCAGCGAATAAGGCAATAACGACCAAGCTGCGGATCATATCGTACCTTTCCGCGCCGCGGCGAGCGGCGCATCTTCTATCCAAGCCCGCAGTTGAACCCAGCCGCGGACGTTGGCGTGAAACGCGGCGTCGCCGGCCGGCGTGGCGACGTGCTCGAAGGGGCTAAGATGGCGATCTTCCTTGAGGCGCTCGTGCAGTTCGAGATCTTTGTCGAGTTCGCGGGTACCGTCGTGCGTCAAATACGAAACGCGGGCACAGCGCGCGGCCGAGACTTTCTTGAGAAGCTCGATATCCAGCGCCCGTTCGTCGTCCTGGATCAGCGGCAGATGCCAGTCCCCCGGCGCGACCGGCCGTGGCGTTGACCCTTCAAGCGCCGCACGCATGTGCAGTGCGGCCTCGCGAATCTCCGGCTGGGCGTTGGGCGCGCAACGCAACGCAAAAAAGTTGTCCCACTCCGTTGCCGTGACGATCACCGTATGCCACATGTATGGTTCGAGAATGCGATTGACCACCTGCTTGTGCACGTGCAAGTCTTGCAAGCTGCGCGCATGCGCGACGGCGGCATCACGGGCGCGCAACCATACTGCGGTGCCTTCTTCTGCTTCGCGTTCGTCGAGTACGTCGTCGGCCGACATGCCGGCCTTATTGCGTCCCCATTCCAGCGGCAATACCGGTTCGGTTTCCACGCGCGCGATCAATTTCGCCGTAGGCACCGCCCGGCTGGACGCAGAATTTCGCGAAAAATTTCTATGCGTGTTAAATTCGGACAAAACGAACCGGGGGAACGTCACTTCCATCGTGACCAGACGAACCCCCAGTTCGCTGACGCTGTCCAGCAGGACACGCGCCGCGTAGGCCATGGTTAGCCCCGGTAGCGCAGAAACGCCGGAACGTCGATGTCGTCCATGTTCACCGGTGCGACCGTATCGAGCTTGCCGGTGTCGAACGTGTAGGCTTGCTGCGCCTTACCGTAGCCGCGGTTGGGGCCAAAGCCCGCCGCCAGCACGGTCACGCGCACCTTGCCGGTCATGTTCGGATCGATCGAGGCGCCGAAGATGATCTGCGCGTCGTTGTCGACCGCGCGCGCGATCATTTCGGCGGCTTCGTTGACTTCGTACATCGCCATGTCCGGGCCGCCGGTGATGTTGAAGATCACGCCGCGTGCGCCTTCGATGGTCGTCTCGAGCAGCGGCGAGGCGATGGCCTTCTGCGCGGCGTCGGCGGCGCGATGCTCGCCCGAGCCTTCGCCGATGCCCATCATCGCCGAACCCGCGTCCGACATAATCGTCTTGACGTCGGCGAAGTCCAGGTTGATCAAGCCGGGCTGGGTGATCAGATCGGTGATGCCCTGAATGCCCTGGCGCAGCACGTCGTCGGCAAACGAGAACGCCTCGTTGAGCGGCGTGCGCTTCTCGATCACTTGCAAGATGCGCTCGTTGGGAATCGTGATCAGGGTGTCGACCTTCTGCTCGAGCTCGGCGATGCCGTGCTCGGCGGCCTGCATGCGCTTGCGGCCTTCGAAGGCAAACGGTTTGGTGACCACGGCGATGGTCAACGCGCCGGCTTCGCGCGCGAGTTCGGCGATGACGGGCGCCGCGCCGGTCCCGGTGCCGCCGCCCATGCCCGCGGTGATGAAGACCAGGTCGGCGCCGTCGAGCACCAGGCTCAAATCCTCGCGCGAGTCGTCGGCGGCTTCGCGGCCCAGCGTCGGGTTGGCGCCCGCGCCCAAACCGCGCGTCATATTGTTGCCGATGTGAACGGTGTTCTCGGTCAGCGAGTTGCGCAAGGCCTGAACGTCGGAGTTGACCGCGTAGAAATCTACGCCGGACAACCCCGCGTCGATCATCCGGTTAACGGCGTTGCAGCCGCCACCGCCGATGCCGATCACCTTGATCGTCGCTGCATGTTCTGGAACGAAGCGTCGAGCGTCTGCCATCTGGGTTGCCTCCATCGGAAAAAGTTCCGGTTGCGGTTCGTGCGAGTAAATGGTGTCGGATTCGAGGGATTCGGACGATTCGAAGGGTTCGGGTGCGAAATGGTTGCCGCGTTCTAGGTCCATAGGTCTGCGATCCATGTGCGAAGCTTTGCAAAGAACGAACCGCCGCGCCGCACGCGGCCCGCTTCGTCATCGCCTTGCGGGCCGAACAACACCAAGCCGACCGCGGTCGCATACTGCGGCAGGCGCAGCGTATCGGTCAGGCCGTTGATCGGCGAGGTTGGAATGCCCACGCGCACCGGCAATCCGAAGACCTCTTCGGCGATCGGTTCGATCCCCGGCAGCAAGGCGCCGCCGCCGGTGATGACGACCTCGCCCAATACCAAGTCGCGCGGCACGTTCTCCAAGATCTTGGTCTTGGCCATGCGGAACGTTTCGAGCACGCGCGGCACGACGATCTGGTGCAGCTGCGCCGAGGTCATCTCTTTGGTGGTGCGCCCGTCGAGCGTTCGCACCGGGAACGTGGTCTCGGGCTGGCCGTCATCGGTGCCCGTACCGTGGGCGTGTTTGACTTCTTCGGCCGTGGCTAGCGTCGTTTTCAATCCCAGCGAAATATCGTTGGTCAGAATGTTACCGCCCACCGGAATCGTCGCGGTGAAGATCGCGCTGCCCGCGGAATACACGGCGATGTCGGTCGTGCCCCCGCCGATGTCGAGCAGCACCACGCCGACTTGCTTTTCTTCGGGCAGCAGCGTGGCCGCCGAACTCGCTAGCGGCTGAAACACCAGGCCGATCGATTCCAAGCCCGCGCGATGCACGCACTTGAGCACGTTGGTAATGAACGTGCTGCCGCCGGTAATGATGTGCGTGTCGACTTCCAATCGGCTGCCGGCCATGCCCACGGGATCCTCGACGCCGTCTTGACCGTCGACGGTAAAGTAGCGCGGCAGCGCGTGCACGATCTGGCGATCGGCGGGAAGGTTGATGATCTTGGATGCGTCGACGACGCGTCGCACGTCGGCTTGGCCGACCTCGCGATCTTCGGACGACACCGCGACGACGGCGCGGTTGTTGGTACTGCGAATGTGTTCGCCGGTAATGGCAACGTAGACGTCTTGCACGTGGACGCCGGCCATGCGCTCGGCTTTTTCGGTTGCGGCTTCGATCGATTTGATGGTCGCTTCCAAATCGACGACCACGCCCTTGCGCATGCCAAGAGACGGCGCTTCACCAACCCCGATGATCTCCAGCCCGTTGGGGCCGTCGGCAGCCACGACCGCACAGGTCTTTGTGGTCCCGATATCGAGCCCGCAAACGGTCTCGTGCTTCATCCGCTCCCTAATCTCTATCCGACGACGGCAAGCCCTATATATTGGGGAAGCCGAGGAAAATCCCTACAAGGTGCGGCTTTCTGGACGGCTGCGGGGAAGGGTTGGCCCTCGGCGGAACGGCTCCTTGCGAATAGCCTGTGGAGGAAAAAAACAAGCGGGCCCCGCGGAATTTTATACGGGGCCTTGCACAGCTATCGTACAATCAATTGATTTTCAAAAAAATCCGCTTGCGTCTTTCTACTGCTGCGCCCACCCTTGGAGAACTCCGTGCTGAGATTGCTCGCCCCCACCGCCTTGTTCGTCCTCATGGCCATCCCGTCGGCCGCAATGGCCGCCACCGTCGCGGCGACGACGCTGCCCGATACGACCTACACGGTCACCGTTCAGAAGGTCGTCGATGCCAAGAACGTCGTGGTGGTCCTGGAGAACGGCGATACGACGACCCTAACCGCGGGGCACCCAACGATGGTTTTCACCGCGTTGAAGCCCGGCGATTCGCTCAAGCTGTCGCTTTCCAAGGGTCAGGTTCTGGTCTTCATCGACTTGACCGCAACGGCAACCCCGGCACCCTAGCGGGCTTGAGCTACCGGTAGACCGCGATCGGCGTCGACGGCATCCGCAGGTCGATCGCGCGCAGCCGGCGCGCATGGCCGACCTGGCGTTCGATCGGGCCGATCAGCGCCAGCTTCTTGGCGAGATCGTCGTCGTCGCCCAACAGGATCTTCATTCCGCCGCGGCGCGTTGCTATCAGCCCGCCGAATTTGTCGAGGGCTAAGGTCGTGACGTCGACGTGCGCGGACTGCACGGTAACCAGATCGTCGCGTAAGGCCGCCAGCGATGGATCGTGCAAGAACGTGCCCGCGACCGGCGCGCCCGCGACCGAAGCGGCGATCTCCGGCACGCCGGCAACGGGGTCGTCGACGGTCAGCACGCGCAGGTGCCGGTCGATCTCCAGCGTGCCGCCCGCCGTGCGTACCACCGCGAACGGCACGCGTTCGGTCACCACGATGGTCGCATCGGCTGGCGGACGCCGGTGCAGCCACGCGCGATCGATCGCCGGAATCGCCTCGACGCGTTGGGCGATCGCCCCGGCGTTTTGCAGCCACAGGTTCGTGCCCGGAGCGATCGCGGCGGCGCGCAGAATCTGCGCGGTCGGCACGACGCGGTTCCCCGCGACGGCAACGTGCTTGGGATCCAGTGCGGGCCAGGTGGCCGCGAAGTACGCGCCGATCCCCACAAGCACGGCCACGAACGCCGCCAGAATCCACCACCGGCGCAAGCCCGACGCCCGCGATTTCTTCCGACGCGACGGTTTGGATGCGCGCTTCATCGCAGGACGTACTGTTCGATGGCTTGGGCCACGCCATCGCCGGCAACGTCGGGCACGACGGCATCGGCCTCCGCGCGCAGCTCCTCGGGCGCCGAGCCCATCGCCACGCCGAACCCCGCCACGCGCAGCAGCGGTGCGTCGTTCCATGCATCGCCCACGGCCAGCACGTCATCCATTCCGATGCCCAGGTGTTGGGCGACGAACGTCAGCGCGCGTCCCTTGTCGACGTTGGGGTTGAGAACTTCGACGAACTGCGGGTAGCTGCGCGTGACGTAGGCGCGTTCGCCCAGCAGCTCGCTCAATCGATGCGCGTAGCGCTCGGCCTGCGGCGGATCGGCAACGACGACGGCTTTGGTCGCGTCGCTCAAGGCAAACGTCTCGGACAACGACGGCACGATCACCGGCTCGACGCGCGAGAGCCGCGCATACAGCTCGCTGAAGCGATTGCGCTCCTCGCAGTAGTAGCTGTCGTTACGATAGAGCTGCAGGTGAACCCCGTCGGCTTGCGTCGCATGGATCACCTCGGCCACCGTCGCATGGTCGAGCGGCGCGTCGAACAGCACGCGATCGGCCTGCGGATCGACGATCGCCGCGCCCTGGTAGCACACGATCGGCGCGACAAATCCCAGCGCGCGCGCATATGGCAGGGCCGCGCGATACATGCGCCCGGTCACGATGCATCCCGCTACGCCCTCCGCGCGCATGCGATGGATCGCGCGCGCGACGCGCGGTTTGATCTCCAAATCGGGTCCGATCAGCGTCCCGTCCAGGTCCAGTGCGACCAATCGAAACGTCATTCGCCGGCGTCGCCGATGCGCGCACGCATACGCGCGGTCTGCGCGTGCTGAGCGAGGCCTTCGAACTCGGCTAGGGTCGCCAGCGCCTGCGCGTCGGCGCGCATTCGTCGCGCGCTATTCTGCACGATGGTGAAGGTCCGCAGGTAGTCTGCCGTCGACAAGCCCGACGAAAACCGCGCGGCTCCCGACGTTGGCAGCACGTGGTTGGTTCCCGCGACGTAATCCCCGCACGCCACCGGCGTGGCGTCCCCCGCAAAGACCGCGCCGACGTGCTTGATGCGGTCGAAATACTCCTGCGGATCGCGCACTTGGAGCGCGAGATGCTCGGGCGCGAAACGCTCGATCACCTCGAAGATCTCGTCTCGCGAGGCGGCGTGAATCAGGTAACAGCAGCGCGCCAGCGTCTGGGCGACGATCTCGCCGCGCGGCAGCCCGCCGACGTCCAACGTCGCTAGACGCCGCGCGCAGGCTTCCAGCAAGCCGCGCGACTCCGATACCAGCGCGACCCGCGCTAGCGGATCGTGCTCGGCTTGGGCCAGCAGCTCGCCGACGACGTACTCCTGGTCCGCACCGTCGTCGGCCACGACCAGCACCTCGGAGGGTCCCGCCAATCCGTCGATCGCGCAGGTTCCAAACACTTGGCGTTTGGCCTCGGTCACCCAGACGTTGCCCGGCCCCACGATCTTGTCGACCGGCACGATGCTCTGCGTGCCATACGCCGCCGCGGCGATCGCCTGCGCGCCGCCGACGGCGTACAGCTCGTCGACCTCGCACAACGCGCACGCGAACAGCACCGCCGGATCGACCTTGCCGTCGCGCTGCGGCGGCGTCAGCACGATCGTTCGCGTGACGCCCGCGACCTTGGCCGGCACGCACGTCATGATCACCGACGACGGCAAGGGCGCCGAACCGCCCGGAACGTACGCCGCGATCGCGTCCAGGGGCCGGTAGCGAAATTGATAGCGGGTACCGTCGTCTTCCGCGTACGAAATGTCGGCCTGGAGTTGACGCGCGTGAAATGAAGCGACGCGTTCGCGCGCGAGCTCGAGCGCAAGTGCGACGCCGCTCGGCACCAGCGCGCTTGCCGCGGCGAGCGTGGGAATCGCAACGGCCAGTCTCGAGCGATCGAACGACGGGTCGTCGAAACGCCGCGTGTACGCGACCAGCGCGTCGTCCCCGCTGCTGCGGACCTCGGCCAGGATGGCGCGCACGCCTTCGACGATCTCGGCGGAGGGCGCCCAACCGCCGCGGTAGAGGGCGGCCAATCGCGCTCGATCGTTGGCCGCGACGATCTCCGTCACGCGCGTCCTTCCAGACGGCGCCACAGGTCCAGCAAGGCGTCGTACTTGCTGCGAAACGACACCGGGTTGACGACCAAGCGCGCGCTGGAGCGGCCGATCTCGTCGATTTCGACCATGTCGTGGGCGAGCAGCGTCCCTCCGGTCGCCACCAAGTCGACGATGACGTCGGCCAATCCCACGATCGGCGCGAGCTCGACCGAGCCGTGCAAGGCGACGATCTCGCACGGCAGGTCGCGTTCGGAAAAGTACGTCTGCGCCATGCGTTTGAACTTGGTCGCGACGCGCAGGAACGTCGGCAAGCGCGCGCCCTCGTGGTAGCCGTCCGAGCGCCGCCCGGCGACCACCAGGCGGCACGCACCAAAGCCTAGGTCTGCCAGTTCGCTGACCGAACGATCGCTCTCCCAGAGTGTGTCCTTGCCGACGATGCCGCAGTCCGCGGCGCCGAACTCGACGTAGGCCGGAACGTCGGTCGCGCGCAGCAGCAGAAGATCGACCCGGTCGTCATCGGTGCGAACGCGCAGTTTGCGGCCGACTTCCTGCGGCACGGCGATGCCGACCTCGCGCAGTCGCCGCGCGCTCTCATGATACAAGCTGCCCTTGGCCAACGCGATGGTCAACCGGCCGCCCCGATCGGTCACGATTGCGTGCCCGGGAAGACTTCTTCTTCGCCGCCCCGACCGTCGCCCAGGATCACTCGCGGGATCGCCTTGTGCCGCGCATAGGCCAGCAGCTCGTCGCGCGTGAGGTTGCGGACATCGACGCGAACGCGCAGACCCTTGGCTCGTTCGCGCTGCGCCGCGAGGTCCGCATTACTGACCAGCACGTCCACGCCGTTGCGCGGCCGCTCGTCTTCGCGGCGCCGCTCCAATGCCAGCAGGATTCGTTCCACGCCGACCATCCACCCGACCGCCGACACGTCCAGTCCGAAGCGCGCCAGCAACCCGTCGTAGCGTCCGCCGCCGCACAACGAGAACCCCAAATCGTCGACGTATCCTTCGAACACGAAACCGGTGTAATATTCGAAATCGCGCAGCAAGGCGAAGTCGATGTTGATCCGATCCCGATAGCCCAGCGTCGCCGCGCTCTCGAGGATACGCTCCAACCGGGCCAGGGCCGCTTGCGAGCCCGCGGTCTTGCAGATCGGCCGCACCAGGGTGATGATGTCGTCGCCGCCGCGCATCATCGTCAAGCGCAAGAGCGTCTCGAACGTTTCCCCGTCCACGTGATGGCTCGCTCCGAAGGCTCGCAACCCCACCAGATCTCGATCCGCAACCAGGGCCTTGCATTCGACCAACGCTTCCCCGTCCAACCCGACGCTCGCGAGGACCCCGTCGACGATCGCGGCATCGTTGATGTCGAAGCGCGCATCGCTCAATCCGCATGTGTCCAAAGTCTCGATCGCCATAAAGAGACATTCGGCCTCCGCATCGGCGCCGGGCGCGCCGATCAGTTCGGCACCCGCTTGCGTGAACTCGCGCATGCGGCCCAGCTGCGGCTCCTCGTAACGAAACGCCGGGGCGACGTAGGAAAGCCGCAGCGGCAGCGACGCTTTGCGCAGACGCGCCGAGACGACGCGCGCGATCGGCGTGGTCATTTCGGTGCGCAGGGCGACCGACTGACCCAAGGGATCCACGAAGCGGAAGGTCTGCTGCATCAGCTTCTCGCCCAACCCGCGCTGCAGCACCTCGGTCGACTCGAACGTCGGCGTCAGCACTTCGGCGTACGACCACGACGCGAAGACCACGCGGATCTTCTCTTCGATCTCGCGCTTAAATGCAAACTCCTGCGGCAACCAATCCCGCACGCCCGGAGGGAGCCTCACGTCGCAACCTCGTTGCACGGGCTCACGGTGCACCTTCGCTGACGTTGTCGGTGCCGAAGATGCGCAACAGCTCGCCGCGCAAACTCGGATCGGCGGAAATCGCGCGGTTCATGCGCGAGAGCCGGCCGCCGGCGTGCATGACGACGGGAACCTCGCCTGGCCATTCGTCCAAGAGCGCCGCCAGGCGGTCGACGTGTTCGCGCTTGGAGACGGTGATGTGCCACGCGCGAGCGCTCGCCGTCGAGCGCGTCGGCCGTTCGAACGGAATCACCTCGTTGGCGCTCACCGAGAGCTCGATGGGCGTCTCCTCGCCAGGCGTACTGCCCGGCCGCTCGCGAAACCGCAATCGCCCCTTGATCGTCAGGATGCGATCGGGCTCGAACGCGGCTTGCGCGTTGACGTAGAGTTTCGAAAAGACGATGATGTCGACGCTGCCGGTCATATCCTCAAGTTGCGCGATGAGCATCTGCTGGCCGGCCTTGGTCAGCATACGACGAACCGCCGTCACGATACCGGCGACGGTGACCGGCGCATCGTCGGCGATCTCGCGTAGGTTCTTGACCGGGGTCGCGCCGCCGCGCGTCAGCATCTCCGCGACGTCGGAAAGCGGGTGTCCCGAAACGTAGATCCCGAGGGTCTCCTTCTCCCATTGAAGCTGCTCCATATTCGTGGGGACGGGCGCGTACGGCAACACGGGTGCCAGAGATGCATCGCTTCCGCTGGTTTGCCCAAAGAGCGAAAACTGCCCCGCTTGCGCGTCGCGCGCCGCTCGCGCGGCGACCTCGAGGGCGCCGTCGAGCGCCTTGAGTTTTTGCGCGCGATTGCCCGGCAGATCGTCGAGCGCCCCGCACTTGATCAGCGCCTCGAAGACGCGCCGGTTGACCTGCTTGCCGTCGACGCGCCGCGCCAGGTCGAAGAGGTCCACGAAGCGGCCGTCGCGATCGCGCGTGGCGATGATCGAGTCGACGGCATTTTCGCCGACGCCTTTGACCGCCGCCAGACCGAAGCGAATGCGGTCGCCGACGACCGCGAAGTCCGTCAACGATTCGTTCACGTCGGGCGGCAGAACGACGATCCCCATCTTCTTGGCCTCATCGACGTACTCGACCAGTTTATCGGTGCGGTCGCGAACCGAGGTCATCAGCGCGCTCAAGTACTGCAGCGGCCGATTGGCTTTGAGGTAGGCCGTCTGGTACGCGATCCACGCATACGCCGCCGCGTGCGACTTGTTGAACCCATAGCCGGCAAACGGCTCGACGAACGCGAAGATTTTCTCGGCGAGATCTTTGGAGACGCTCGACGTCGTCATCGCGCCTTCGACGAACTTGCGGCGATAGAGCGGAATCTTGTCCTTCTGCTTCTTGCCCATGACCTTGCGGAGTTCGTCGGCCTCTCCCAGGGTAAAGCCCGCCACGTCGCGCGCGATCTGCATGACCTGCTCCTGATAGCACGCCACCGAGTACGTCTCGGCGAGAATTGGTTCGAGCTTTGGATGCAGGTACTTGGGCTTGGTCCGCCCGTGTTTGTTGGAGATGAACTGCGGAATCCAATCCATCGGTCCGGGGCGATACAGCGCGACGAGCGCGATGATGTCCTCAAAGCGCGACGGCCCCAGCTCGACACAGACGCGCTTCATGCCATCGGATTCGAGCTGGAAGACGCCCATCGTTTCCCCCCGACTCAGCATCTCGTAGGTCTTGGCATCGTCGTCCGCGACCTTGTCCAAATCGAAGTTCGGGTCTACCGTACGGCGGATCTCCTTGACGGCCGCGCTCATCACCGTCAGGTTGCGCAAGCCCAAGAAGTCCATCTTGAGCAAGCCGATCTTTTCGACCCATTCCATGTCGTACTGCGTGTTGATGCCGCCGTCTCCGAACTTTACCAGCGGCGTGTAGTCCATAAGCGGCCCCGCAGAGATGACCACGCCGGCCGCGTGCGTGCCCGCGTTGCGCGCCAGGCCTTCGATATCTTTGGCGGTATCGAGCAGCTTGCGTAAGTCCGGACGCGAGGTGTATAACACGCGCAGTTCTGGGATCTGGTCGACGGCTTGCTCGATGGTCAAGCCCGTCGGTCCCGACGGGATCAATTTAGCGACGCGATCGACCTCGGGCAGCGGCACGGCCAGCGCCCGGCCCGCATCGCGCACCGCCGCCCTCGCCGCCATCGTGCCGAACGTAACGATCTGCGCGACGCGTTCCTTGCCGTATTTTTGCGTGACGTAGGCGATCACTTCGTCGCGGCGATCGACGCAAAAATCCGTATCGATATCGGGCATCGAGATGCGGTCCGGGTTGAGGAAGCGCTCGAAAAACAGGTTGAACTTGATCGGATCGAGGTCGGTGATGCGCAGGCAATACGATACCAACGAGCCGACCGCCGACCCGCGTCCCGGCCCGACCGGAATATCGTGATCGCGTGCGTACTTGATGAAGTCCCAAACGATCAAGAAATACGACGCGAATCCCATGGTCGTGATGACGTCCAGTTCGTAGTTCAGGCGCTCGCGCAAAGCCGCGTCCCCGGCGGCACGTTCGGCCCCGTAGCGTTCGACCACCCCAATCTCGCTCAACTCGCACAGGTAGATCTCGGCCGTCTTCTCTTCGAGCAACGATTCCTGCGGCACGGCGTATTGCGGCAGGTGAAAGATTTTCTCGGGGATCTTGATGTCGACGCGGCCCGCGATCTTGACCGTATTGTCGCACGCCTCGGGCAGGTCGGCCCAGGTTTCGCGCATCTCCTCTGCCGACTTCACGTAAAACTGGTCGGAATAAAATTTCATACGCGAGGTATCCGCGACGGTCTTTCCGGTTCCGATGCATAGCAGCACGTCGTGCGCCGGCGCGTCGCGCCGATCCAAATAATGCGAATCGTTGGTTGCGACGATCGGGACGTTCAGCTCGCGCGCGACCTTCACCAGTCCCTCGTTGATGACGGCTTCCTCGGGCATGCCGTGACGCATCACTTCGATGTAGAAGCGATCGCCGAAGATCTCGACGTACGTCTTGGCGTTCTTACGCGCGGTCTCGTAATCGTTCTTGAGCAACGGCGCCGCGACCAGCCCCGACATGCAGCCCGAGAGCACGATCAGGCCGTCGTTATGTTCGGCCAGCAAGTCCAGATCGATGCGCGGCTTGTAATAGAAGCCCTCGAGAAAGCCCTTGGAGATCAACGCGGTGAGGTTCCGGTAGCCGACCAGGTCCGCCGCCAACAGCGTCACGTGCGCTTCGTCGCGTACGCTCCGATCGAATCGGCCTCGCGGGGCCAGGTACGCCTCGCAGCCGATGATCGGCGTGACCGCGTGATCGCGCGCCGAATAGTAAAACTCCATCGCGCCGTACATCACGCCGTGATCGGTGAGCGCGACGGCCGGCGAACCGCCCTCGGCGGCGCGACGAACCAGGGGGTCGATCCGGCACGCGCCGTCGAGCAACGAATACTCCGAATGGACGTGAAGATGAACGAACTGGCCTGAAGACATCCACCCGGTATTGCGCGCGAAGGGCTCGCGGCGCCTGTTGGGCACCGGCGCAACCCCGTCCCAGAGGGGGGGCCTTGCCCCCTTCCCGAACCAACCACACCGTAAGCGTCTATGAGAACGGACAACGACCTGAGCTCCGAATCCCCGGCCTGGACCATCTCTCAGTTACGTTCCGAACTGGAGCACCTTCGTTCGCGCCTGCTGGTCGTCGAAGCCGAACGCAACGAGCTCCTTCGAGAAGACGCCTCGCGGTATGCGACCCTTCACGAGCTCGCGCGCACCGACAGTTTGACCGGCCTGCTCAATCGCCGAGCGCTCGCCGAGCTGCTGGAACTGGAGTGCGCCGCGGCGGAACGGCACGCTACCACCTTGGCCTACGCGATCGTCGACGTCGATAATTTGAAGAAGATCAACGACGCCGGCGGCCACGAGTTAGGCGATCAGACGCTTTGCCGCTTTGCCGGCGTGCTCGCGAGCAACGCCCGCAAGAGCGATATTCTCGCTCGGTATGCCGGCGATGAGTTCGTCCTGGTCATGACCCGCACCGGTCGCCTTGCGGCCACCAAGGGCGTCGAGCGAATCGTCGGAGCCCTGCGCGACGAACATCTCTCCAGCTCGATCGGGCTGGCGATGTTTCCGGCCGACGGGGCCGATCCGCGAGCGCTTTTTGCCGCAGCCGATCGGGCGCTATATGCCGCCAAGAACGCGGGTAAGGATCAGTACCGCTTCTACGAGGCGGCCGAGGGCGTCGTCCCAACGGGCTCCTAGCCGGGCCGCCTGCCTACTTTCGTCGTGGGAACCAAGGCGCGCCTGGGGGTATAAATTAGCCTACGATTTCTCCCTCGGAAAGGTCAACGTGATCAAGCACGACGTCGTCGTTATCGGTGGCGGTCTGGCGGGCATGCGCGCGGCGGTTGAAGCCGCCGAACGCGGTGCCGATGTCGCCATCGTTTCCAAGATGCACCCCGTGCGCAGCCATTCCGGCGCGGCCCAAGGCGGCATCAACGCGGCGCTCGGGAATCGCGAAGAGGATTCGCCCGAAGCGCACACGTTCGACACGGTCAAGGGGTCGGACTACCTCGGCGATCAGGACGCCTGCGCGGCGATGTGCGAAGACG
>DATCDS010000132.1:0-4906 GCA_036510515.1 Vulcanimicrobiaceae bacterium
GAACCAGGTTGGTCAGTTCCGGAACGATCGCAAACGCATCGCCCACAACCACCAGGTCGGAAAACTCTGTTATCGGCGCGCCGCCGTCTTTGTTAATGGCCACGATCGTCCCCGACGAACGCATGCCGACCTTATGTTGAATGGCACCCGAAATGCCCACCGCAACGTAGAGGCTGGGACTGACGGTCTTGCCGGTCTGCCCGATTTGAAGGCTGTACGGCACCCATCCGGCATCTGCCGCCGCACGCGACGCGCCGACCGCGCCGCCCAACGCATCGGCCAACGGCTTGAGCAGGGTTTGGAATGGTTCGGGGCCCCCTAGGCCGCGACCGCCGGCAACGACCACCGGTGCCTCTTCCAGCCCCAACTCGCCCGAGGCCTCCTCGACGTTGGACTCGATCGACATCTTATACGACTTGCCGGTCGGCTTGGCGAGCTGCACGACCTGGGCTGCGGCACCGCCCGGCTCGGCTGCAAACGCGTTGGGGCGCACGGTCACGACGCCGTATCGCGCGTCGCGCAGGGCGCACGTGGTGATCGCGGCGCCTCCAAGTTTGGGCGAGGTCCCGCGAACGCTCGTGCCATCGACCGCGATGTCGACCACATCGGCCAGCATACCCGCGCGCAGGCGCGCCGCGATTCGCCCCGCGATATCGCGGCCGTACATCGTGTTGGGAAGCAAGATGACCGACGGTCCGATCCCGTTGGCGGCGGCTTCGAGATAGTCGATCGCGGGATCGATCAGGAAGTTATCCACGTCGTCATCCTGCGCGACGTGAATCACGTCGAGCGGGTACGCTTGCAACCGTTCGGCCAGCGCCCCAGCGCCCGCGCCCAGAACGACGGCATGCGCTTTGCCGCCCAGTTCGTCGGCCAACTTGCGCGCTTGCGTGGCCAACTCGAACGTGACCTTGCGCGTGGTTCCGTTGGCGTGCTCGGCGAAAACGATGACGTGTTGCATCAAACCAGTTTCCGCTGCTTGAGAAAATCGAAGATGGCCCGCGCGCCGCTCGCGCCGTCGGTCGCGTTCACGACCGCAGCTTTCTCACGCGTTGCGGGAGGGCCGACGCGAACCAGTTCGGTCAGCGCGCCGTCGTCGCCGGCCGGAACGTCCGAGCCGAGGTCCGCCAGGCACAGCGTTGCGAGCGTCTTTTTCTTGGCCCCCATGATGCCCTTCAGCGACGCGTAGCGTGGTTCTCCGACGGCCATCGTGACGCTGACCAGCGCGGGAAGCGCGGTCGCAACGACCTGATAGCCGGAATCCGTTTCGCGCTGCGCGGTGAGACGTTGGCCGTCGCATTCGAGATGACGCGCGTTGGTCAGACCCGGAACGCCCAAATGTTCGGCGAGCGCGCCCGGCGTGCCGCCGGTGCTTCCGTCGTCGGAGAGTCCGCCGCAGACGACCAAGTCGAAGCCGATCTTTTTCAAACCCGCGGCTATCGCCGCAGCCGTCGACCAAACGTCGCTGCCGGCTAGCGCTGGATCGCTGAGCACGACCGCGTCGTCGGCGCCCATCGCCAGCGCTTTGCGCAGGATCTCTTTGTGTCGTTCGGGCGCCATTGAAAAAACCGTGACGGTCGTACCGTCGCCCAGTTTTTCTTTGAGTTGCAGTGCGGCTTCGACAGCGTACTCGTCGTAGGGGTTGAGTACGGTCTCGGCGCCGCTGCGGTCTAAGCGTTTCGTCTGCGGGTCGATCCGTTTTTCGCTGTTGGGATCGGGGACGAGCTTGACCGTTGCCACGATCTTCACGCGGAAGAGAAAACCTCCAATAACGCGACAAAACCCGGCGGTCAGGCCGGGATAAGCCTAGGGGTGTTGGAGTCGACCGGGCTCCGGACCTGCCTCCACTCCATACATTTATCAGGGCGGGGTGGGGGCAAGCTGAGGCGAAACTTCGGCGTATGCTGCACGTTCGACTACCGCTCGCTTGGGTCGTTGCCGCGTTTGCGCTGGCGACCACGAGCGCGCCGGCCGCCACCGCCTTCGCGCCGTCGCTGGCCACGCAGGGCCGCCCCGAAACCATCGTCTTGGATGCCACCACGGCCGCCCGTGGGTTCATGACGTCGCATCTGACCATTCCGGCCGCTCCCGGCCCCTTCACGGTCGTCTACCCAAAATGGATTCCCGGCGAGCACGGCCCGACCGGCCCGCTGGGCGACTTGACGGGGATCCGCATGTCGGCCGACGGCAAGCCGCTGACGTGGAGCCGCGATACGATCGATCTGTACGCGTTTCACGTCACCGTTCCACCCGGGGCGAGGACGCTCGACATCGATTTTACGGTACTGCTCAACGGACCCAACGACACGATGGCGACCAACAATCTCGCGATCGTCAACTGGAACCGCGACGTGCTGTATCAAGCCGACACTAATTCGCACGCCGTCTTCGTGCACCCGACCATCGTCCTGCCGGCCGACTGGGATTACGGAACCGCCTTGCCGTCACCGCGTCGCAGCGGCAATCGCATAACCTTCGCCACGGTCAAGCTCGCGATGCTCGTCGACTCCCCGTTGGATACCGGCCGCTACGCCAAGCACTATCGCCTGTGGCAGCACGGCTCGGCGTCGCAAACCCTCGACCTCTTCGCCGACGCACCCGCAGACCTCGACGTTCCCGCCGATCTCGTCGCGTCGTTCAAACGGATGACCCCAGAAGCGCTCGCACTCTATGGGGCGCGCCACTGGTACTCGTATCATTCCTTGTTGACCCTCAGCGATGCGATCGGCTTTCAAGGCATCGAACATCACCAATCCAGCGACGATCGCGCC
Source organism: Vulcanimicrobiaceae bacterium (assembly GCA_036510515.1). Taxonomy (GTDB): domain Bacteria; phylum Vulcanimicrobiota; class Vulcanimicrobiia; order Vulcanimicrobiales; family Vulcanimicrobiaceae; genus JALYSX01. The sequence continues at coordinate 2,772 of DATCDS010000132.1, forward strand.
GACGACTCGTTCCTGACCGATCCCAGCGAACAATTGAGCGGCGGCGACCTGCTCACGCACGAATTCTCGCACTCCTGGAACGGCAAGTATCGTCGGCCGTACGATCTCACGACGCCGAACTTCCAAGTGCCGATGCAGACCGATCTCCTGTGGGTCTACGAAGGCATGAACCAATATTTGGGCGATTTGCTCTCGTTCCGCACCGGAATCCGCGATCCCAAAACCTACCCGGAGTATCTGGCGACGGTCTACGCGTCGATGGACATGGAACCCGGACGGCTGACCACACCGCTGGTCGACACCACCACGGCCGCGCCCTGGCTCTACGAAGGCGGCGGCGACTACGCGTCGATCCGGCGCACGGCCGGCGATTTCTATACCGAGGGCGAGTTGCTCTGGCTCGATGCCGACACGATTATTCGCGCGCAGACCCACGGCACCAAGTCGCTCGATACGTTCTTGCACCTCTACGCCGGACCGCCCAACACCGGACCGATCACCGTGACCTACACGCGCGCCCAAATCGAGCATCTGCTCGGGGAGGTGACGCCCTACGATTGGCACGACTTCTTCACGCGCTACGTCTACCGGGTCTCGATCCATCCGCCGACCGACGAGCTCGCGCGCTCGGGCTGGCGGCTGACCTACACCGCTAAAGCCAACGCCTATCTGAATCCGGGTCGCGGCGTGTCGGCGTGGTACGGCGCCGGTTTCAACGCCGGCTCGACCGGCCAGATCCGCGACGTGCGCCGCGGTTCGCCTGCCTGGAACGCCGGCTTAGCCCCGCACGAGACCGTCGCCGCCGTCGACAACCGGGCGTTCGGCGCCGACACCTTCAACGACGCGCTCAAGCGTGCCCAAACCGATCGGCGGCCGATCGCGCTGCTCGTCAACGACAACGGTTCGTTCTCGACGGTCATGCTGAACTACACCGGCGGCGTACGCTATCCGCATCTCGCGCGCATTAAAGGCACCCCCGACATGCTCGCTGGAATCATGGCCCCGCGCATCCCCGTGAAGAAACCCGCCAAGAAAGTCAGCTTCGTATCGCGATAATGCTCGGTCAGTCGTCGCGGACGCCCATCTCGTCGAGATGATTGCGCATCTCTTCGGGATCTGCGTAGACGCGATAAGCACCCGACGATTCGAGCTCTTGCTGACCGTAACCGCCCGACAGCACGCCGATGCCCAGGTAGTTCGCGCGCCGCGCCGCGAGCATGTCCCACACCGAGTCGCCGACCACCATCGCTTGGCCGGCATCGACGTGCAGCTGTTTGCCGGCGGCCAGAAAGAGATCGGGATCGGGCTTCGCCCGCTCGACGTGATCGCGCGTCACGATCGGAATTCCATCGGGGATTCCCAGCATGTTCAGGGCCGGCTGCGCCGTCTCGATCGCACCGCTGGTCGCGATCGCCCATTTGACCTTCATCGACGTGAGGTCGCGCAATAACTCCCGAGCTCCCGGCAGCGGTTCCACTTGCGGCAGCAGTTTGGCATATTCTTCGGCGTGCCGACGCCGCAGCTGCTCGGCGATCTCCGGCGCCATCTCGCGCCCGAGTTCCCGAGCCAGCGCGCGCACGAGCAATCCGCCGCTCATGCCGATGCGCCGATGAATTTTCCACACCGACAAGTTGAAGCCCACGGCCCGCAACGCCGTATGCCAAGCCAGCACGTGCTGATAGACGCTGTCGACCAGCGTCCCGTCGAGATCGAACAGCAGCGCCTGCGCTTCGGGGCGAAACGCTGGCCTCACATCGTCGCCCCGATCTGCCAGGGCGCGAATTCCGCGTCGCCGTAGCCGAGTTCCTCGGACTTGGAGCGCTCGCCGCTCGCCACCTTGAGCACCTTGTCGAAGATCTCCTGGCCCTTGGCCTCGATGGAGACGCCGTCGAGCATGTCGCCGCAGTTGATGTCCATGTCCTCGGTCATGCGGCGATAGGTCTCGCTGTTGGTGGCGAGCTTGATCGACGGCGTCGGCTTGCAGCCATAGGCGGAGCCGCGCCCGGTGGTGAAGCACAGCACGTTGGCGCCGCCGGCGACCTGACCGGTCGCCGAGACCGGGTCGTAGCCGGGCGTGTCCATGAAGACGAAGCCCTTGGCGGTGACGGGCTCGGCGTAGCGGTAGACGCCGTTGA
>DATCDS010000133.1:0-9957 GCA_036510515.1 Vulcanimicrobiaceae bacterium
TATCGGCGGCAGTCGATTCCATTTGGCTCTCGGAGATCGGTCGCTTCTCACAGGCCTTACGCAGGCCCGCCAGCACTTTCTCGCGGCTGTACTGCTCGCGCCGCCCGTCCTTTTTCACCACGAAGAGACGCGGTGCTTCCATGCGCTCGTACGTGGTGAATCGATGCTTGCACCGCGGGTCGAGGCATTCGCGACGACGGCGGACGACGGTCTCGTCGTCACGCGAGTCGACGACGCGTGTCTCGCTCTTGCGGCAGGTCGGACAGATCAGCGGCGGTCCCTCGTTGGCTAGTGGGCCTACAGGTTGTAGGTGACCCCATTATACGGCACAACGAGTCGCCCCCGCCAAATTGGGATGCCGCCTACTTGGTGGCCCCGATTTTGAACATCTTCGTGCCGCACACCGGGCACTTGCCTTCGGTCGCCGGGCGACCGTTTTTCATGGTGATCTGAACTGCGTCAGAGATTTCCCGTTTGGTTTTGCACTTGACGCAATAGGCTTCTGCTGCCATATAAAACCCTCCTGATTTGCCGCCGCGTATTCCCTGGCTCCAGGGGGAATCCCCCCGGCCGCTCGCCTTGTTTCCCGATGGACGACGAGGGATAGAAGCACATGAACCCGCCGACCTTCCACGCCCGCGACGGTTTCGAGGCCCTGCGGGAGCCGCGTCCGACCCCAGGGACCTGGACCGGCCTGTGGGGGTGTGGGAGCCTCGAGGGCCTGCGGCGGCCGACGGTCGCCATCGTGGGCACTCGCGCCGCCACCGCCTACGGCCGACGACTCGCCCACGAGTTTGCCCGCGACCTGGGGCGGGCCGGGTGCTGCATTCTTTCGGGACTCGCCTTGGGCATCGACGCGGCCGCCCATGAAGGCGCTCTATCGGCGGGCGCGCCCACGATCGGCGTCCTGGGCGGCGGGCACGACTGCTTCTTTCCGCCGCGCAATGCCGGATTGGCCGAGCGTATCTGCGCGGCGGCGGGCGCCGTCGTCTCGCCCTACGCGCCGGGCGTCCCGGCCCAACCGCATCAATTCTTGCAGCGCAATGGCGTGGTCGCCGGTCTGGCCGACGCGCTGGTCGTGATCGAAGCCCCGGCGCGCTCGGGCGCCCTCAACACCGCAAGCTGGGCGGCCGGCAGCATCCCGGTGCTAGCGGTTCCGGGCGACGTCGACCGTCCGCACGTGGCGGGGTGTCTGGCGCTCTTGCGCGACGGCGCGACCTTGGCCCGCAACGCCGCCGACGTGCTCGAAGCGCTGGGCTTGGGCGCGCCCGGCGTCGTCTCGATCCCGCTCCCCGCGATCGACGACCCGCTCCAGCAAGCGCTCCTGGCGCGCCTGGCCCAGGGCGAATGCGACCTGGGCGCGCTGATCGAGGCCGGCGGCGCCGGCGTCGGGGCCGTCACCGCCGCACTGTCGATCTTAGAGATCCACGGCGTGATCGAAGCCACCGACGGCGGCCGATATGCTAATCTCATGCGGTGATCACCAGGCTCGTCGCCGTCGGCAAGTTACGCGAAGCGTACGTCGTCGCGGCGTGCGCCGATTTTCGGCGCCGCCTCGCGCCGATGGTGCCGTTTGAAGAACTCGAAGTTCGCGCCTCCGACGGCCGCGACCCCACGCACGCGATGCGCGAGGAAGGCCTGCGCGTGCTCAAGCTGCTGCGTCCCGACGATCGCGTCTGGCTGCTCGAACGCACCGGGACCGAACTTTCCAGCGAAGAACTCGGCCGTCGCCTCGATGCGGTGTCGGCATCGGGCACGTCGCGCTTAACGCTGGTGGTCGCGGGAACGTACGGCGCGGACGCGGCCCTGCACGAACGCGCCGAGTTCGCGTGGTCGCTCTCGCGCCTGACGCTGCTGCACGAGTGGGCGCGCATGCTCGTGCTGGAACAACTCTATCGCGCGGCGAAGATTGCCCGCAATGAACCCTACCATCACTGACGCGGCGCCGTTGCCCGACGATGCGCTGGCCGCATTCGCCGCCGCCGTTTCGGCCGCGATCGCTGCGGCCTATCCCGACGCGGCCGGTGCGGCCGTGGCCTTCGAAGCGCCGCGCAATCCCGCGTTCGGCGACGTGGCGACCAACGTCGCCTTTTCGCTGGCTAAGGCCGCGCGCGCCAAGCCGCAGGACGTCGCCGCCGCGCTGATCGCCGACGCGCGCCAACGCGAGCCGCGCTTGTCGTCGCTGTTCGCATCGATCGACGCGGTGGCAGGCTTCATCAACTTGCGCCTCGCGCCGGCGTGCTGGCAAGCGTCGATCGCGCGCGTCCTGCGCGAAGGCGAAACGTTCGGCACGATGCCCCCCAATGGGTCGCGCGTCTCGCTAGAGTTCGGCAGCGCCAATCCCACCGGCCCGCTGGTCGTCGTGCAAGGCCGCACGCTGTCGATCGGCGACGTGCTGGCCAAAGCGCTGCGCTTTTGCGGCTACGACGTGTTTACCGAATGGATCATCAACGACGCCGGCGGCCAGATGGATACACTGGGCCGCTCGCTGTATGCGCGCTATCGCCAGCGCTTCGATCCGGCGTTCGCATTTCCCGAGGAAGGTTATCCGGGCGATTACCTGATCGCGATCGCGCAGCGCATCGCCGACGCCGACGGCACGAAATGGGTCGACGCTCCGCAAGCCGAGTGGCTCGGATATTTCAGCACCTTCGGACGCGACGTGCTCGTCGCCGAGCAGCGCGTCACGGCCAAGCGGTTCGGCGTCGACTACGATCTCTGGCAGAGCGAGACCGAGCTGCACGACGTCGGGCACGTCAAAGCCGGGCTCGCACGCTTGGCCGAGCTGGGCTTTTCCTACGAACGAGACGGTGCGATCTTCTTCAAAGCAACCTCGTTCGGTGACGATAAGGATCGCGTCTTGGTGCGCGCCGACGGACGGCCGACCTACGTTTGCGCCGACGTCGCGTATCACTACGAGAAACTGCAGCGCGCCGATCGTGCCATCGACATTTTGGGGCCCGATCACCACGGGTATATCGGGCGTCTCAAGGGCATCGCGGCGGCGCTGGGCTATCCCGGCAAGCTCGACGTGATCATCGCCCAGCAGATCACGCTGCTGCGCGGCAGCGAACAGGTCAACATGTCCAAGCGATCCGGCGACATCGTCACGCTCGACGAAATCCTCGACGAGGTGGGCGTCGACGCCGCGCGCTTCTTCTTCGTCATGCTGGCCAACGATTCGCCGCTCAACTTCGATCTCGCGCTGGCCAAAGAAAAGAGCCTGGAAAACCCGGTGTACTACGTGCAGTACGGCCACACGCGCATCGCCGGCATCCTGCGCAACGCCGCCGCAGCCGACATCTCGGCGGCCGGCACCGGACACGGCTTGCAAACGCTCGAACATCCCGCCGAGCTGGCCTTAGCGCGCCGCATCAGCGAATTTCCCTCCGTCGTGCAGAGCGTCGCCCGACACGAGGCCCCGCACCGCCTCGCGCGTTACGCTCGCGACGTCGCCGTCGACTTCCATCAATTCTATACCGAGTGCCGCATCCTCATCGAGGACGAGCCCACGCGCCGCGGCCGCCTCGCTTTGTGCATCGCCGCCAAGTCCATCCTCGCCAGGGTGCTGGCGCTCCTAGGAATATCCGCCCCCGAAACGATGTAGGCCGCAAGGGTGAGTTAGGCGATCGTGTAGAGCCACCAACGGGGCTGGTTGGGTTTGGCTTGACGTTCGAAATAGATCGTGGCGATCCGGCCATCGCTCAAGACCACGTCGAAATAGTGGCGTTTGACGTAGACGTCGCCGCGGTCGATTTTGGTGCCTTTGCGCGCGGCGGCAAGGGCCGCAATCGTCAGCACTTCGTCGCGCCATTGGAATGCCGTCGGCAAACCCGGTTCGCCGCGTCCCATCGCGACCGTGTCGAAGTTTTCGCCGATCGGCGCGATCGCTTCGCTAACGAACCGCACGATGCTGCGGCTTCGCAGGCTCGTCGTCGAGTTGGGCGTGAATGTATGGGGCACCGAAATAGCGCCACAAAATTTTGATCAATGCGGCGGCGGGAATGCCCAACACCAAGCCGGGTAAGCCGAAGAGCTCTCCGCCGGCCAGCACCGCAAACATCACGCCGATCGGCGAAACGCCGACCGAGTCGCCCATGATCTTGGGGACGAGGATGTTGTCGCTGATACGCGCCATCACGAACATGATGACCTGCACCCAGATCAGGACCCAGGGTCCCGACGGAGCGCACAATATGAGCGCGATCAACTGCGCGACCAGCATGCCGAAGATCGGAATCGCGTATGCGACCGCGGTGATGATTCCCAAGATCAGCGGGAACTTGAATCCCACCAAAGCGCTAAGCACGGCCACCACGGTGCCGGTGATCGCGCTGACGATCACTTGGCCCGAGATGTAGCCGCCGAAAAGCGCGGTGATCTCGCCGGCCAGTTTGCGAGCGGTGCCGCGTTTACGCTCGGGAAAGAGCGCGGAAAACGTTTCGCCGATCTCGCGATCGTTCGAGAGGAAGAACAGCGAGAGCACCAGCGCCGAGAATCCGATGAATAGGATGTTGGCCAACACGTAGCCGGTCGTGAGTACGACGCCGCCCAACCCCGAGAGCGAGCTCGTGGCCAACGACTGCAGTTTGGCACCGCCCAGCGAGGAGAGGTCGAAACCGCCCGCCGGAATGTTCGCGCTGGGAAAGTGCGAGCGCGTCCAGTTTTCCGCCGCGACGATCCACGACTGCGTGCCGGCAAGCAGCGACGGCGCATTGGACGCCAGAGTCTGCGTCTGCGCGATCGCACTTGGCACCACCAAGAAGATCCCCACGGCGATGATCAGCAACAGAGCCGTGAAAACGATCGCGATGGCGTACGGCCGGCCGATTCGGCGAGCCTCGAGTTTGGCGACCAGCGGCTGCAAGCCGAACGCGATGAACGCGGCGATCGCAAAGATCGTGATCGTTCGCGGGATGCGCTCGGCGAACCACAGCGCGAACAGCACGACGAGTATCACACCGCCGATAAAGACGACCTTGCGCCAATTGACCGCGGTCTTCACAGTTGTTTGCATAGTAACCGACGCTCCGTTACGTAACCGGCTCGTTCGTAGAGCGCTCGCGCGGCCGCGTTAGCCTGCGTGACCATCAGGCTGACGTGCGGCAAGCCGCGTTTGCGGGCCTCATCCTCGGCGGCTTTCAGCAGCGCCGCGCCCGCGCCTTCACGCCGCCGGGCCGGTTCGACGGCCATATAGGCGATAAAGCCCTGCTCCAACCCGGTCACCTCGTCGGGCAACGTATCGAGCATCAGCGCGAATCCGACGCGCGTCGGGCCGTCCTGGGCGATCAATCCCACGTACGAGCGGCCGGTCACGATCTGCAGCAACCGCTCGAAACTCGCTTCGAGCAACGGCGCCGGCGCGACGCGTACCGCCGAGAGGCTCGCTAGGACGGTGCGTCGCCCCAAATCCTCGATAAACGCGCGATCGTCCGCAACGGCCGGACGCACGATTACGCCCGCCACGACGGCAGCAACTCCTCGATAGCGTCGACCAGCACGCGGTTTTCCTCGGCGTTGCCGATCGTCACGCGCACGTAGCCGGGCAGATGCAACGCGTCGCCCGATCGCACGATGATCCCGCGCGCGAGCAGATCGGCGTAGGCCCGCGTCGCGGTCGTCGGCACCGCCAGCGCGTAGAAGTTCGACTCGGTCTGCAGCATGTCCACGCCCAGGCGTCCGAACGCGCCCCGCAAGTAGTCGCGGCCCTCGTCGTTCGCCGCGACGCTGCGCGCGACGAACTCGGCGTCGTCGAGCGCGGCCCACGCACCCAGCGCCGCCGGACGCGAGACGTTAAACGGCAAGCGCACGCGATTGAGCCACCCGATCGTCTCGGGATCGGCGAAGCCGTAGCCGAAACGCAGCGACGCTAATCCGTAGATCTTCGACATCGTGCGCAACACGACGGTCCCCGGGCGGCGTTCGATCAGCGAAACGGGATCGAAACTCCCCGGCCCCATGTACTCGTGGTAGGCGCGGTCGACCAGCAAGGTCACCTCGGACGGAAGGTTCTCGGTTAGCTGTTCCCACTGCGCGGACGAGAGCGCGGTTCCGGTCGGATTGTTGGGATCGCAGACGAAGAACAGCTTGGTGCGCGGCGTTACCGCAGCCAGCATCGCGTCGACGTCGTGCACGTGATCGCGCAGCGGTATCTCGATCGGTGTAGCGCCCTGGAGTCCGACCACGAGCGGATAGAGCGAGAACGACGGCGTCGCCATGATCGCCTCGTCGCCGCTTTCGAGCAGCATCTCGGCGACGACGTTGACCAGCTCGTTGCTGCCGTGACCCAGCACCACGTTCGCGGCGTTCAACCCGTACGGCGCGGCGATCTTGGCTTTGAGCTCCGGATACGAGTCGTCGAGATACAGGTGCAAGCGATCGAGATGCGCGAGCGCCCGCATCGCTTTGGGCGAGCTGCCCAGCGGATTTTCGTTGGACGCCAACTTCACGATGCGTTCCAAACCCAGCGAGCGACGCACTTCGTCGATGGTCGTGCCCGGAACGTAGGGCGCCAGCTTGCGAATCGCGGGGCGGCTCATCGCGCGAGCCTCCTCGATCCGGGGTCGGCCAGCGGCGTTTGCGCCCGACACTGCGGACATTCCTCGGGTGCGTACGACACGATCGGCAGATCCAGCAGCGCGAAGAACGGCACGCCGAACTCGGCCGCGCCGCGCTGCACGATCGCGCCGACGCCGGCGACGGCCGCACCGCACGCGCGCACCACGTCGACCACTTCCCGAACCGATCCGCCGGTGGTAACGACGTCCTCGACGATCAGCGCGCGATCGTCGGCGTTCAGCACGAAACCGCGTCGGAGCGCGGGCGCACCGTCTTGCTTTTCTACGAAGATCGCGTTGACGTGCAGGGCGCGCGCGACCTCGTATCCTAGGACGATGCCACCCACCGCGGCACTCACCACGATCGTCGGACGCACCTTGGCAAACGATTGCGCGATGGCGCGCGCCATCGGCTCGAGCAACGCGGGGTCTTCCAGAATGCGAAACTTCTGCACGAAGCGATCGCTGTGCCGTCCGCTGCTCAAACGGAAATGACCCTCGAGCAACGCGCCGCGATCCTGGAGAACCGTCATCACGTTCACGGGAGCGCGGCCCCGGCGGCGCGCATCTCGTCGAGAATGTCGACCGCGGCGGCGTGCGGATCGACGGCGCGCGCGATCGGACGGCCGACTACAACGTAATCGGCGCCGGCTCGCACCGCTTCGCCGGGCGTCGTGACGCGCTTTTGATCGCCGTGCGAATCGCCGGCCGGCCGAATGCCCGGCGTAAGCGTAAGAAAGTCCGAGCCGAAGAACGTCTTGAGATCGCGCGCTTCCAGCGCGCTGCAGACCACGCCCGGGCAACCCGCATCGCGCGCGAGCGCCGCCAGCCGGATCGCGTTCTCGCCCAAGCCGCCGTGCAAACCCAGTTCGCCCAAATCTACCGCCCCGATCGAGGTGAGAATCGTCACGCCGAAGACCATCGGCGCGCCGATGCCCAGTTCGCCGGCGCGCTCGTTGACCGAATCGATGGCCGCCCGCATCATCGCGTCGCCCCCGGACGCGTGCACGTTGATGATGTGTGCGCCCGGACGCACCAACTGACGGATCGCCGCACCGACCGTGCGCGGAATATCGTGCAGTTTGGCGTCGACGAAGAACCGAACGTCGCGCGCTTCGCAATAGGAAAAGATGCGCTCGCCGTAGCCGAAGAGCGACTCCAGCCCGATCTTGAAGATCGGATCGAGATCGTACAGCGTGTCGATCAGTCGCTCGGCTTCTTCGGCCCGCTCGACGTCCAGCGCGACGATCAGCTGTGCCACGGTCGGTTCACCCCTGGTCTCCTTCATAGTTCCCGGCGTCGAGGACGCCCACGTTGGCTTTCCCGACGATGTCGCGCAACGACGCCAAGCCCCTTTGCGTCGCGTACTCCGCCAAGCCCGCAAGGATGCGCTCGGGAATCCGCGGGTCGGTGAAATTGCCGGTGCCGATCGAGATCGCGCTGGCGCCGGCCAACAAGAACTCCAGCGCGTCGGAGACCGTTTCGATGCCGCCCTGACCGACGATGGGAATGGTGACCGCGCGCGCGACCTCGTAGACCGCCAGCACCGCGATCGGCCGAATCGCGGGCCCGGAGAGCCCGCCGGTGACGTTGCCCAATCGCGGCCGCCAGCGATCCACGTCGATCGCCATCCCGCGCACCGTATTGATGACGGCCAGCGCGTCGGCGCCCGCGGCCTGGGCCTCGCGCGCGATCTCCGCGATGTCGGTCACGTTGGGCGAGAGCTTCACGACGATCGGCTTGGAGGTCGTCGATCGCACCGCGCGCACGACCTTGCCGGTCGGGCCGGGGTCGCACGCAAACGTCTCTCCTTCGCTGGCGACGTTGGGACACGAGATGTTGATCTCGACCGCCGCAATCTCATCGCGCGCGGCCAGTTTCTCGCAGACGTACGCGTAATCGTCGACGCAAAAGCCCGCAACGCTGCCGATCACCGCGCACGGCCGATTCGCAAACTTTGCCACATCGTGCTCCAGATACCAGTCGATGCCTGGATTCTGCAAGCCGATCGCGTTGAGCATTCCGCCGGGCGTCTGCACCAGCCGCGGCGTGGGATTTCCCAGCCGCGGCTCGCGCGTCACCGACTTCAACACGATCGCGCCGATTTTCGACAAATCCGCAAACGGCGCAAACTCCTCGCCGCTCCCGTAGCATCCGCTCCCCATCAACGTCGGATACGGCAGCTCCAGCGAACCAAGCCGCACCGAAAGGTCGATCCCCCCCATTACCATCGTAGCTCGTGGGACCAGAAGACGGGGCCTTCTTTGCAGATGCGGGCGTGGACGGTGTCGCTGCCGTGACGATCGGGGCCGGGGAACGGCGGGGCTTGAGCGCTATTGGCATCGAGCGCGACGACGCAGCCCCAGCATCCGCCGACGCCGCATGCGAAGGTTTCTTCTAACGAGAGTTGCGCGCGCACGTCGTGTTGCGCCGCGATGCGCGCGACGGCTCGCAGCATCGGTGTCGGACCGCAGGCAAGGATCGACATCGGCGCGTTGGCGCGAATCGTGTCGCGCGTCGCAAGATCTCTGGAGAGCAACTCGGTGACGGGGCCGCGATGACCGGCGCTGCCGTCGTCGGTGGCCAAGTGAAGTTCGCAGCCTTCATCGGCGAAGCGCTGCGCTTCGACCAAACGCGCGGCGTTTCGCGCGCCGTAGTAGAGCCCCACGCGCGCGTCGCGACCGCGCAGCGCTCGCGCCGACAGCAAGACCGAAGCGATGCCCACGCCGCCGGCCACGATTGCGACATCGCCGCCGGCGGCGTCGTGATCGAAGCCGTTGCCCAGCGGCCCGAAGCAATCCAAGCGGTCGCCGGCGCGCAGCGCGGCCAGTTCCAACGTTCGCGGACCGCAGACGAAGAAGAGCAAGCAGACACGATCGCCGTCGACGTCGTAGACACCCAACGCGGTCGCGGCCGCGCCGCCGTGCGGCGGCACCACCATCAGGAACTGCCCGGGCTTGGTCACGCGCGCGAATCGCGGCGCGTTCAAAACGAGAATGACGACGTCGCGAGCCGGTTCGCGACGATCGAGCACGGTTGTTTCATGGACCAGCGACGACGTTCCAACGGCCTCCATCGCGGTTGCTTCTTCTCCAAATTTTAAAAAAAGTCCGCGAGATTCGCTGAACCTTCTTGTCGCAGCGGCCGTTATAGAGTATAGACAAGGAAACAATGGAAAGGAGGATCCGGAAAAATGGCAGGACTTATGGTCTTCAAATCCCTAGCCGACGCGTTAAGAGCGGGCTATCAGGTCTACGACCGCAATGCCGACGGGTATCTCGTCCGAACCCGAACCACAGCCGGATGGGCGATCGCACTCGTCTCGTGCAGATGAGATAAAAAGAACCGCCGGGCAGCCGCCCGGCGGTCTTTTTTTAGCGCTGGTCGGGCGGTCCGGCCG
>DATCDS010000134.1:0-37815 GCA_036510515.1 Vulcanimicrobiaceae bacterium
CGCCGGTGGCTTATCGCGCACGACGACGCGATCGTCTCCGCCGAGCAAGCCGATGCGTTCGCAGCCGCTTGCCGCCTGCGTGCGGCCGGGATGCCGGTCGCGTACGTCGTGGGGTCGGCCTGGTTTTACGGCCGTGAATTCGTGGTGAACGAAAACGTGTTGATCCCACGTCCCGAAACGGAGCATTTGATCGACGAGGCGTTGGCGTATCTGCGCGGTCGGAGCTCGCAGCGCGTGCTGGACGTGGGGGTCGGCTCGGGCGCGATCGCGTGCACGATTGCGGCCGAGCGCGCGCGGGCGATCGTCGACGGCGTCGATATCTCGGCGGCGGCGCTCGAGGTCGCTCGAGAGAACGCTCGCCGGCTTGGTGTCTCGGATCGCTGCCGCTTTTCGGCGAGCGATCTGCTGACGTGCATCGCGCAGCGCTACGACGTCGTGACCGCTAACTTGCCATACGTCCCCACGGCGGACGTTCCCAAGGTCCCCCACCCGGTGGGATTCGAGCCCGCGATCGCCGTGGACGGCGGCCGCGACGGCTTGACGTATTATCGCGGCTTGTTGCCCGGGCTCGCGGGCGTGCTACTCCCAGGCGGCCTGGTGCTGATGGAGGGCGCCCCACCGGTGATCGGCGGCCTCCGCGACCTCGCGCGTGCGTTCTTCCCCGACGCGCGCGTGGACGTCGGGATCGATTACGGCGGACTGCAGCGTTACGTTGCGGTGCAGGCTCCCGGCGGCTAAGCGGGAATACCAACGTCCCGAGATGGCGAAGTATATTTTCTTTACCGGCGGCGTCGTCAGTTCGCTGGGTAAAGGCATTACCGCAGCTTCACTCGGAAGGCTGCTTCGAGCGCGCGGAATCGACGTTTCGATTCAAAAGCTTGACCCCTATATCAACGTCGATGCCGGCACGATGAATCCATACCAGCACGGGGAAGTCTTCGTGACCGAAGACGGAGCGGAAACCGACCTGGACCTGGGACACTACGAACGGTTTATCGACGATAACCTCGCGCGCACCAATAACGTCACGGCCGGGCAGATCTATAATTCCGTCATCGAAAAGGAACGCCGCGGCGATTACTTGGGCGCGACCGTTCAGGTGATCCCGCATATCACCAACGAGATCAAGTCGCACATCAGGCGCGTGGCCGAGAGCAGCCACGCCGGCGTCTGCATCGTCGAAGTCGGCGGCACCGTGGGCGATATCGAATCGTTGCCGTTTCTGGAAGCGATCCGCCAGATGCGCTACGAGGTCGGCGAAGAGAACGTCATGTTCTGCCATCTAACGCTGGTGCCGCACCTAGGTGCCGCCGACGAGTTGAAGACCAAGCCTACCCAGCATAGCGTCCGCGAGCTGCGCGGCATCGGGATCTCGCCCGACGCGATCGTTTGCCGCACGCAATCCTCGCGGCCGATGTCGATCGACCTCAAGGAGAAGATCGCGCTCTTTTGCGACGTTCCGGTCAGCGCGGTCGTTCAGAACGTGGACGCCTCGACGATCTATCAGGTGCCGCTCAACCTCGAAGCCGAGGGATTGGCCGATGCGGCCGTGCGCAAACTGCGCTTGCCCACCAACGCGCCGCACCTCGAGGAGTGGAGCGCGATCGTCGATCGCATCCTGCATCCGACGCATCGCGTGAGCGTCGCGCTGGTCGGCAAGTACGTCGAGCTTAAGGACGCCTATATCTCAATCAACGAGTCGCTGTACCACTCGGGCATCCACCATCACGCCGCCGTCGACGTGATCCGCATCGACTCCGAGCAGATCGAACGCGAAGGGCTGGGCGCCCTGCGAGGCGTTCACGGGATCTTGGTCGCTCCGGGATTCGGGCCGCGTGGCTTTAAGGGCAAACTGATGGCCATCGAGTATGCCCGTGAGAAGAAGATCCCGTTCCTGGGCATCTGTTACGGCATGCAGTTGGCCTGCGTGGAGTTCGCGCGCAACGTCTGCGGGCTACCCGACGCGGCGAGCAGCGAAGTCGACGAGACCTCGCCCGATCCCGTCATCGACTTTATGCCCGACCAGCGCAATTTGGAGCTCTACGGCGGCACCATGCGGTTGGGAGCGTACAGTTGCACGCTCGAGCCGGGTACGCTGGTCGCCCAGGCGTACGGCGAGTTGGAGATCAGCGAGCGTCATCGCCATCGTTACGAATTCAACAACCGTTATCGGCCGCTCTTCGAAGAGCACGGCATGCGCTTCTCCGGTCATCATTCCGTCGGCAAGACCCGCCTGGTCGAAACGATCGAACTGCCCGTCGACATGCACCCCTGGTTCGTTGGAACCCAGGCCCATCCCGAGTTTAAGTCCCGGCCTAACCGGCCCTCGCCGCTCTACCGCGATTTCATCGGCGCGGCGTTGCGCGATGCGGGCCAGGTTCCGGTGGAGCGCGACGCGCGCGACGTTTCGCGCGGCGCCGAGCGGCGCTGAAGCCGCAAGACGTCACCGCCGTCGTTCTAACGCGGAACGAAGAACGCAACCTTTCGCGCGCCCTGGACTCCCTGCCGGCGGGCATGCCGCTCTTAATCGTCGACGAACATTCTACCGACGGCACGCGCGCGCTGGCGCTGGCTCGCGGCGCTCGGGTGATCGAACGCGATTGGACGGGCTTCGTTGCGGCGCGTCGTTTCGCATTGACCCAAGTGCGCACGCCTTGGATGTTCGCGCTGGATGCCGACGAGGCGCTCGACGAGCGCCTGCGCGACGCGATCGCCGGCGCGCCGGAGAACGTCGACGGCTACGCGCTCTGCCGCGACACCTACTTCTGCGGCAAGCGGATGCGGATCTGGCGCGGCGAACGGCTGCTGCGATTGCTGCGCGTCGACGGCGCGCGGGTGGAAGCTCACCCCGCCGCCGGCGGCACCGCAGAACTCCACGAGCGTTACGAATGCGCCGGCAAGGTCGGGCGGCTTCCCGGACGGCTACTGCATTTTTCCTACCCCGACCCTGGGTCGTACCGAGCCAAATACGAGGCGTACACCGAGATCGAAGCGGGCGGACTGCAACGGGCGCGCATCCGCGGCCCGCTGGGTCCTCTGCTGCGATTCGTCTACCTGCTGTTCGTTCGCGGTGCCTTGTGGGATGGCTGGCGAGGATGGTACGTCGCGTGGCATTCCGCCAACTACACGCGGGCGGTCGAACGAAAGGTCGCCCAGAGGTCGTGATACGCCCGCGCATCGCGATCGACGCGCGCAAGACTCGTCAGATGTCGGTAGGGATGAAAGCCTACGTCGACGAGTTGCGCGATCGCCTCCCTCGGGTCGCGCCGGAATATGCGTTTGCCTTCTTCGATACGGGCGGAAACTTCGGTCCGTCCGAGCAGATCGCGCTGCCGTGGGCGATGCGTCGCGCGCGTCCCGCGGTTGCCCACGTGCTGTCGCAGTACGCCCCCCTCTTGACGCCGCAACCGTTTGCAATGACGATCCACGACCTCATCCACCTGCGGTATCCGGAGTTTTTTAAGTCCAAGGTGGGACCCTACTACAACGTGGTCGTGCGCGCCGCGGCCGGCCGGGCCGCGCGCGTCATCACCGACGACCCGCGGACGGCTCCCGACCTGGAACGGTTCTTGGGCGTCGATCCTTCCAAGATTCGAATCGTTCCGCTGGGCGTCAGCGAGCGGTTCTTTGCGCCCGTGGCGCCGCGGCAAGCGCTGCGACCGTATCTGCTCTACGTCGGCAACCATCGCGCGCACAAGGATCTTCCGACGCTGTTTGCGGCGTGGGCGGCGTTAGGTTCGCAACGTGAGATCGATCTGTATATCACCGGCCCCGACGATTTCGGCGCCGCGATCGATCGGCTGGGTGTGGCCCCCCGTCGCGTCGTTGCGTTGGGCGACGTCTCCCAGACCGAGTTGATCGCGTTATACCGCGGGGCGCGCGCGCTGGTGCATCCGGCGTTGTGCGAAGGATTCGGCTTGCCCGTGCTTGAGGCGCTGGCGGCCGGCTGCCCGGTCGTGGCCTGTCGGGACGCCGTTCCGGAGGTGGCGGCGTCGTCCGTTCTGACGTTCGGCGCGCGCGACGTCGGTGCGTTGCAAGCGCAACTCGAAGCGCTCCTGGAGAACGAGGGCTTGCGCGCCCGGCTCGTCAATGAAGGGCGGGACGTCGCGCGCGCCTTGAGCTGGAACCGGTGTGCGCGCGCGACGGCAGACATCTACGCGGAAATGTTGGAGGAACGGTGATCGGAAAGACGTGGTGCGCCTGCATCGCAGCGGCGGTCGTATGCGCGACCGTTGCGGCCGCGCCGCGTTCGAAGCTCGTGCAGCCCAAAAAAGCGATCGCGATCGTGCTCAACGGCGAACGCCTGGCCGTCGGCGCCTCGCCGCGCGTCTACAAATACCACCTGATGGTTCCGGTCCGAAGCATCATCGAGGCCCTGGGCTTGGACTTCACGCACGACGGCGCGTCGGTCGTCACGCACGTCGGCGCGAAAACGATCACGTTGACCGTCGGCAGTTTGCTCGCTACGGTGGACGGGCGAGCGATCCAATTGGACGCGGCGCCGGTCGTGATCGTGGACACGCTGTATGCGCCGCTGCGGTTTTTTACCGATGCGCTGGGCGCGCAGTCCTCGTTCGATCGGAAAAGCAACACCGTGAGCATCGTGGCGCAGCTGGTGGGACGATCGGGCAACGGGCTGACGATTCGCGGCGACACGATCGAACAGGATGGTACGGCGACCGCCGTCGACCTCAATTCGTCGCCGCCGACGATCACCCTGACCTACAACGCCTCGGTGCGGACCGTCGACGTCCAGAGCAACGCGATCGTCGATCTCCAAGACGTCAACGCCAACGTCACGATTCCGGGCGAACTCTCCGACGTGCACGCTGGGGACTACGTGCACCTGGTGGGCGATCGCAGCGGCGTCTATCACGTGACCGACGAATTCGGATCGCGCGTGGGCACCGTGCAAGCCGTTGCCGACGGGCAGTTGGTCCTCGACGACGGTCACGTCGTGGTGCCGAGCCGATCGACCCAAATCTCGATCGACGGAACGCCCGCCACCGTCGCCGATCTGCAGCGCGGCGATGCGGTCACCATCCGATACAACGTCGAATCCAACGAGACGCGCGAGCTGCTGGTCAGTCGCCCGATCGCGCCGGGCACCGCCGCGCCGGGGCAAACCGCGAGCATCGTATCGGTGACGACCAATGCGACCCGCCCGCTGCGAGCGGGCGAAACCCTGGTGGTGACGATTCGAGGCACGCCGGGCGGGGCCGCGCGGTTCGACGTCGGGCCGTACGTGAGCGGGATCGCGGCCGCGCAGCGCTCGCCCGGCGTCTATGTCGGCTCGTACGCGATCCCCAGCGGTGCCAACTTTGCGGACGTACCGGTGATCGGCCATCTTCGCGTCGGCGGCCAAGACGCGCCGGCCGTCGGGTCTGCGTCGACGATTTCGGCGTCGAGTTCGCCGCCCGGTGTGATCGATTTCGCACCCGACGACGGAACGACGGTCAATAACTCCCGCCCGGCGATCTACGCGATGTTCGCCTCGGACGCCGTCCCGGTCAATCCGTCGTCGATCGTGATTCACGTCAACGGGCGCGACGTGACCGCGGATTCGGTCCGCACGCCACGCTTCATCGAATACGCGCCGGGAGTTTCGTACCCCGACGGGCAAGTCCGGATAACCGTGAGGGTCGCCGACCTGGCGGGAAACGTCACCAGCAAGTCCTGGTCGTTTACGATTCGCGCTCACTGACGGGAAAAGATTGATGTCGCATGCTTTTCGTTCGCGCTCGGTCGCGCTGGCGCTCTGTTTGAGTTTCGCGCTGTCCGCGTGTTCGTCGGGGAGCCCCGCGCGAACCGGCGCTACGCTGATCGTCGCGCGCGTCAAAGACTCGATCACGATGGACCCGGCCGAAGCGACCGATGGGATGTCGCTCAACATCGATCAGGAAATCGTCAAAGGATTGGTCGACTTTAAGCCCGGCAGTTTCGCGATCCAGCCGATGATTGCCAAGTCGTGGACGACCAGCGCCGACGGCAAGACCTGGACGTTTGAACTACGCAAGGGTCTCAAGTTCTCCGACGGCACGCCGGTCGATGCCGCGGCGGTCAAATTTAACTTCGATCGCTGGCGCCTGACGAACGATCCCTATCACGGAAACTTTTCGTATGGTTATTGGGCCAGCATGTTCGGCGCGTTTCCGGGCCTGGTGATCGGGGTCAAAACGGTCGGCACCGGTACCGTCGTCTTCACGCTGACGCGACCGTTTAGCCCCTTCCTGCACGACCTGGCGCTGCCGTCGTTCGGCATCTCGTCGCCGACGGCGGTGCGCGCGGACTTGCAGGACTACGGCGAACATCCCGTCGGTTGGGGACCCTACACGCTGGTCGACTGGCAAAAAGACGATCACATGACCCTGCGCGCCAATCCCAACTATCCGGTACGCGGCGGATATCCCGAGGTGATCGTGCGCGACATCCCCGATCAATCGACCAGCGTGCTGGAGATGCAGAAGGGCGATGTCGACATCTTGGTCGATCCGCGCCCCGACGATGCCAAGCAGTTGGCGAGCATGCGCGGCATCTCGGTCTATTATCAGCCGGCCAATAACAATTCGTACATCGCCATGAACATGGATCGTCCGCCGTTCGACAAGCTTGCGGTACGTCAGGCGTTTGCCTACGCGCTGAACTTGCCGCAGATCGTCGCGGCGTTCTATCCCAAGGGCGCGATGGTCGCCAACAACTTTACGCCGCCGGGGATGCTGGGCGACAACCCCGCGGTGAAAGCCTACCCGTACGATCCGGCCAAAGCCAAAGCGCTGCTCGCGCAAGCCGGCTTTCCGCACGGCTTTTCAACCGAACTCTACTACCCATCGATTCCGCGGCCGTACATGCCCGAGCCGCAGAGAATCGCCGAGGCCATTCAGGCTCAGCTCAAGGCCGTCGGCATCAATGCCGCGCTCGATCCCTTCGAGTGGGCGGTCTTCTTGGACAAGGTGCGCCACGGCGAACATCCGGTCTGTTTGATCGGCTGGAGCGGCGACAACGGCGACCCCGACGACTTTTTCTATCCGCTGCTCGATAAAGACACCGCCAACGCCAAGCCCAACGGTCAGAACTATTCGTTCTGGCGCGACGAAACGTTCCACAAGTTGCTTCTGGCCGGACAAGCGACTCCCGACGAGGCCAAACGCCAGACGATCTACGCTCAAGCCAACGCGATGGTCCACGACCAGGTTCCGGTGATTACCATCGTGCACGTGACGGTGCCGATCGTCGTCAAGTCGTCGATCGCGGGGTTCACACCCAATCCCGACACGCACATCTCGTTTGAGTACTTGAGGCCCAAGCAATGAGCTCGAGCGCCGATTGCGTCTTTTGCAGGATCGTTGCGGGCGAGATTCCGGCGACGATCCTGCACCGCGACGAGCACGCCATCGCGATCGCCGATCTCAACGCCCAGGCGCCAACGCATCTGTTGGTGATGCCCGTCGAGCATTTTGCCAACGTGAACGACTTCGTTGCCGTCGCTTCGCCCGAGGCAGTCGCCGCGCTTTGGCGTACCGCCGCGCGTTTGGGACGCGAGCACGGCGATGAAGGTTTTCGTCTGGTCGTCAACACGGGGCCGCACGGCGGTCAAACCGTCGATCATCTGCACGTCCACGTGCTGGCCGGCCGCCACATGCAGTGGCCGCCGGGGTGAGCATGTAACAGCGGCGAAGGTTGGGGCGTTAGGAGTGCGATGAACCGCCGCTGTACGGTCCTGGCCCTGTGCCTATCGATGCTCGCCGCGGGCGTCTGTACTGCGCGCGCAGACGATCCGGCGTATCTCTACGGCGGCGTCTCGGGTTCGTTCACACCCGGCCACGCGATTCCGGTCAGCTATTACACTAATGTGGCCGGACCGACTCAAGTGTCGATCTACGCACTGCCGCTCTCCATGGCCGCGGCTGCCGGCTATCTCGGTCGCGCCTACGAGGATCCGGCGCCGCGCACGGCAGGTTTGACTCGCGTGCTGCTGCTCGCGGCCGTCGCAAGCGACAAACGGCAGCCCAACCTGCGAACCGCAACGATACCCGTCCTGCCGATCGGCCTATACGTCGTCTCGGCCGGCGTGGCCAAAACGTCGGTCACGTCGGTTGTTGATATGACCACGATGGGCGTCGTCCTCAACGTGGTCAAGGACGCGCGCAGTTTCTACGCCGTCGATTTGCGAACGTTTCTAGCGTACGGCGGCAAGCCGGGCCTGACCGTTCACGACGGCAAGGCGATGCATGACGTGGCATTCTCCCACGATCTGGCCGAATACGCGGGCGCGTTGCACTCCGATGCGCCATACGCCGTCGCAACCGCGCCGGACGGTTCGGTGCAGTTCGTATCGCTGGACGCCGACGATGCGCCAACCGATGTCGGATACGTTCAGAGCGACCGTCCGATCTATCGTCCCGGCCAAACGATGTATTTCCGGGCCATCGTGCGGCGCGGCGGCGTCGGCCGGTATAGCATTCCCACCGGAGCGCGTATGGTGACGGTGACCACGCCCGACAATACGATCGCCTACCGGCACGATCTGCCGCTCTCGTCGTTCGGGACGATTCAAGCCAAGGTCCAGTTGCCGCAGGACGCGGCGACCGGGATGTACCAGGTGAACGTCGGCGACCTGCAGACGTCGGTCACGGTCGCAGCGTACAAGAAGCCCGAATACACGATCGATTTCTCGGCCAACCAAAAATACGTGATCGGCGGTGACCGAGCGACGTTTACGTTATCGGCGCGATATTTCTTCGGTCAGCCCGCCGCGGGTTTCCACCTGCACTACGTCGCGTACAAAGAGCAGCGGGCGGTGTGGAGCGGGCCGTACGCCGGCATCGAAGGTGTGCGCGTCGGCGGCGTTCGAGCCTACGAACCGGTCAAGGTTGCCGAGGGAGACTTCGTCACCGATGCGAGCGGAAGCAACGTGGTTGCGCTCGGCACCGAGAAGACGGCCGTCGAAGAGCACCTCGACGTTCGCGTGGACGGTCGCGATGCGTCGGGCCGCACGATCTCCACCGACGCAGGGGTGCGCGTCGTGCCCGCCTCATTTTCGATCGCGCTCTCGCCGGCGCAGTGGTTCGCGCAGGCGGGCGTTGTGACGACGATCTCGGTGGCGACGATCGGCTACGATGGAAAACCGCACGCCGGAACGCCGGTGAGCGTTCAGATCGTCGGCGCGCGCTGGGACGACAAACGGAAGAAGGACGTCGCGTTCTCGCAAACCAGTGCGGCGGTGTCGACGGATGCTTCGGGGAACGCGAACCTGACGTGGACGCCGCACGAGGCGGGCAGTTATTCGTTTACGGCCAAGGCGGTCGACGAGCGCGGGAATACCGCGACCGGCACGCTCTACCTGTGGGCCGTCGGCGCGGACCAGCGGGCATATTTTGCGCCGATCGAGCAGCCGCTGATCGTCGCGCAAAAAGAATCGTATCGGATCGGCGAACGGCCGCGCCTCCTGGTCACGTTGCCCAAGGCCGGCCGCGACGCCCTGCTGTTGATCTCGACCGATCGCTTGATTTCGGAGCGGGTACTTCATTTCTCCGGCCAGACGATGGCCGTGGATGTCGACGAGCCACGCGATGCGGCATCGTTTATTGTGACGGTGGAGCTGCCGAACGGAGACGGCGTGTCGACCGCGCAGCAAACCATCCCCGTCCATCCGGCGCCAAAGACGCTGCAGGTGACGATCGTCCCGGGCAAGGCACGCTATGCGCCCGGCGAACGCGCGCGCTGGAACATTCTGGCACGCGACGCGCGCGGCATGCCCGTCCGCGCGGAGTTAGGCATCGGCGTCGTCGACGAGGCGATCTACGCGGTGCAAAGTGCCGACACCCAAACCGTGTTCGACGCGCTGTATGGGGAGCCCGATTCCCCTAATCCCACGTTTACATGGTCGCCCCCCAACACGTTTATGTTGCGCTCAATGTCGTCATCATTCTCGCCTGGGCCGTTGCTCAAGCTCAACGTGCCGCATTTGTCGGTGCAAGCAGGGCCGAGCATTCGCAGCAACTTTCAGGATACTGCCTTTTGGGCGGGGTCGGTGGTGACCGATGCGCGTGGTGAAGCGAGCATCTCGTTCGTTTGGCCGGACAACTTGACGACCTGGCGCGCGACCGGAATGGCGGTCACAAAGAATACCGATGTCGGTCAGGCTAGCGCCGACGCGTTGGTGACCAAAGACTTCCTCGTGCGACTCGAGACGCCGCGCTTCTTACGCGTCGGGGACCGTTCGCAGATCGTGGGCATCGCACAAGGTCAAGCCGCACGCCCCAACGTCACACTGGGGCTGCAGGCCGTGCCGGCGCTGTTCGCGCCGGCGAGCGCCGCCCTCACGCTGGATAGTAACCGCAGCGCCGACACGTCGTGGCCGTTTATCGCACCTGGCGTCGGAAGCGTTCTGCTAACGCTGAGCGGAAGCGATGGAACGCTCAAGGATGCGATGCAGTCGACGCTTCCGCTAGAGGCCGCAACGGCACCCGAGCACGTGCGCGACGCGGGCTCGCTTCCAAGCGCATCGAGCATCGCGGTTGCGCTGCCGCCGGGCTACGTCGCCGGCGACGTGCACTTGACGCTCTCGCCTTCGATCGTCGCCGAGCTCGTGCAGAACGTTCGCTTGCTGCAGATCTATCCGTACTATTGCACCGAGCAGACCGTCTCGACGGCCCTTCCCGCAATCTTCATCGACCGCATCCTCAAGCGCGGCGGCCTGCCGCAGCCCGGCGATGTCGACACCGGGCAGATCGTTCGCGAGGCGATCGCGCGCTTGAACCAACTGCAGCACGACGACGGATCGTGGGGGTGGTGGCAGTACGACGACGCGCACCCATTCATGACCGCATATGCCATGTATGCCTTATCCCAGTTTCGCAGCGCCGGTTACGACGTGCCCGGCGGAACCTTCGATCGCGGCGTGCAGAGCCTGGTCGGCCAGTTAGCGGCGTCCAACGGCGACACGTTGCGGTTCTGGGGCGGCGCGCAGCGCGGGTCGGAGTGGAACACCCGCGCCTTCATGCTGTTCGCGCTGGCGCAAGCCGCCCCCGATAAGGTCGACCGCAACCTGCTCGCGCAGACCAAAGCGCACGTCGGCAACTTGAACCCGTATGCGATCGCGGTGCTAGGCTTGGCCGAACACGCGCTGGGCGACGATGCGACCGCGCGCGATCTGGCCGGCGAACTCGACAAGCGCGCCACCGACGACGGCGCCTACACCTATTGGCACGGCGACACCTGGCACTACGCGTGGGAGGACGATCCGATCGAAACGACCGCCTACGCGCTGCGTTTGGAAGTCGCCGTCAACCCGCAGTCGCCGCGCATCCCCAAGATCGTTGCGTTCCTGCGCGCGCAGCGCCGCGGCGACTGGTGGTACACGACCAAGGATACGGCCGCATCGATCGACGCGTTGAGCGAAGCGCTGCAGCCCGATCCGTCGGAGTTTCACCCCGACGAAACGATTCGCGTGCTGGTCGACGGCAAGCCGCTGCGCACCCTGCACGTGACGTCGCCGATCCTGGATGCCGCCGACGCCTCGGTGGTCGTGCCGGCCGGCAGCCTGCACGACGGCAGCACGGTCGCATTCGAACGCAGCGGCAGGGGGGCGCTCTACTGGTCGTCGGATGCCGTGCGGTATCTGCCGCCCTCGGCTCAGGTCGCCAGCGATGTTCCCAAGGGCTTGCTCGCCCGCTTGTTCGCCTCGCCGCCCGACCTGACGATTAGCAGAAGCTACGACGTGGGCCACGACGGTCCGTGGCGCGTCGGCGACCTGGTTCGCGTGACCCTTCGGGTCGAAGCGCACAGCGACGTCCAGTACGTGGCGATCGAGGACCCATTCCCGGCGGCTGCCGAGCCGCAGCCCGACCAAGGCCGCGCCGCCGATGCAGCCTGGAGCGGCCTGCAGTTGCTCGACGACCGGGCGGTGTTCTTTGCCGACCGCCTCTACGATCGCCGGCCCATCACCCTGAGCTACAACCTGCGCGTGACGACCGCCGGGACCTACACGGCCCCTCCCCCCTCGGTCAGCGCGATGTACGGTCCGCCCGTCTCAGCCCTGGGCAGCCCCACGACCGTCGTCGTCGCGCCCTAGCGGGTCGCTGCGCTAGCGCGCCGGCGGCCCTTGTGGTATGGTAACCGGGGCCCATTGGGGTCCAAATTTTTTGCGCGCCGTTGGGCGCGGCCGAGAGGGGGGTTCTTCACCTATGGAAGTTCGCATCGCACCGGGCGAATCGATCGAAAGCGCGCTGCGCCGTTTTAAGAAAGCCACCCAAAAGGCCGGCATCCTCGCCGAAGCGCGCAAGCACGAGCACTACGAGAAGCCAAGCGTTCGCAAGAAGAAGAAGTCCGCGGCCGCCCGCAAGCGCCGCACCTAAACGCATGGCCTCGCTGAAAGAGCGCATCTCCGGCGATCTCAAGGACGCCATGAGAGCGCGCGATCAAGTGCGGCTCGATACGTTGCGCGCGGTCCTTTCCGGCTTCATCTACAAGCGGACCGAAGCGGGTCAGGACCTCAGCGACGCCGACGAGCTGGCGGTCGTCGGGCGACAGGTCAAACAGCGCAACGACGCCATCGCCGAATATCAAAAGGCCAACCGGCCCGAGCTCGCTGCCAAAGAGGCCGCCGAGCGCGACATCTTGGCCGTCTACCTTCCGGCCCAAAAATCACCCGACGAGATTCGCGCCATCGTTCGCGCCGCCGTCGCGGCTCTGCCGGCCGACGCCCGCAATCAAGGCGCCGTGATGAAAGCGGTCATGCCGCAGCTCAAAGGCCTGGCCGACGGCAACGCCATCCGCGAAATCGTCACTCAAGAACTGGGCTAGCGCTCGGATAGAGCGTATCGCCTGAGGATACCCCGCCGGAGCGATTAAACAAGAATTAGCGAGGGCGGGGTGTCCTCAGGCGATACGCGGTCACCGCTTACGACGTCGTCTTGAGGGTCTCCGAGTTGGTTTTGCGTAACTTCGCTGTGGAATGACGGGTAGGTGAGGACATGAAGGCTTTGCGAGTCCGCGCGATCGTTTCGGGCGCCCTTTTAGTATGTGGTCTCATCGGCATTGTTCGCGCGGCCAGCGGCGCCCCCGCGGGCGGCGAAGTGCTGATCGTTCCCATTCACGGTACCGTCGACGATGGGATGGCGCATTTGGTCCAACGTGCCGTCGCGCAAGCCAATGCCGATAAGGCCAGCGCGATCGTCTTGGACGTCAACAGCGGCGGCGGATTGGTTTCGTCGGCATTAGATATCCGCGATGCCCTCTTTTCTGCCAAAATGCCCGTCGACGCGTACGTGTCGGCGCGAGCCTATTCGGCGGCGGCGCTCATTACGTTATGCGCCCAGCAGATCGTTATGGGTCCCGGCGCGTCGATCGGCGCTGCGGAGCCGATTCCCTATAGCGACAAGATGGTCTCGGCGCTGCGCGGCGAGTTCGAATCGACCGCAATCCGCAACCATCACGACAGCAAATTGGCCGGCTCGATGGTCGACAAAGACATGGAACTGCCGCAGTATAAAGCGCCGGGCAAAGTCCTGACGCTCAACTCCGTCGACGCGGTCCGTTCGCATATCGCGATCGGGTCGGCGGCGACCTTAGACGGCGCGCTCGCGCAAGTGCGCTTGAGCGGCGACACGCAAGTGGTCGCGCAATACAGCCTGGGCGAAAAACTGGCGCGGTTTGCGACCGACCCGACGGTGAGCGGGCTGCTGCTTACGCTGGGAATGCTCGGGCTGCTCATCGAAATGCAGACCTTGCACGGCATCGCCGGCGTCATCGGCGTTACCGCGCTGGTTCTGTTTTTCGGCACGCATATCTACGCAGGTTTTACCAACGGCTGGATCGTCGTGCTGGCAGTGGCGGGCCTGGTCGGCATCCTCTTCGAGCTGCACGTCGTTCCGGGTCACGGGTTGCCCGGGATACTGGGCGGCGTGGCGTTGATCGCCGCGGTGATCCTGGCGTTCGGATCGCCCTTCCTGGGTATCGCAATCGAAACGCTGGCGACCGCCGTCGTGCTGACCGTGGTCATCTTCGCGCTGCTCGTGCGCGCGATGCCCGAAAATGCGTGGATGCGGCGTTTGGCGCTGGGCGCTAACCAAGGCTCCGACTACGTCACGTCGCGCGACTTCACGCATTTGCGCGGCCTCTCGGGAACCGCGGCGTCGTTCTTGCGCCCGGCGGGCGTCGCCAGCATCGATGGCCAGCGCGTCGACGTTTTAACCGCCGGGGACTTCATCGCCGCGGGAACGCCCGTCCGCGTCACTCGGGTCGAAGGCGCGCGGGTCTTCGTCGAACCGGTCATTTTGCCGAACTATCGTTCTGAATAAGGAGCACCTGTGGTAATCGGTCTTTCGCTGACCATCGCGATCGTGATCGTCGTTGCGATCATTCTGTTCTTCACGTTCTTGTATTACTTCCCGATCGGTCTCTGGGTGCGAACCATCGCCGCGGGGGTGCCGTTGGGCATCATCTCGCTGGTTCGCATGCGCTTGATCGGCATCCCGCCGGGCGTTATCGTCAACAACTACGTTCGCGCGCGCAAGGCCGGCTTGAACCTTTCGGTGGATCAGATGCAGTCTCACTTTCTGGCCGGCGGTAACGTCGAGAACGTGACGCTGGCGATGATCGCCGCCCAACGAGCGCAAATTCCGCTGGAATGGCAGCGCGCCGCCGCGATCGACCTGGCCGGGCGCAACGTGCTGGAAGCCCTGCAGACCTCCGTCAACCCCAAGGTCATCGAAACCCCGATCTTCCAAGGCGTCGCGCAGAACGGCATCCAGCTCAACGTCAAGGCGCGAATCACCGTGCGCAGCAACTTGGACCGCTACGTCGGCGGCGCCGGCGAACCGACGATCGTCGCCCGCGTCGGCGAAGGTGTCGTGTCGGCGGTCGGCGCGGCCATCGATCACAAAGAAGTGCTCGAGTATCCCGACCGCATCTCCAAGGCCGTGCTGGCCAAGGGCTTGGACGCGGGAACCGCGTTCGAGATCGTTTCTATCGATATTGCCGACGTCGATGTGGGCAAGAACATCGGCGCGGAACTGCAGACCAGTCAAGCCGAGGCCGATCGGCGCATCGCGCAAGCCAAAGCCTCCGAGCGCCAATACGCCGCCATGGCCTCCGAACAAGAACAAAAGGCGCTAACGCAGTCGATGCGCGCCAAGGTCGTCGAGGCGGAAGCCGCGATCCCGCTGGCGATTGCGGGGGCGTTCAATGCCGGCAATCTGGGCATTATGGACTACTACCGCTTCAAGAACATCCAAGCCGATACCGAGATGCGCGGTGCGATCGGCGGCTCGGCCGAGGCCTCGACCGATCCCGGCTCGCCGCCACCGGCACAGAAGTAAGTGCATATCGGCAATATCGGCGGCCTCATCTGGGTCGTCGTATTGATCGCGGGCGTTATTTCGAGCATCCGCAAGAGCCAAAAACAGGCGCGGGTCGCGGCGGCGCCACAAACCGTGGTACGGCCGCCGATTCGCGTCGCGGTTCGGGAGCCCGCGCCGGTTCCAGCGCGAACGATCGAGCGTTCGCTTCCTACAAAGCCGGCGCCGATGATCGAGCGCCCCGCTCCGCCGCCGCCCATCGTGCACGACCACGATATGGAGGTGCCGACCGGGGTTCCCCGTCGCTTGTTCGAAGACAGACGAAGCCTGATTTGGGCGGTGGTCATGTCCGAAGTCTTAGGCCAACCCAAAGCACTTTCCGCGGAGCAACATCTCTGGAGTCTGCAGCACCAGCCACCGTCGACCTAAGCCGCCTCGACGATCGCGTCCGATTGTTCGGCGCGTTCGACGAAAATCTCTCGGCGCTCGAGCGCATCTGCTCGGTCGCCGTGCGCGCCGATGGCGATCGTCTGGTGATCGCCGGCGGCGCCGACGGTGTCGCGGCGGCTCGTCGTACCGTCGGACAGCTGCTCGACGCCGCCCTACGCGGCGCGCAGGTCACGCCCGAGGACGTCGCGTTAGCGGCCAGCGACGCCCGCAACGGCACCGAGCATCGCCCTTTGCCCGACACGCTGATCCGCACGCAGCGCGGCAAAGAAGTGCGCCCGCGCACCGCCGGCCAGCGCAGCTTTGTCGAAGCCATCGACGGGCACGCGCTGACCTTTGGAATCGGACCGGCAGGTACCGGCAAGACGTATCTTGCGGTGACGATGGCGGTGCGCGCGTTGCGCGACCGGCGCGTTTCGCGCGTCGTCTTGTCGCGGCCGGCGATCGAGGCCGGCGAAAAATTAGGCTTCCTTCCCGGAGACATGAAGGAGAAGGTCGATCCCTATATGCGACCGCTCTACGACGCGCTGTCCGACTTGCTGGACGACGCGACGGTCGCGCGCTATCTCGAACGCGGGATCATCGAAATCGCCCCATTAGCATTCATGCGCGGGCGCACGCTCTCCGACGCGTTCGTCATTCTCGACGAAGCGCAGAACGCCACGCGCGATCAGCTTAAGATGTTCCTCACGCGTCTGGGTTCGGGTTCGACGATGGTCGTCAGCGGCGACATCACGCAGATCGATCTGCCGTCGGGAGCCGGCAGCGGCTTGGCCGGGGCGCCGGCGCGCTTGGCGAACATTCCCGAGATCGCCGTGGTCACCCTGACCGAGGACGACGTCGTTCGGCACCCGCTGGTTTCCAAAATCATCCGTGCGTACGCACGCGACCGGGCGTGATTTACTATCGCAACAACGTGCGCGGCAGCGGCATCGACGCGCGCGCGCTCAAGTCCGCGGCCGCGCGTTTGCTCGCCGTCTCCGGGGAGGCGCACGCGTCGCTCTCGCTGACGTTGGTGAACGATAGCGTCATTCGCAAGCTGAACCGCGAGCATCGCGGCAAGGATCGTGCGACCGACGTCCTGTCGTTTCCGCTGCTCGACCCGAACGAGCGTCGCACGCATACCGATCCCGGCCCGGAGCGGATGCTGGGCGACGTGGTCATCAGCCTGGAGACGGCACGCCGTCAGGCCGCCGACTACGATGCCGGCATGCAAGATGAAGTCTACCGCCTCTTGATTCACGGCGTCGCGCACGTGCTGGGACACGACCACGAGCGCCCGCAAGAGCGCGAGCGGATGATCGCGCTCGAACGGCGCATGGCCGCAGCGATCGGGATGGCGTGGCCGTACGACGCACCGGAGCAAACGGCATGAGCGATCGCTTTCCGAAATCTCGGCTGTGGCGCTCGTTCCAGCACGCGTTCGAGGGCATCGTGTACGCGGCGCGGACCCAGCCCAACATGCGCGTGCACTTGGCAGCCGCCACGCTGGTGCTCGTCGCAGCGCTGCTGCTCAAGCTGGATCGCTTTTACGTCGTCGTACTCGTCGTGCTGGTAGCGATGGTGCTCGCGCTGGAACTGCTCAACACGGCCATCGAAGCGATCGTCGACCTGTTGACCCTCGCGCACCACCCGCTGGCAAAAACCGCCAAGGACGCCGCCGCCGGAGCCGTGCTAATCGCGTCGCTGGCTGCGGTCGTTTGCGGCTACCTGGTCTTCTATCAGGGCATCACCAGCGGCGGGACGCGGGTCTATGCGGCGGTTGCGGCCGTGCCGGCCAACGCCGCCTTTATCATCCTAGGGGTGAGTACGATTGCGGTGATCTTCGCCAAGACGGCCAGCCGCCGGGGCTCGCCGCTCCAGGGGGGCGCCGTGTCGGGCCACGCGGCGCTGGCCTTCGCAGCCGCCACCGTCCTGGCGCTGTTCTACCAGAAGCCCCTGGCAGCGCTGCTGGCGTATTTTATCGCATTCCTGGTCGCGGAAAGCCGCGTTGAGGCACGTTTCCACTCCGTTTTCGAGGTCATATGGGGCGGGATCTTGGGGACCCTGGTGGCTGTGGCGATCGGCGTCCTGGTGCGGACCCACGTTGTGCTATAATGGCGCGGTCTTGAGCGACCCAGCAGCCGTATGACCTCCAACGTCCTGTGGCTCCAGATCGGCGGACTCGTCCTGCTGGTCGTCGGAGCCTCATTCTTTGCCGCCTCCGAAGCCGCGCTGATCTCGGTGTCGCGTTTGCGCGCCCGCGGGATGGTCGAGCGGGACGTCAAGGGAGCAAAGATTCTGGTCAGCCTGCTCGACGATCGCAACCGCTTCCTGACGTCGGTCCTCATCGGCAACACCGTCGTCCTGCTAGCCGCCGCCTCACTGGCGACCTATCTGTTCTTACAGATGGGCATTGCGTACGGCGCCGTGCTTTCAACGGTCTTCATGACCGTGATCCTGCTGTTCTTCGGGGAGATTATTCCCAAGACGGTGGTCGTATCGGACGGCGAACGCTGGGCGCTGCGTTTGGCGATGCCCATGCGCTGGGCGGCATGGTTATTGACGCCGCTTGCTGCTACGTTCCTGTGGATCACCGAGCTGATCTTGCGCCCCTTCGGTATCAAGCACGCGCACCAGATCTTCGTGACCGAGGACGACATCCGCACGCTGGTCAACGTCGGCGCCGAACAGCGCGTGATCGAAGAAGAAGAACGCGAAATGATCCATTCGGTCATCGAATTCGGAGATACGATCGTGCGCGAGGTGATGTCGCCCAGACCCGAGATGGTGGCGGTTTCTGTCGAGGACTCCGCGCGCCGAGCGTTGGACCTGGTCATCGCCGAAGGGTACTCCAAACTTCCCGTCTATCAAGATTCCAAGGACGATATCATCGGCGTCGTGCACGATCGCGAACTGCTCATCGCGCTGGCCGATGGCACGATCGCGAGCCGCCCGATCCGCGACCTGATGCGCTCGATTGCCCACGTTCCCGAAACCAAGAAGATCGCCGAGCTGCTGCGCGAGATGCAGCGCGACAAGTTTTCGATGGCGATCGTCGTCGACGAATACGGCGGAACGGCCGGTTTGGTGACCATGGAAGATTTGCTCGAGGAGATCGTTGGAGAGATCCGCGACGAGCACGACCAAGACGAACAAGAGCCCATACGGCTCATCAACGAGAACGAAGCGCTGGTCGACGCCGGAACGAACATCGAGGACGTCAACGCCAAGCTCGGCACGCGGCTGCCCACCGACGACTTCGAGACGATCGGCGGTTATACCGTGGGCATCTTCGGAAAGTTGCCGCATGAGGGCGAGGAAGTGCGAGCCGATCGTTTCACGCGCCTGCGCGTGGAGCGAACGCGGGGCCGGCGCATCTTAACCGTGCACGTCTACATCAACGGTCGCGCGAGCGACGACGAAGAAGCCGAAGAACCCGTGGAGGTAACCGATGGCCACGCGTGACGAACTGCTCGCCGCCGCCAAGCGCGCGCGCGCGCATGCGTACGCTCCGTATTCGCGCTTTATGGTCGGCGCCGCCGTCGAAACCGAGGACGGGTCGATCGTAACCGGCTGCAACGTAGAGAACGCCAGCTACGGCTTGGGGATCTGTGCCGAGCGCGTCGCGCTGACCGGCGCGGTCGCTGCGGGGCACACGACCTTTCGCGCGATCGCGGTCGCGGGTCCCGACGGCGTGGCGACGGCGCCGTGCGGCGCGTGCCGGCAGTTCATCGCCGAGTTCGATCCGGCCATGCCCGTCACGTACACGGGGCCGGCCTTCCCGGTGGAGACCGATCTTTCGCACCTCCTGCCCGAATCGTTCGGACCGCACTCCTTACCGTGACGCAGGCCCGCGCGTACAAGACGCGCGGCGTCGTCTTGCGCGCGCGCGATTTGGGAGAGGCCGATCGTATCGTGACCTTGTTTACCACGGAATACGGCAAGCTGGACGCGGTCGCAAAAGGCGTGCGGCGAGCGAAGAGCCATCTGGGCGGGCGCATGGAATTCGCCAACGAAATAGCGATGACGATGCATCGAGGCCGCAACCTCGACGTCATCGTGTCGGCCGAGCTCGTCACGGCGCACTGGCAAGGAATCGTCGTCCCCGCAGCCTTTGCCGGCGCGAACGTCGTCGCCGAAATCGTCGCGACGCTGTGCGAACCCGAGTTGCCGCTTCCCGACGTCTACGCGTTGCTGACCGGGGCGATCGCGGCGATTGCGGGATCGTCGGACCCGATCGCGCTGCTGCCGCGTTTCGAGATGCGCCTGCTCGACGCGCTGGGCGTCGCCCCGCCCACGAACGCTTGCGTGCGATGCGGGCAGCGTTTGGACGATTATGCGTGGGTCGACGTCGAGAACGGCGGCTTTGCCGGAGCGGAATGCCGCGAGCGGTGGCGCGAGGTCGTGGAACTCGATGCGTTGGACTTGGCGAACGTCCGGGGCCTGGCGGCCGCGCGGGGAGGGGGAGCGGCCCTACTCGCGCGGCCGCGCGTGGCGACGGCCATCGATCTCGTCGTGTCGCATCATTTGGGGCGGCGGCCGAAATCGGGAGGCTATGCGGCCGAGTTCGCTAAGCCGAGCCTGAAGCGATGAGCATTTTGGCCTTAGACGTGGGCAGCAAGCGGATCGGGGTTGCGGTGTCCGATCCAAGGGAAACCTACGCGCTTCCGGTGGGCACGATCGAGCGAACGAACTTGCGGACCGATCTGCAGCGGATCGTCGAGTTTGTAGCCGCTTACGGGGCGCGCGAACTGGTCGTGGGCGACCCGCTCAACCTGGCCGGGCAGCGCGGTCCCGCAGCCGAGACGATGGATGCGTTTGTCGAAAAGCTGCGCGCGGTCTTTCCGGGCAGCATCCACCGCGTCGACGAACGCTTGACCACCGCCCAGGCGACCAAGACGCTGCTGGCTGCGGACGTCTCGCGGAGTCGCCGCAAGCGCGTCGTCGATAAGATGGCGGCGGCGCTCATCCTCGAATCGTATCTCGCGCGCCGGCGCAATGGGGGACACGTCCAATGAAGGCTGTTGCGGGCGTCGTCGCGGCCGCCCTCGCGCTGGCAATCGTCGCCGGCGCGTGGTTTGGCGATGCCGTTTTCTACGATACGTCGCACCCCGCCAACGAGACGACCGTCTCGATCGTGCGCGGGTCCACTCTGGGCGACGTCGCAGCCCAACTGGCGCAGTCGGGGGTGATCGGCAACGCGTTCGTTTTTCGCGCGTGGGCGAAGGTGCGTCGCGCGGACACCGGCGTCCGCGCCGGAGAATATCGCTTCCCGCCGCACCTCACGCAGAGCGACGTGCTCGAACGGCTGCTCGGCGGTGGCGCGCAAATCGCCAAGTGGGTGACGATTCCCGAAGGTTTCACGGCCAAGCAGATCGCCACTCGCCTGGCCGGTGAGGGCCTGGGATCGGCGGTGCTATTGGAGCGGGCATTCTTGCGGGATCGCATCGTCGTCGACGGGTCGCGGACCAAGAATCTCGAAGGCTATTTGTTTCCATCGACCTACTTGGTCGCGATCGGATCGTCGCCCGTCCAGATCGAGAATGTGCTGACGGAACAGTTCTTCAAGGAGTTACCGTCCGACGCGAAGGCGCGCGCCAAGGCGATGGGATTCACGATCCCTCAAATCGTCACGGTCGCTTCCCTGATCGAGCGAGAGGCCAAAGTCGATTCCGAGCGTCCGATTATGGCCGGAGTCTATTACAATCGGCTTGCGATGGGCATGCCCTTGGAGGTCGACGCCACGATCGAATACGCGTTGCCCGCCTACAAGACGGAACTCTCCTACGCCGACTTGAAGATCGATTCGCGCTTCAACTCCTACACGCATACGGGCCTGCCGCCCACGCCGATCGCCAATCCCGGGCGCGCGTCGCTGGAGGCGGCGTTCCATCCCGCCAAAACGCCGTATCTCTACTACGTCTACAAAGGCAACGGCCACCACGCTTTCGCGCGAACGTTGGAAGAGCACAACGCCAACGTCGCAAAGTACGAGCACTAAGCACACACCAGGAGGCACCGGACGAGCATGGCGACGACCAATGGAGAGAACGGCGAATCGACCGACAAGGGACCGCTGGAGCTGCGCGAGATTCTGCACGTCGAAACCAAGGATGGCGCGTCGCTGCCGTTCGAAGTCGTCGGCGTCCTGGAAGACCCCGACGATGGATCTTCGTACGCCATCCTCATGCACGAGCCCGAGGCCTCCCAGGACGAGGACGATCGGGAGTTTATCGTCACGGACATGCAGGGCAACTTGCTCGACGACGACGCGCTGGCCCAAGAGATTCTCGATGAGTTCTTGATGTTCGCCGAGGAGGCTGCCGACGCCGAAGGCAGCGACAGCTAATTCGCGTTCTCTTTCTCTCGGCCAACGTCGGCGTCGGCCACGTTGCGGCGGCCAACGCGGTGTGCGCCGCGCTGCGCGAGCGCGATCCGAACGTCAAAGTGCAGGTCGTCGACTCGTATAAGTACGCCGCGCTGGTCGTATCGAGGGTCGTGTCCGAAGGCTACTTGCAGATGGTCAAGACCATCCCGCAGATGTATCGCTTTATTTATCGGCGGGCCGAGAAGGCCACCGAAGTCGGCCCCTTTCGCACGTGGGCCCATCAGTTCACCGCCGGCAACCTGCGCGCTCTCATGGAGCGCGAGCGCCCCGACGTGGTCGTCTGCACGCACGCGTTTCCGTGCGGGGCGATGGCGGAGTATAAACGCATGTTCGACGACGCCCCCCCCGTCGTGGGAATCGTAACGGACTTTGCCGTTCACGCGTTTTGGATCAACACCGACATCGACGGCTATGCCGTTGCCACCAACGAGATGCGCGCGCAGATCCTCGCGCGCGGCGTGGCGCCCGATCGCGTCGCGGTGACGGGGATACCGGTGCTTGAAAAATTCTCGCGTAACGGTGAGACGCGCTCGGCACTGCGCGCGCGTCTGGGCCTCCCGCACGACCGCAACGTCGTCCTCATGATGGGCGGCGGGTTGGGCCTGGGTCCCATCGTGGCCATGATGAAAGAGCTCGAGCGTCTCGACGAACCGGTCTGCGTGGTGGTCATCGTGGGCCGCAACGCTCGCTTGGAACAGCGCGTCTTGGCGGCCGCGCGTGGGATCGAGTATCCTCTGCGGGTGTTGCGCTTCGTCGATAACGTTTACGATTACATGCACGCGGCCGACGTACTGCTGACCAAACCCGGAGGCCTGACCTCGGCCGAAGCGTTGGTCGCGGGCGTGCCGATGCTGCTGTTCAAGCCGCTGCCCGGCCAGGAGGAGCGCAACGTCCGCTATCTCACCGAGCACGGCGCGGCGGTTCGGGCTCGCACTCCGGCCGATTTGGCGGCCGCGGTTGCCGACTTGATCGAGGATCGACCCAAGCGCGAGGCGATGGCTCGGGCGACTGGCGAAATCGCGCGGCCGAAAGCTGCGCGCGAGATCGCCGCGATGATCGTTTCGCTCGCCGAGCGAGGAAAGGTTTCTCGGTAATGCTTCCTTCCAATAGAACCTACGGATTTTGGCTAGCGCTGGCGCGCATTTTCACCGGTGTTCTATTCGTCGTACACGCGCTTCCGAAATTCACGAACGCCGGTGCGTTTCTCCCGCCCGACGGCTTCATCGTCAAAATGGTGAGCAATGGCATCGCATCGACCGGCGGTC
The DNA here is from genome assembly GCA_036510515.1 of Vulcanimicrobiaceae bacterium. Taxonomy (GTDB): domain Bacteria; phylum Vulcanimicrobiota; class Vulcanimicrobiia; order Vulcanimicrobiales; family Vulcanimicrobiaceae; genus JALYSX01. The sequence continues at coordinate 23,382 of DATCDS010000134.1, forward strand.
CGTATCACGATTTTCTCTCCGATGTCGTACTGCCGAACATTGGGATCTTCGCCCAATGCGTACGTGCGGGCGAGGCGCTCGTCGGCTGTTCGTTGATCCTGGGCCTGTTCGCGCGCTTGGGCGGGATCGGCGCGATGTTTCTCATGGTGAACTACATTCTCGTCGGCGGAGCATCGGGCACCATACAAGGATGGACCGGGCTTGAGGGCGCGGTCTTCACGCTGGGCGCGCTTAACGCTCTGCTGCCGACCGGACGCGTCCTGGGCTTCGATGCGCTATTGGCACGAACGCGCGCGCCGCGGGTCGCGAGCGCACCGAGCGGGCCCGTGGCCGCGGAGTTCGTCGAAGAGCGCCCGCTGGACGGACCCAGCGCTCCACGCGACTAGGAGCCCGTCGGACCTCGGCACGCGCAAAAGGTCGGCGCGCGTGCGAGCGCGTATGATGGGCGGTCGCCGATGGAGAGGTGGCAGAGTGGCCGAATGCACCCGTTTGCTAAATGGGCATACCTCAAAAGGGTATCGAGGGTTCGAATCCCTCCCTCTCCGAATCTGCTAGAGGGAAGCGTCTTTCGGCGACGTATTCTCGGTGGTCGCGCGGGCGACACGCATGCGGTCGTAGCTCAATTGGATAGAGCAACAGGCTACGAACTTGTAGGTTGGGGGTTCGAGTCCCTCCGACCGCACGTGTCCCCTATTCACCGTTTGGATCGACGGCGAAGATCGCGTCGGGGTAATCGATCGTCCAGTTGAAATGGCGCAGGAAATCCATTCCGACCAACCCGCGATCTTGCCCAAACACGTTCGTTCCGCCAAAACACGTTTCCGGATTCAAGTAGGTATACGGTCCGATCTGCAGCCGTTTTACGGCGACGCAGACGCCCGACGTGCCGGCGGAGTTCAGCGCTTCGTAGTTGATGGTGGTCGACGTCGTTACGATCGGGTCGGACGTCGCTCCCCATCCTTGTTGAAATTCAACCATCCCGAAATCTTCGATGGGAACGCCGCCGATCTGCCGTTTGTCGTTGAGCGCTTGGGAAAGGATCACCAAGCCGTTGAGCCCGGTGTCCAGGACTGGGAATGCGGTCGCGCCCGTTGGCAGACGCATCGCGATGGTCGGCGTCCGATTCGTTAAATCGAGCTGGAATCCGTAGCCGCCGCCCGCGACCTCGGCGGTATAGATCGATGGGTCGAGTAACTGCAGACTCCGCTGCCTGAGGTCGACGCCCACGATCGCGCCGGCGTAGAAATCGTATCCCAGGACGCCCGCGATCGCGGGGTTGGCCGAGGACATGCGTTCCACAATCACGTCGTGCAGGACGCTGGAACCGACCTGGAGCGTTGCCGCGCGTCCATATCCGTTATATTGGACGTTGCCCAGATATGGCGAAAAATCGGACGTCCCGATGTCCTTGATACCGGCTGCGACGGCGAACGGCTCGTATAAGAGGATCGACGGCGTCGAGGTGCTCAAGAGAAAAATGCCGGCGTGCCCGTTGACCGATGCGCGAACCTTGACTTGGCGATCGTTGTCGGCGTTGGTCGCGTAGACCAGCGGAACGGTTTCCCCCGCCGCAAAGGTCCACGTGGCCGTGGGGGTCGGCGGGGCCAGCGCCGCGTCGGTGATGCTGTGGCCGGTGTCGATCTCGGACAACGTGTAGATGTCTCCGTCGACCGCCCACGCATCGATGGCTTTCTGGGCGTCGCCGGCGGCGCCGTATTGCAGGTTGTCGAACGTCGTGGACGCGCCGCCCGGATCGACCACCACCCGAACGTATGCGCCGGTTTGCGGATCGACGTACAAGTCCATGGGCGTGCCGCCGCTGGGCGTTGCGCGCACGATCGTGCTCGCGATGCCGCGGACGTTTGCGGAGCCGACGACCGCCGTGGTTCCTAACGCGGACAACGCTTCGGAGCGAACGATATCGAAATCGATGGCGGCTTTGGCCAGCCGACCGTGGATCGCCGCCGTGAAGCCGTTTTCGTCGGCGTGCCAAACCGTGCTTCCCGAAAAGCCGACGGTGTCGTCGAGGCCTTGGGTCGTGGAAACGGTGTCGCGATAGAGTAATCCTCGTCGCACCTCGCTAAAGCGGTCCGAGACGCGGCGGTCCGTGCGAGTGCCCGACGCGAACCACGTCGCCTGCTGCGCGTTAGACGCAAAGCCGGTATACGCGGCGTGCTTGGCCATCAACGCGTCGGCGTTCTGCGCCTGGGCGATGCCGGCAATCGGCGCGCCGACAAGAAGCAGGGAGAACGCCGCAACCGTACAGAGTACGCGCATCGTGAACCTCCTTATTCGCCGTTTGGATTAACGACGAACGACGCATCCGGATAATCGATCGTCCAGTTAAAATGCCGCAAGAAATCCATGCCGATCAGGCCGCGGTCTTGGCCGAAGACGTTCGTTCCGCCAAAGCAGGCCTCGGGATTGGTGTACGTGTAGGGCCCGATCTGCATCTGCTTGACGGTGATGCAGCTCCCCGATGTCGAGGCCGAGTTCCATGCGGTATAAGTAATCGTCGTTCCCGTCGTCGCGATTGGATCCGACGACGCACCTTGGCCGCCGAAGCCGATCGTCGAGGTATCTTCGATGGGGATGCCTTCGATCTCGCGGCGATCGCTCAGCCCCTGCGAGAGGAGCAGAAAGCCGCTCAAGCCGGTATCCAGCGACGGGAAGGCAGCGCCTCCACGCGGCAGACGCATGGCGATGCTGGGCGTTCGGTCCGTGAGGTCGACCGGGAACGCGTAACCGCCGGGCGCCGTTTGTGCCGCATAGATCGACGGATCGAGCAGCTGCAGCGTCCGTTGCTTGAGGTCGACGTTGACGATCGCACCGGCAAGGAAGTCGTATCCAAGGATTCCGGCAATCTGCGCGTTTCGCGAATACATGGTCTCGACGATCACGTTGTGCAAGACGTTGGAACCGATCGCCACGGTGGCCGCGCGGGCGTATCCGCCATATTGAATGTTGCCGACATACGGTGAAAAATCACTGCTGCCCATATTGGTCACGCCGGCTTGACCCGCGAACGGTTCGTAGAGAAGGATCGACGGCGTCGTCGTATCCAGCAAGAAGACGCCGGTGCGGCCGTTGACGGATGCGGTTACCTTGACCTGTCGGTTGTTGTCGTTTTCGGTGGCGTAGATCACCGGCGACGTTTGCGAGGAGAACGTCCAGGTCGCGGTCTGCGGCGGCGGCGCGAGCAGCGTATCGGGAACGGTCGGCTTGGCATCGATGCTCGTCAGCGCGTACGTGTGCCCGTCCACCGTCCAAGCGTCGATAGCTCTCTTCCCCGCGCCGGCCGCGCCGTACTGCAAACCGTCGAATGTTGTCGGCGTACCGGTGGGATCGACGACCACGCGCAGGAATGCGCCGCTGCGCGGATCGACGTATAAATCCATCGGCGTGCCGCCGTTGGGCGTGGCGCGAACGATCGTGCAAGCGGTGCCGCCGACGTCGGCGGAGCCGGTAATGGCGGTCGTACCCAGCGCGGCGAGCGTCTCGGAACGGACGATATCGAAATCGATGGCGGCTTGCCTGGGAGCGCCCATCACGGCTGCGGTGAAACCATTGGCGTCTGCGTGCCACACCGCGCGTCCCGAGTAGCCGACGGAGTCGCTCACGTTTTGAGGAGTGGAAATCGTATCGCGGTAGACCAGGCCGCTGCGGGCTTCATCGAAGCGATCCGACGCTCCGCGGTCGCCCGTACGCGTTCCGGTAGCTTGCCAGGTCGCCTGCGTGGCCCCGCCCACAAAGCCGGTGAAAGCCGCGTGCTTGCTCAGCAACGCGCCGGCGTCGCCGGATTGCGCGAGGCCCGCGATCGGAAGAGTAGAAGAGACCGCGAAAAGCGCGATAACGGACGCTTGGAACAAACGCATCGGCAAACACCCCTTAGACTGAAACCGGACAAACGTCGTACCCTTCGGCTGCGGCTACTTGAAACCCCGGTGCGGGGTCTGCTAAAGTGAAGCGTCGAAACGACCCGGCCCCCTATGGCTCGGTAGCTCAGCGGTAGAGCAGGGGACTCATAAGCCCTTGGTCGGGTGTTCAAATCACCCCCGAGTCACGATTTCCGGCCGGCCGTCGTAAAGGCGGCCGGCCACTTTCGAGGTATATCCTAACCCATGTCAACGATCCCGTGCGATTTCTGCCCTCATCCGGTCGATCGTTCGCAAATGGAAGAGATCGAAATCTCCCACTACGTTCCGGACTCGTCGGGCGACGATCTGGCCTACGCGCGCACCTACTACTTCGGGCACCCCGATTGCGTTCGCAAGTTCTATCGGAGCCTGGTCGATCATAAGCTCGATCTGTTCAAGCACATGCCGACCGCGGGCTTGCCGCCGGACGCGGCTTCATAACCTCGCGCGCCCGTAGCGTAGCTGGATAACGCGCAGCCCTCCGAAGGCTGAGACCGGGGGTTCGAATCCCTCCGGGCGCACCATTTTCATATGAACGACGAACTCATGATGCGCCGCGCGATCGAACTCGCCGCGCAAGCGCAAGCTTGCGGCGACGTTCCGATCGGTGCGGTCTTGGTCAGCGGCGAACTGATCGTCGAAGCCAAGAATGAAAAAGAAGTGCGTTCCGACGCGACCGCACACGCCGAGATGGTCGCCCTGCGCGAAGCGTCGCGTCTGCTCGGCGTGTGGCGGCTGAGCGACGCGACCGTCTACATTTCGAAGGAACCGTGCATCATGTGTGCCGGCGCCCTGCTGGCGGCGCGCGTCAAGCGCGTCGTGTACGGTGCACCCGATCCCAAAGGCGGAGCCGACGGAGGTGCCTTCGATCTCCTCCGCTCGCCCCTCACGAACCACCGCCTCGAAGTCACCGCCGGCGTGCTGGAGCCCGAGGCCGCAGAGCAGCTCCGCCGCTTCTTCATAGCCAAACGCTGACAAATGTCGAGCAGGTGATGACATCGCCCCGCGGGTAAAATCGAGCGTGGAGAGGTGGTCGAGTGGTTTATGGCACCCGCCTCGAAAGCGGACGAACGTGATGAGCGTTCCGAGAGTTCGAATCTCTCCCTCTCCGCCATATCACACAAGGCTCGGCGTCTGCCGGGCCTTTGTTGATTTGCGCCTACGGCGATGGCGACGGCGCGGGCGTTCCGGCCAGGCGCGGATCGGGCGCGCTCGTGGGGAACGTGATGTTCGAGTACGTGATGTCGGCGACGACCTTAAAGGTCAGGAGCGCGACCCGTTCGGTGGCGGTGAAGACGCCGCGCACGATCGTCCAATGGCCGTCGATGATCTTGTAGTCCAACGCGATGATCATGTCGCTTCCGCCATCGCGCATCTCCACGTGCGAGGGCAGTTGCGTTTGCGGATCGACGATCACGTCGCTGGGATAGAAGCCGCCGGCAACGCGAGAGGTTGGATCGATCTGCAGATGCATCGCCGCGCCCGTAGAATCCGGCGCGTAGCGGGCCACCCAAAAAGAATTGTACGGCAACACGACGTCGACGCTGGGATCGGCCGGCGGAATTGGAAAGACGATCGGGTCCATGCGCGTCAGGGTGATCGTTACGAGCTTGAGGTTGGCATAATATCCGAAGCTAAATGAAGAGAACGGATCGAAATAGGGCACGATCGGGAAGGCCTGGCCCGTTCGCTCGGCACCCTGCGGCAGATCGCGCATGATCGCGAAGTTATCGGCATTGCGAACCACAACGGTCCGATTGATGTCCTGCGTGCGGTTGAGCGAGGCTGCGGTAATATGCGTACGCTCGGTGTAGGAAATATAGGTGGGCGCGCCCGTGGTGTAGGCGGCCGCCGTTCGATTGACGAGCAGCGCGAGCGCGAGATCGGCCGAAAGCACCCCACGGAGGTTTCACAAGCCGACGCGCCGCACCTCGAAAACACTATGATCGTCGAACCATCGGCCGAAGTCGTCGAGCGCGTGATCGCGCTGCGACGCGACATCCACCAGCATCCCGAATTGGGGTTTGAAGAGGAACGCACCGCCGGCGTCGTCGAGCGCGAACTCGACGCCCTGGGCATCAAGCATCGGCGCATCGCCACGACCGGCGTCGTCGGCGTGATTCGCGGGAAGATGCCGGGGCGCACCGTCGCGCTGCGCGCCGACATGGACGCCCTCCCGATTACCGAAAGAACCGGGTTACCGTACGCGTCGCAGACCCCAGGCAAAATGCACGCGTGCGGGCACGACGCGCACACCGCGATGTTGATGGGGGCCGCACGCGTGTTGAACGCGATGCGCGACGATCTCCACGGCAACGTCGTGCTGCTGTTCCAACCGGCCGAGGAAGGTCCGGGCGGTGCCGAACCGATGATCGCACAGGGTGCGCTGGACGATCCCAAAGTTGAGGCGGCGGCGATGCTGCACGTCGATCCGCGCTTAGAACCAGGTCAGATCGGCATCACGCCCGGTCCGGTGAACGCGTCGGCCGATGAGTTCGGCATCGTCGTGCGCGGGCGCGGCGGCCACGGCGCCTACCCGCACGATGCGGCCGACACGATTCCCGCGACCGCTGCGATGATCTTGGCCTTGCAAAACATTGCGGCGCGCGAAACCGATCCGCAGAAGTCCGTCGTAGTGACCGTGGGAACCATCGCGGGCGGCTACCGCAATAACGTGATCGCCGACGAGGTCAAGCTGACCGGAACGTTTCGCGCGCACGATCCCGAGATCCGCAACGGGTTGGAAACGCGCGCGCGGCGGATTCTCGAGGGCGTCGCCGACGCCTACAGCGTCAAGGCCGAACTCAACGTGATCTACGGGTACCCGCCGGTGGTCAACGATCCGACGCTGGCGGAGAACTTTTCGGCATACATGCGGGAGCACAGCGGCCTGCGCGTCGAGCGCCCCGCGCCGACGATGGGCGCCGAAGACTTCGCGTATTTCGCCCAGCGCGTGCCCGCGATCCACATTCGATTGGGGACGCGCAGCGAGAAGGCCGGTGCGATTCATTCGGGCCACTCCGCCGAGTTCCGGATCGATGAAGACGCGTTGACGGTGGGAGTTCGGACGCTGGTCGCCTTCGCGACCGCGGTGTCATCGGGCGAGGTCGACCTGCCGACTAACCACCCGTAGGGGTCGGACGGGCCGGGAGGCACCATAGATGGCCCGTCGAATCGGCTCGGCATGGATGTTGTCTCCGAAGCGATCCCAGCGTCCGGTTTGCGCTCACTCTCCGGGAGCCTCGATATCGAGACGAGTGCCGAAGACGCGTTTGCGCTGCTCTGTGCCGTCGAGAAGTGGCCGGTGTGGCTGTCGCTCTTGCGCAGTGCGCGACGGGTCGACCGGAAGTCGCCGTTAACCCTGGGCAGCGAGGTCGTGCTGCGCTCGTCGATTCCGGGTGAAGAAGAGCAGTGCTTCGAGGTCGACCAGCTCGTTTCGAACTTCCGCGTCTCGCTGGTGGGCGCATATTCGCTTCGTCGGCGCATCGAATTTCGAATCGAACGCAAATCGACGCGTTCGCGAATTCACGCGCGGATCTCGTACCCGGCGTACCACGGCCGACTCGGTGCGTGGTTTGACGGGATGCGGCATGCGCGGCGGTTGGCCGCGGCGCTGAACCATTCGCTCGCGCTTCTACGGGGCATGCTCGAGCAGCAGGCGAGCCCGGACGCTCTTCCGATCGAGGCCTGACCGCCATCGGTCGTTGACCGGAAAAGGGAAGCGCTGGTAGACTAGCCACCATGCCGCTGTACGATTACAAATGCACGTCTTGCGGCCGGATCACCGAGGTCCGGCACGGGTTTGGCGCGCCTCACGAAGAGGCGTGCCCCGCGTGCGGCGGCGCGCTCGCAAGGGTTTTCAATGCGGCGCCGATCGTCTTTAAAGGGTCGGGCTTTTACATTAACGACTCGCGGTCGAAGGCTCCGTCGAGCGCGTCCTCCGAGCCCAAGACCGAGTCGGCGCCGCAGCCGGCCGGCGAAGCGAAGAGCGAACCGAAGACCGAAGCGACCGAAGCGAAGAGCGAAGCGAAGGCCGAGCCAAAGAGCGATCCCAAAGACTCACCCAAGCCCTCCTCCACGAGCGGCTCCGCTGCTTAGCGACCTCTGGCTCGACCTGCTTGTCGCCAGCGTTATCGCCGGGGCCGTGCTGGCATTGGCGGGCGGGGTCGCGGCGTTGGTGGCGGCGCGGCGGGTTTTCGAGCATCTGCGCGCCATGGCGAACTCCCCGGTGGTGCTGACCCTGACCAGCCTGCAAGCGCAGGCGGAGCGCCTTGCGGGGGCGGCTCGGACCTTGCGGCGCTAACGTCGCCCTAAGTTCCCCTCACCGGCCGTCGTGGTATAGTCGAATTCAATTCTAGGGAAGCTCTGATTCCCTAGGCGCGGCCGCTACGAATTCGGGGGTAGGATGCGCGCTAACGCTTTCGTTTTTTTTGCCGTACTTTGTGCGCTTGTCGGCGGCTGTCGCGGTGGCGGCTCGATCTCCCCGCCCACTGGTGGCTCCGGGCAGATGTTGGCTTTAAACCCGTCTCCACTGCTCTTGACCGACGAGGAGCCCGCCGACTCGATCACCGTGTCGGGCGATACCCTTGGCGTTTCGTATACGCCCGCCGCCGATGCGGATTGCACGACCTCGCAGGGCAGCATCGCGATCGCGGGAGATGGGCAAACGCAGCTCGACCAGGCCAGCGTGCCGCTGATGTTCCTAGCGTACGCTGTCGGAACGCCGCCTGCCGACTGCATGGTGACCGTCCGCGGATCCGACGGCAGCAGCGGGAGCATCGACGTTAGCTACGAGGTCGTGGTCTTGCAAACCCAGGGCTCGCGGCTCGCGGCGCTGGCGGTCGCGCAGGGCGTCACCCCGGCGAGCGTGAGCATCACCAAAGCCAATCAAGTCGTGACGCTGACGACCAGCGGATTTAGCGGACGGATGACCGCGAAGGTCGAGAGCGGCTGCACCAGCGGCAGCGGGATTCAGGTCACTCCATCGAATGCCGCGGCCAACAGCGAGCTGGTCGTCGTCCCCTTCGGTCAGGGTGCGATCTCAAAATCGTGTACGATCGACATCACCGATCCCTCGGGGGATCACACGGCCGTCCCGGTTACGCTGGCGATTCCCGCACTCAGGAAGTTCACCATGACGCCCAGTCTGGTGCAGTTCGGATGCGCCGGAGCGACGCAACCGACGCCGTGTCAGACGGTGCAGAGCGTCGCGCTGAGCGAGGGCGGCGCGCAAGCATTCTCGATCGTCACCCGGCCGGGCTACAAGGCGTCGTGCGCCAACGCATTCGAAGGTCCGCTCAAGATGACGACGGGCGACGGTGCCTATACGCAGAGTGTCCTCGGCCCGACCGCGTCGGTCGCGTTTAATGGGCTGCTGCCCGGAACGTCACTGGGTTGCAGCACGATCATCGTCACCGACAACGGCGACCCGGCGCAGCGTCTTACCGCCCAGGTCGATCAGACGATCGGGCCGCCGTCGACGATCGCATCGGCGACCGCGCCGCCGTGCGTCGGCGCCGACGCACGCGTCGCCATACCCAACGCGCCGCACGGCATGTTCGTCTGGAATCCATACGTCGTTGACGGCGGCATCTACGAATCGCAGCTCGAGAGCAGCGTGATCGGGAAGGATCCAACGTTGTGCGGTGTGAGCTTGGTCGTTCAATGGGCCGACCTGGAGCCGCAGAAAGGGGTCTTCGATTTCAGCGAGATCGACGGGCCCAATGGCTTGGCGGCGCCGTACGCAAACGCCCGCCTCACCGTCAACTTGCTGTTCTCGGCCGGTCCCGAGCGCGGGGCAAAGAATCCCGTCACGCCGGCGTGGGTTACCGATCCCAGCGGCGATGACGTGCCGGTTGTCAAATGTACCGATCAGCCGCCGGCGCCCGACTACATGGACCCGACGTTTGAACAGGATTGGCACGACTTCATCACCGCCGCCGTGCAGCATTTCAGTTACAACAACTCGACGCTCGCGCCGAAAATCGGGTATATGCGCTTTGCGATCGGATTCGGCGTCGAAGCGATCCCGGCGCACTTCGATAACGGCGAGCACGCCGATTGTCTGCCGATTTGGACCAGTCAAGTGGGGTTTAGCTACGACGGCTGGGTCCAGCACGCCAAGAACGTCGTGCGATTTCTGTCCGACCAAAATACCGACAAGCAGCTGCTCGTGGCGCTCAACGAACTCGACGGCGGCCCGTCGTTCTACGACTACCCCAATCAAGTTACCGAAGATGCGGCCAATCACGGCGTTGGCTTCGGGACCGAAAATCTCGGCATTTCCAACGTCGCGTTGCCGACATCCAAGCCGGCGGCTTGCGACCCGCAAGCCAAGATCGTGAACCTTTATTGGTGCCAGGCATTTACGCGGCATGTAGGCGTCGTGCCATTCGAGTTCCAGACGATCGTCGCATCGACCGCGCCGATGCCCGGGGTTTCGCCGATCGATCTGGGCAAAGCCCTCGAATACGGCCTGGACAACAACACGCAGATCTTCGAACTCTATCCCCAAGAATGGATGGCCGCCGATGTCGACGGTTTCGTCTCGGCTGCCGATCAAACCGCGCATCAGCAAGCCCTGCACGACGCATCGCTGGTCGTAGGAGCCGCGCACTAGCGGCCGCCGCGCGAGGGCATCTTACGATTCGCCGTCGATGCTTTCCGCTTCTTGGAGGGCGCGCGTGGCTTCATGCAGGTCGGTGGCTTGGTGCAGTTCCGTGGGATCGCTCGACGTATCGATGCGCGGGTGCTCGCGTCGAAGATCCTCGAGGGCGTTGAGCGCCTCGGTGACCTTGCGATCTTGAATGACCATCATCTGCAGCATCAGGCGCGCGCGTTCTTGTTCGATCGTGCTTTGCGTATTTTGATGGCTGAGGATCGCGACGACGAGGACGAGGCTTGCAAGCCCCGCCATCGTGTTGAGGACCGCAAAGGAGTCGTTGTCCAAGGCGGCATGACCGTGCCGCAGGAAGAGGTTGAGCGCCACCCATGCGACGATGAACGCCGCCAGCCCGAGAATGACCAGCGGTCTCCCGATGCGTTCCATGAAGTGCTGTACTGCCCGTTCGGCTGGAGGCATCCGTCGATGGCGCTGCGCGCGGAGCGCATCGATCGTCTCGGCAGCCTCGCGCAGGTGCTCTGGGTAGTCTCCATTACTTTCAGGAATCGGCATCTATCCCAAGGTTATACCCACTAAGCGCCGATCGCCGCGGCGGAATCGATGGAATCGGCGAAGCGGCGCGCCGAGATAGCGTCCTCGAACAGCGCGATGACGCGGTCGAACGACGTGAACGTGAGGACCCGTAGAATAAATGCGCTGGCGACGACGCATATTCGCGTCCCGGGAATCTTATGGTTCTCCGCACGAGCCAGCGCATTGAGGAATGTCGAGTCGATGTACTTGACGTCGCTCAGATCGAGGATCGCGACGGGATCTGGTCCCAAGAGACTAATGCGGCCGAGCTCTTGAGTGATGTGCGCTTTGCACGCCACGTCCAGCTCGCCATGAAATGAAAGCACATGGACGTTGGTCATGGCCCGACCGTACCATGATTCGTTGACGTCGTCTGCGTAAAACCGACCGTGCTTTACCCAGGATATGCTCAGGGAAAACCTGTGCTGCGCCGATTCGCACAGGATTCCGTATTCCGGGCTCAAAGATTTTGCTCATGAAAAGGCGGAAGCCGCGCCCATCCGCTCCCGAGAGCCGCGAGGTCACGCTCGAATCGTTGCGTCAAAACGCGATCCTTGCGGGGCTCGCAGGGGCGGATGCGCAGTCCCTGGTCGAGCGCGGCAGCATCGTCGACTTGCCCTTGCGAGCGCAAATCTACGAACCCAACGAGCGAATTAGCCGCGTGTATTTCCCTTTGGACTGCGTGCTGTCGGTCGTGACCAGGATGAAGGACGGCAGCCAGATCGAGGTCGGCACGATCGGACGAGAAGGTACCTCGGCTATTCCGCTGCTGCTGGGCGCGACGACCACGGCGAACGAGTCCTATTGCCAGGTCCCCGGAGAAGCCATCGTGATGGATACGAAGGTGTTTGCGTCCCTGCGGGCGGGCGAAAAGTTTCGCAAGCTGCTCGATCGTTACGTTCAAGCCTACGTAAATATGCTCGGCCAACTTGCGGCGTGCAACCGGCTGCACAACGTCTACGAGCGTTGCGCGCGCTGGTTGCTCATGACCCACGATCGGGTGGATTCTTCGGAAGTGCCTCTGACGCACGAGTTCTTGGCGATGATGCTGGGAACCCAGCGCTCCGGTGTGACCATCGCCGCGGCGACGTTGCAAAATGCCGGCTTCATCAGCTACGGTCGCGGCATCATCACCATTCTCGATCGGGCCGGCCTCGAAGGCGCGTCCTGCGAATGTTACGAGGTCGCGCGCGAGCAGTTCAGCGGATTGCTCCCTGCAAAAGGGGCCTGGGTCGCCAACACGCGGCGGTAAGAAGGCAACACCACCGCGTGAGCGCGAGCCAAGCGCATTTGCGAACGACGACCAGCGCTCGAAGCGTGGTGTTTCGGCCGCGGCGCATAGGCGGATCAAACCATTTTGCGCATGTTCTTCATAAAGCCCGTGCTCAGGACCATCCCGAGGTGACCGATCACGAAGAGGCATAACACAACGGTCAACACGATGTGCCAGAGCCTCGCGCCGCCGATGAAGATCGCCGAAAGCGGTTCAAAGATCCGCGACTCGAATAGTGCAACGCCGCTCAGTACGAGCAGTGGAGCGATTGCAAACAGCACGACGGTGTAAGCGAGTTTTTGCAACGGGTTGTACTGGCCGTACGCGGAGGGATCCTTGCGCAGGCGCAGATAGTACAACTGCATTGGAAGCAGCTTTGGCCAATCCGTGCGCTTGAACGTCAAGGCCGCAAAATGGCCGCTGCGCAATCCCCACGTAAGATAGGCGACGCCGCACAGGATGAAAATGGCAGCGAAGACGTAGTGAATGAGTCTCGGCTCGGCGGTCATCGTGAGCCACGATGGGACTTGCGGCAACGTGAACGTCTGCAGACCAAGACGAAGTCTCGGCCGGCGGTCGAAGATCGCCGCGCCCGTGGCGAACAGCAACACGAACGATGCGGCCGCGAACCAATGCGTTATTCGCGTCGCCGGAGAGTGGATCTGCGGATCTTGGCTAGCCATAAGCGCGGTCTACCCCAACGGGCTCAGTTATCGCTGAAATTTGCTGAATTTTAGAGAAAATACTGCGTCGCTAAGCGAGCAAGCCCTTGCGCTCGAGGGACCGGTACCGGTTTTCCTTCGGGAATTTGGTAGGGAAGGTGGGACTCGAACCCACATGAGTTGCCTCGACCGCTTTTGAGGCGGTTGCGTCTGCCGTTCCGCCACTTCCCCGATGCGCTACGGCGGATTCGCGGACGCGGGCGCGGCTCCTGGCAGGGTGAAGCGAATCGTGCTCGCGCCGCCGACGGGATACTGCAGGGTCACGAGTCGATAGCCGGCCTTGGTCACGATTTTGCAGGCGATGTCGGGACACGCGATCTCCGGTGCCGCGCCCGATGCGACCGCCGAGATCGACGCCGCGTCGGACGAAGCGCGCATCTCGACCGCGAGCGTGCGTGTATCGGCGGACAGCGTGAAGGTCTTTTCGAAATGCACCGGGCTTGCCGCGAGGTCGGGAGCGTCGTAGGTGCAGCGCACGCGCGCGACCGGCGAACGCTCGAGGATAGCGCAGGCGTAACGGCGATTGAACGTTCCGGCGGGCATCGGATGCGTGTACGCGGCGATGTAATCGCGCGCCGACGGCGGCAACGGCGATGCAACATCGTCGCGCAGCGCGCCGATCGACGTGAAGGCATTCGCGCGCGTCGCGAGATCTTCAAAGACGAAGGAACGCGCGCCGGCGCCTGGCGAGACGATGACGCGCACGTAGCGGTTCGTCAGGACAAACGCCAGGTCGCCGTCGGCAAAGAAGTCCTCGACGCGTACGTCGGTCGTTCCGGGTATGGAACCGTGCAGCGGCGAGCGTGGGGCGAATGCGGGGCGCGGCGCTGGGCCGGCGCAACAGCGTCGGCGCGCGGCCGTCGCGGCGCGCAGTGCGTCGCGCGGTACGTTGAGATAGACGTCGTGAGCCGACCGCGGCGGCATGATAAACGCTCGAACCGCAACGGCGCGATCGTCCAGGCGAAATGTCGTGGCCGCGATGCGGCGCGCCTTTGTTTCCGGGTTGATGATGTCGAGAATTCCCGAAGCGCCGCCCGGCGCGACTAGCAGGGCTGCATACTCGATGCCTTGGGCGGCGCGCTGCGGCGTCGCGCGCAGCGCGGCGTCGGCGCCGGCGACGATGCGGACGCTGCCGCGGATCGTGCGCAGCTTGTCCGCGACCGACGGGATGAAAGGCAGCCCGATGCCGTTGGGTGGAAGGATCAGCACGCGCGTTGCGCGCAGCGTCGCCGCGTCGGCAAAGCGCAGGTCGACGAAACGGCAGGTCAGCGCGAGCGCACGGCAGCGCTGCTGCGCCGTGATGGTCGCCGCCCCGATCGCGGCGACG